>JAOLZA010000052.1 GCA_028343615.1 Verrucomicrobiota bacterium
GGATGAAACTGAATTGCGACAACATTGGTTGGCGCGTGTGTACGCGGGAGCACAAAAGGAACTGGGGGCAATTAAAAGCGAACAGGCCGATCTGGAAAAACAACAGTCGGATATCCGCAAAAACACTGCGATCACTTTCGTGATGGCGGATCTGCCCAAGCCGCGTCAGAGCTTCGTGATGCTCCGCGGCCAATACGATCGCCCCGGCGAAAAGGTGAGCCGCAATGTACCGGCATTTTTGCCGCCGCTGCCGGCCAAGCCTAAGGAACGTGATTACAATCGACTCGATTTCGCCAATTGGCTGGTGGACGGCAAGCACCCGCTCACCGCGCGCGTGGCGGTCAACCGCATTTGGCAACAATTCTTCGGCGTGGGCCTCGTGAAAACCAGCGCGGACTTCGGCACGCAGGGCGAGTTGCCGATGCATCCCGAACTGCTCGACTGGCTGGCGGTGCAGTTTGTGGAGGACGGCTGGGACGTACAGCAACTCGTGAAGCGCATCCTCACCAGCCACACCTACCGGCAAAGTTCGCGCGCCACTCCGGCGGCGTTAAAGCGCGATCCGGAAAACCGACTACTCGCCCACGCGCCTCGTTTCCGGCTGGATGCCGAGGTCCTTCGCGATCAGGCACTCAGTCTCAGCGGATTGCTTGTGCCCACGCTCGGCGGGCGCGGCGTGCGACCGTATCAGCCGCCCAACATTTGGGAGCCGGTCGGGTTTGCCTCCAGCAACACCCGCAACTACAAACAGGGTAAGGGTGACGATCTTTACCGCCGCAGCATTTACACATTCTTAAAACGTACCGCGCCGGCCCCGTTCATGACCAGTTTTGATGCGCCCAGCCGCGAGCAAAGCTGTACCGTGCGCGGCCGCAGCAACACGCCCATGCAGGCGCTACAGCTCATGAACGACGTGCAACACGTCGAGGCTGCGCGCAATCTGGCCCAGCGGATTCTCAATGCCGCTAACACGGATGACAACGCGCGCATCCGATGGGCATGGCGGGCGGTGACCTCGCGCCAGCCGGATGCGACTGAGGCTCAAATTATTGCGAATGTGCTTACGAGCCACCGCTCCCGTTTTGAAAAGGATACCGAGGCCGCAAAGAAACTCACCGCATTCGGCGAAAGCAAAGCTGACTTGAAACTCAAGCCCGTTGAGCTCGCGGCATGGACGCTCGTGGCCAATCTGCTGCTGAATCTCGACGAAGTGGTAAACAAAAACTGATCCATGAATCCCGCGCACGAATATCATCAATTACAAAACCGACGGCAATTTTTTCAAGGCGCCGGCCTGAAGATGGGCGGCATTGCGCTGGCCCAGCTCCTTGGCCAACGGACTTTGGCTGCCCCCGCGACGACGACCGGTGAGATGCATCCCGCCCTGCCCGGGCTGCCACACTTCGCGCCCAAGGCGAAGAACCTCATTTATCTGCACATGAACGGCGCGCCTTCGCAGATTGATCTCTTCGATCACAAGCCCCGGCTCACAAATTTTTTCGACAAGGAACTACCCAACTCCATCCGGAACGGCCAACGCATCACCACGATGACCAGTGGTCAAAAACGATTCCCCGTGGCACCGAGCAAATTTGCTTTTGAACGCTGCGGCAAATCGGGCGTTGAGATGAGCGAGCTGGTGCCGCACATGAAAGGTATCGCCGACGACATCACGATGATTCGATCAGTACACACCGATGCGATCAATCACGATCCGGCGTGCACATTTGTGATGACTGGCAGCGAAGTGCCCGGCAAACCCAGCCTTGGCTCGTGGCTCAGCTACGGTCTCGGCAGCGAAAGCCAAAACCTACCGGCCTTTGCGGTGTTCACTCCCACCGTCAGAAAACCGAGCCAAGCACTGTTCACGCGCATGTGGACTAGTGGGTTTTTGCCGTCCAAATTCGACGGCGTAAAACTGCGCAGCAGCGGAGATCCTGTCTTGTACGTGAAAAACCCTCCCGGCGTGGTACCCAGCGATCGGCGCGCCATGCTCAACGCACTCGGTAAGTTAAACCAAAAGACCTTTGAGCGATTTGGCGATCCGGAAACGCAAACACGCATTGCCCAGTACGAGATGGCTTTCCGTATGCAGACCAGCGTCCCCGAACTCACCGACCTCGGAAAAGAAAGCAAAGCCACCCTTGAGATGTACGGCCCCAACGCGCAAAAGCCCGGCACCTTCGCGCATTCGGCCCTCCTCACCCGGCGGCTCATAGAGCGCGGTGTGCGAACCGTGCAAATTCTCCATCGCGGCTGGGACCAACACGGCTCGTTGCCCGCGGACATCAAAAATCAATGCATGGATGTCGATCAACCGACCACCGCACTCATCAAAGACCTCAAGCAACGCGGCATGCTCGATGACACGCTGGTGGTCTTCGGCGGCGAATTTGGCCGCACGGTTTATTGTCAGGGCAAACTCACTCGCGAAAACTACGGCCGCGACCATCACCCTCGCAATTTTTGCATGTGGATTGCCGGCGGCGGCATCCAGCCCGGAATCACCCACGGCGCCACCGATGATTTCAGCTACAACATCACCCGCGATCCCGTGCACCTCAACGAACTCAACGCCACCATCCTCCACTGCATGGGGATCGACAACTCCCGATTCACCTTTCCCTTTCAAGGCTTGGACCAACGCCTAACCGGAGTCGAGGAGGCCCATCCGGTCAGAGCCATTTTGGCTTAAAGCTCATCCTCGCTGTCGCCGAAGAATAGTTGATATGCGCGGTCGTAATCCGCTTCGGGCACCCACACTTCCACGGGGCGACTGAACTCATCTTCACCATCGGGCATCGGCTCGATGATTTTTTCTTTGGCGGCTATGTCGTGTTTTTCGAACATCACGACGAGTAGCTCAGCGTCATTGACGGGGCTCGTGTAAAATAATCGGTGTCCATCCATTGTGAAATTGCTGGACAAAGCTTTATCGAACCGGCGTGATTGCGCCAATGAAATTCGGTATCTGCAATGAGATTTTTGAAGGGTGGACAATGGAGGACACCATGACGTATGCGGCTAAAACGGGTTACGACTGCCTTGAGATTGCGCCGTTTACGATTTCCAATTATGTGACCGATATCTCCGCTGCTGAGCGACAACGCGTAAAGGATCTCGCAGCCAATATTGGCATTGAGATTTCTGGTATCCACTGGGTACTCGTGAAGGCGGAGGGAATGCACATGACACACACCGACGCATCCATCCGTAAAAAAACAGCACGGTATTTTGTGGACCTCGTGGATTGCTGCGCGGATTTTGGTGGGCGATCCATCATCGTCGGCTCGCCGTATCAGCGCAACTTGATGGACGGCGTGAGCTATGAGCAAGCGTGGGAATGGGCCACGGAGGTGTTTCGGCCGAGCGTGGATCACGCAGCCGAACGCGAAGTTGTGATTAACTTCGAACCCCTTGCGCCCAGCGAAACGAATTTTGTGAACACCCACACTGAGGCCATCAAGTTTACAAAACAGTTCGATAGTCCGAATTTCAAGATCATTCTCGACACCAAGGCCATGTGTTCCATGGGCAAGCCCATCCAGGAAATTATTCGTGAGAGTGCTGGTGAATTCGCCTATTACCACGCCAATGACGAAAACCTCAAGGGCCCCGGATTTGGGGAAGTAGATTTCACACCCATCGGAGCAGCACTAAAGGAAGTCGGCTACGACGGTGTTGTATCAGTGGAAGTCTTCAAGTTTGAGGAAGGCCCGGAGGTTATTGCGTCGGAGAGCTTGCGTTATCTTCAGGAGACTTTTGCTCTTTAGGTACAGGCTCGACCGGAAGTTTCTCCCGGTCAAAAAGGCCTAGCTTACTAAACAGCACAAGGCTGATGACGATGGGGCATATGAATTTGACGAAAACCGACCAAATAGCTGCTGGAGATATTCCCCCGATGAGGGGCTTGGTAAACCAAGGGCATCCTTGCTCGATTTCCGCGATCACGTTTTTTGGCTTCCAAACCCAGCCGGCATAGATGCTGAGCATTAGTGAAATGATGATCAATGCCAGCGTACCAAACACCTGGTCGAGGATACTGAAAAACCCCTTTTGCCCAAACAATTCGATGTTCGAAAGCCACTCATTACCGCCATTGGAAAGTGCGGACGGAATGCCAACCACGAATGCGACGACCCCGACTGTGACGGCACACGTGGTGCGGCGTGATTTCTTTTCATCCACAAAATAGGAGACCGGCACCTCCAGCATGGAGATGGACGAGGTGACCGCCGCCACTGACAGTAACAAAAAGAAGATTGTGCCAATCACCCAACCTGCGGGCATTGCCGCAAACACAGCGGGTAATGTGGTAAAAGCCAATCCTGGTCCACTATCCGGGTTCATGCCCATGGCGAACACAGCCGGGAAAATCATCAGGCCTGCCAAGAGGGCCACCGAGGTATCAGCCAACCCCACCCAAAAGCCGTTGGACACGATGTTTTGTTTCTTGGACATGTACGAGCCGTAGGTGATCATCAGCCCCCAGCCTACGCTGAGCGAAAAGAACGCCTGTCCTAGAGCCTTCAACACGACTGTCCCATCAATTTTCGAAAAATCCGGCTTGAGGTAATACTCCAAACCGGCTCCAGCCCCAGGCAATGTGACGCCACGAATGATCACCGCTAACATTAGTACAAACAAAAGCGGCATGAGAATCTTGGACCATTTCTCGATGCCTTTCTCCACTCCGGCGCGGACAATGACAATGGTAAGTACAATAAACAAAGCAAACACCGGCAGTACGTAAACGGGGTCGGCGGTGTATTCCTTGAATACCAGAGAGGTTTGTGAAACCTGACTGATGGCGTAGCTGATTGTCCAGCCGGCGATTACGCCGTAATAAGTGAGCACAAAAAAACAAGCCGCCAAACAAAGAACGCCGGTGAGGATGAACGGAATGCCGCCGCCTGTCTCGCGAAAGGCTCCAACTGGATTGCGACCGCTGGCGCGGCCTAATGCCAGCTCGCACCACATCAACGGCAAGCCGATGAACAAAACACAAGCGAGATAAACCACCACAAACGCCGCGCCACCATTTTCGCCGGTGACGTACGGAAAGCGCCAGATGTTACCGAGGCCCACTGCTGAGCCGGAGGCGGCCATGATGAAACCGAGCTTGGAACCCCATTGCCCGCGATTTTCTTCTGAAGAATTTGGGTTGTTCATGCGAAACCTCCTGCGGGATAGTGCCGATTAATGCGGGTTTGGGAAGGGGAAGTTATTCCGATTACACATTTAGTTTCGTCCAGCGAGCGTTGTTTTTAGAGGACTTCACGACGGCTTCAATGAAGGCCATACCGCGGATACCATCTTTGATTTTTGGGTAGTCCATCGCTGGGTCATCCTTGGCGAGCTTGCGGCGGTCAAGCTTGGCACGAATATGGTTGGCGAAGTTTACGTAGATATTTGCAAAAGCTTCGAGGTACCCTTCGGGGTGTGAGGGTGGGGTGCGAGAGGCGTTGGCGGCGGCGGGGCTGAGGTAACCATTGGCAGTGCGATAAACTTGCATTGGCTGGTCCGGCCATTTCAGGAGCATACTGTTGGGGTCATTTTGGTGCCACTCGAGACCTCCGCGTTCGCCATAGATGCGGATGCTGAGATTATTTTCCTCGCCGACGGAAATCTGGGAGCTGTGCAACACACCCTTTGCGCCACCCCGGAATCGCAGCAGCACGTTGCCGTCGTCATCAAGTTTGCGACCACTGACGAAAGCAGTGAGGTCGGCGGCAAGTTCCTTAATTTTCAGACCGGTGATGTATTCGGCGAGGTTCTCCGCGTGCGTGCCGATGTCACCAATGCAACCGGCTGCACCGCTGCGCTTGGGGTCGGTACGCCAACCGGCTTGCTTTTGACCGGTCAATTCCAATCGCGTGGCAAGCCAACCTTGGGGGTACTCGACGACGACTTTGCGAATTTTGCCGAGCTTACCGGTGGCAACCATATCACGCGCCTCTTTCACGAGCGGATAGCCGGTGTAATTATGGGTGAGTCCGTAGAGACAGCGGGATGTTTTTACAAGTTTCTCTAGCGCCTTGGCTTCTTTGAGGTTGAAGGTGGCGGGCTTGTCGCTGAGCACGTGGAAGCCATTTTCCATCGCCATTTTCGCGGGCGGGAAGTGCATGTGATTGGGCGTGACGATGGACACAAAATCCATGCGCTCATCCGCTGGCAGCGCGACTTCCTTGGCAATCATCTCTTCAAACGTGCCGTAGCAGCGCTTGGCGGGTAGGAAAAAATCTTTGCCGCTGGCTTTGGATTTACGCGGGCTGGATGAGAACGCGCCGCAGACGAGTTCAATTTGGCCGTCCATGTTCGCGGCAATGCGGTGAACGGCGCCAATAAACGCGCCGCGACCGCCGCCGACCATTCCGTAACGAATTTTTCTGCTCATAATTTTTTGGGTGATCAAACTAAAAGAGATTGAAACCGGTTGCGCGGCCTTTATATTGACCGCCCTTCGCCAAGTCAACGGTGTTTGGCCTTGCAAGACCATGAAGATTCAACTGCTCAAATCAAAAATCCACCGCGCAGCAGTGACAGATGCTAACGTGAATTACGAGGGCAGCATCACCATCGACCGCGAGTTGATGGATCGCGTGGCGATGCGGCCATTCGAACGAGTGCTATGCGGCAACCTTGCCAACGGCGAACGTTTTGAGACTTACGCCATCGCGGGCGAGACCGGCAGTGGCGCGATCATTCTCAACGGCGCCACGGCGCATCTCGGCAAAGCGGGCGATCGCCTCACAATTATGTCGTTCGCTAGCGTCGATGACACTGAAGAAGTGGACTGGAAACCGAATGTGATTGTCCTTGGCGAAAAAAACGGTATCATCACTTCCCGTTAGGCGTTTTAGCGCCACAACCTTAACCATAAAGAAAGGCTTTAGCCATGCTCTTCACAGCGGGAGATATCGCTGCAAAACTGGGCGGCAAAGTGCTGGGCGACCACACGATGCCACTCACCGGATTTCAAGCCGCCGACCGCGCACGCGCCGGCGACCTCACCTTTGCCGAGAACCGCACCTTCTTTGAACGCGCCGAGCAAAGTGCCGCCAGTGCGATCATCATCGACAAAACTTTCACCTCCGAGCGCAAGGTGCTCATTCGCGTGCCCAGCGCGCGGATTGCCTTCGCGAAAGTGGTGCCACTATTTTATCCTGAACCCGGCCCCCCCACAGGCATCCATTCTTCCGCTATTATTTCCGAAAAAGCCGAGGTACATCCGGAAGCCTGCATTGGCGCGCACGTCATCATCGGCGACGGCGCGAAGATCGGCGCACGCACGGTTTTGCACGGCAATAATTATGTGGATGAAAATTGCGTGATCGGTGAGGATTGCGCGATTTTTCATAACGTCTCGCTGTACCCGCGCACAGAACTGGGCAATCGCGTACGGATTCACGCGGGCACCATCGTGGGCAGCGACGGCTTTGGCTATGTGCAGGAAGGCGGCAAGCATTTGAAGGTGCCGCAAATCGGCAATGTGGTAATTGATGATGATGTGGAGATTGGCGCGAATGTAACCATCGACCGCGGCGCGCTCGGCCCCACTCATATCGGCAAAGGAACCAAGATTGATAACCTCGTGCAAATCGCCCATAACGTGAGCATCGGCGAAAACAGCCTCGTGGTCGCCCAAGCCGGCATCGCGGGCAGCACCAAGCTGGGCGATTATTGCACTCTCGCCGGGCAAGTGGGCCTCGCGGGCCATTTACGCATTGGCAATCACGTAACCATCGCGGCGCAGAGCGGTGTGATGCGTGATATCAACGACGGCGAAAAATGGTGGGGCATGCCTGCGCAGCCCGATAAACAGATGAAACGCCAGTTATTGGCTCTGCAAAAACTGCCGGATTTGCTCCGCCGCTACAATCGATTCGAGAAATTTGCAAAACCGCGCATCATGACACCCGAAGAATTGGCCGAATCCAAAGCCAAAGCAGAAGCCACCAAATCTGCAAAAGCCGCAAAAGATACTCAATTGGAAGCTGAAAAAAATACTTAAAACCAACAGAAACCTGTTGACCCGCCAGTGTTTTCTGGTATTTTCCTCGCCCCTTCACACACAGGAATGAAGACTTTCTTGCCAAAAATAGATATGCAAACGCGCGCGTGGCACGTGGTGGATGCCGATGGGCTGGTGCTTGGGCGCCTCGCCGAGAGGATCGCCAATGTACTGCGCGGCCGCAATAAACCCACTTACACGCCACACCTCGATGGCGGTGATTTTGTGGTCGTCATCAATGCCGAGAAAATTAAGGTGACTGGCAACAAAGAGGACACCAAGGAATACCAGCGCTACAGCGGCTGGCGCGGCGGACTGAAGCGCATCCCCTTTGCCGATATGCGTGAGAAGCATCCCGAGCGCATTATTATGGCCGCCGTGAAAGGGATGTTGCCCCGCAATCGCCTCGGCTCCAAGTTGCTCACCAAATTGAAAGTGTTCAAGGGTACCGAGCATCCGCACGGCGCGCAAAACCCTGAACCGATGACTTTGAATTAAGATGCCTGACGCTATCACTGGAGAATTTCTGGGCACCGGACGTCGCAAAGCTGCGACCGCCCGCGTGCGAATCAAACCCGGCGACGGAAAAATCACCGTCAACCGCCGCACGTTTGAAAATTATTTCCCCGTCGAATCACACCGCCTCATCGTGGGCGAGCCATTCATTGCCACGGAGAATGTTGAAAAATTTGACGTGCGCGTAAACGTCCAAGGCGGTGGCCAAGCCGGCCAAGCCGATGCTGTGCGCTTAGGCATCTCCCGCGCGCTACTGGAGTACGACGCCGAGCTGCGCCCTACCCTCAAAGCCGAAGGCTTGCTGCATCGTGATGCCCGCGTGCGTGAGCGCAAGAAACCCGGCCAGCCCGGCGCTCGTAAGCACTTCCAGTTCAGCAAACGCTAAACTCAAAAACGCTTTCGTAAACCCCGCTGGTTCCCGGCGGGGTTTTTTTGTTTTCAATTTTTTATTTCAATTGTCACAAAAAAAACGCACAACACAATCGACATGAGCGTAGCTCAAAAAGTAAAAACCGCCGTCGTAGGAGCATCCGGATATTCTGGCGAAGAACTCGTGCGGCTGCTGCTCGGCCATCCATACGCGGAACTCACCGCTGTCACCTCGCGCCAATACGCGGGACAAACATTGGCCGCAATATTTCCAAGCTTCGCCGGCAATGCTGTGGCCGACTCGCTACAATTCACCGAGCCAAATGTGGAAACGCTGGCGGAGGTTGCCGAGGTCGTCTTCCTCGCCCTGCCTCACGGCGTTGCGGCAGAGTTTGCCAAGCCGTTGCTCGCGTCGGACGCGAAGGTCATTGATCTCTCCGCCGATTTCCGCCTCAACAACCCCAGCGTGTACAAGGAATTTTACAGTAACGCCCATCCTGCGCCCGCTCTTTTGGAGCAATCGGTTTACGGAATGCCCGAGCTACATCGCGATGCCATCCGCGACGCAAAACTCATCGCCTCGCCTGGTTGTTATCCGACCAGTATTTTACTGCCAACCGTACCACTCTTGCAGGCGGGCCTGATTAAATCCACCGGCATCATCGCCGATAGCCTCAGCGGTGTCAGCGGCGCGGGCCGAAATCCGAGTACGGGTTTCATGTACACCGAATGCAACGAAAGCGCGCGGCCCTACGGCATTCCCAAGCACCGCCATCTTTCGGAAATCGAACAGGAACTTTCGCTCGTCGCCGACGCACAAGTAACCGTCCAGTTTTCCCCACACCTCATACCAATCAATCGCGGCATCCTTACCACCCTTTATCTTGCGCCCACAAAAAAATTTGAAACTGAAGCGGAAGAAACCGCTCTGACCAAACGGATCACCGAATGCCTTGCCACCGCCTACACTGACGAACCCTTCGTTCGCCTCTTGCCGCCTGGCTCTTTGCCCGACACCAAAAACGTTGCCCACACCAACTGCCTTGACCTCGCCTGGCGCCTCGACCGCCGCACAGGTCGCCTCATTATGACAAGCGCAATCGACAATCTAGTGAAGGGTGCCAGCGGCCAAGCCGTCCAAAGCCTTAATTTGATTTGCAATTTCGATGAAACCACAGGATTAAGCCGATAAAGATGCGAAAGATAAAACACATTTTCCAGCTCGGGGTTATCCTTGCCATGGGTTGCTCGACGACCCCGGAAACTACGAATCAACTCACGCCGACGGCTGCAGAGCAGGCTGATTATACTTTCGACCCTTCAGGCCCGCCCGCGGGACATTCCAGTCACGGTGCGGAGCTAAACAGAGGGCCGCGCCAAGCCGCCTATTTGATGGGCACCACCAGTAATGTGTCCTTTCCCATCACCACTGATTCGCCCGAGGCACAGAAATTTTTCAACCAGGGCGTGGGGCAAATTCACGGATTTTGGTATCTTGAAGCTGAGCGTTCTTTCCGCCAAGTGCTCAAGCTCGACCCCAACCATCCGATGGCGTACTGGGGCATCACCATGGCCAACTCAGGCAACCGCTCGCGCTCCAAGCCGCTTATTGCAAAATCCGTGGCAGGTAAATCCCGCGTAAGCGATCGAGAACGTCTTTGGATCGACTCTACATCAACGTACCTAAAAGAATCTGATTCTAAAAAACGAAAGAGCGCACGCATCAAGGCTTTCAAAACAATCGCTGAAAAATACCCCGATGATCTTGAAGCACAGGCATTCTACACCCTCGCCCTTTACGGTGATGTACGCGCCAAAAAAAATTATGAGGACATCGAGAAGCGCATCGCTGCCATCCTCGCCAAAAACCCGCAACATCCCTGCCATCATTACCGCATCCATCTCTGGGATTACAAAGACCCCAAGCGGGCCTTGCCTTCAGTTGGCCAATGCGGCCAATCCGCATCGGGTATTGCTCACATGTGGCACATGCCTAGTCACATTCTCTCGCGCCTCAAACGCTATAACGACGCCGCATGGTATCAGGAAGCCAGCGCCCGCGTGGACCACGCTCACATGATGCGCGACCGTGTGATGCCCGACCGCATCCACAATTTTGCCCACAACAACGAATGGCTCACTCGAAACCTTGGCCACTCCGGACGCGTGCGACACGGGCTTGCCATGGCCAAAAATATGATCGATCTGCCACGCTTACCTTCTGTTAAAACCAATGGCACATGGACTGTTTCCACTCGAGGCAGCTACACCTACGGAAAACGCCACCTACACGGGCTGCTAACGAACTATGAACTTTGGGATGAAATCCTCGCTATGAAAAACACTCGTTATCTGCGCGCCGGAAAAACCGCTGCCGACAAAGCTAAATATTGGCGACTGCTCGCCTCCGCGTATATTAACACCGGCAAAACCGCTGAGACCGAAGTGCTCTTGTCGCAAATGAAAAAACTCCTCATCGAGCAGCAAATCGCCAAAACCAATGCGGGCACCACCGCTGAAGCTAAAGCTAAGGCCGCCAAGAAAAAAGCCAAGGATGTGCGCCGCGAGAAGACTAATGCCGAGCGACCGTATAACACCGCCATTAGCACACTCACTCGCGGGATTGCCGAGACGGAAATGTACCGAGCATTAGCCAAAGGTGACATGGTAGCCGCGAAAACTTTCCTAGCGAAAGCATCGGACATTCGTGGTGACCGCAAGGCGATCCTGCAATTCCGCATGGGCGACATCGAAACTGCATTGAAATCAGCCTCAGCTGCTGTTAAATCTGGTGCGGAACAAGCCCGACCATTGGCGACACAAGCCTACCTGCTACACACCACTAAAAATCCAACCGAAGCCAAAACCGCTTTTGAGCACCTTCGCCGTATCGCACCACAGCTCGATCTTGATGTGCAATGTTTCGCGCGGCTCGCGCCCTTGGCCGAGTCGGTTGGTCTCTCTGCCGATTGGCGCAAACCACAGACCACTGCCAAAGACGTTGGCTTACGCCCCAACCTTGACGATCTCGGCCCCTTCCGATGGCAACCATCCGCCGCGCCAACGTGGTCGCTCACCGATCGCAATCAGCAAAAATTCTCCCTCGACGCATTGCGCGGCAAACCCGTAGTGCTTATCTTTTACTTGGGCAAAGGCTGCGTGCATTGTATGGATCAGCTCAACGCCTTCGACCCAATGGCGGCAGAATTCGAAAAACAGGGTATCACGCTGCTCGCCATCAGCACCGACACCTCGGCAGGTTTGCGTGACACCTTCATCGGCTACGACGCCAAGGACCGGCATTTTAATTTCCCGCTGCTCAGCGACCCCACGTTGAAGACCTTCCGGAAATATCGTGCTTACGACGATTTTGAGAACACGCCCCTGCACGGAACCTTCCTTATCGACGCCAATGGCGAAGTACGCTGGCAGGAAATTAGCCATGAACCCTTCATGGCTCCGAAATTCTTACTCGATGAATCCAAGCGCCTATTGTCACAGCCAGCAAAAAATTAGGCCAAAAATATCCTTTGTTCGCGCCTGTATAAACCTACACTGGACGCACACATGAAACTGATCTCCCGATTCCTTGTTGTAGCCGCATTGGCGGTTTGCGCTTTTGGTATACAAGCCAAGTCCATTTCCATTCTGATCGTCGACGGCCAGAACAATCATAACTGGAAAGCGATGACGCCGTTTATGAAGAACCAGCTGGAAAAGACCGGCATGTACACCGTGGCTGTGTCCACCTCACCGCAACGGGTAAACCCACCGCGCAATCTCACCAAGGAACAGCGCGCACAGGCACAAAAAGCGGCCGATGAATTGAACGCCAAGGCATGGGCAGCATGGAATCCGAATTTCGCGAAATACGATGTAGTGATTAGCAATTACAACGGACAAGAGTGGCCCAAGCCGGTAAAGGATGCTTTTGAAAAATATATGCGCGAAGGCGGACGTTTCATTTGTGTACACGCGGCCAATAATTCATTCCCCAATTGGCTTGAGTACAACAAGATGATTGGCCTCGGTGGCTGGGGCGGACGCACGGAAAAACATGGGCCTTATGTTTATTACGATGAGAGCAACAAACTCATACGCAACACCAACCCCGGCCGCGGTGGCAGCCATGGTCCACAGCATGAATTCACCATCAAAATTCGTAACAGTGACCATCCCATCACAGCCGGTATGCCTACCCAATGGAAACATGCCAAGGATGAGCTCTATGATTCACTGCGTGGCCCTGGAACAAAAATGGAAATTCTCGCTACTGCTTGGAGTGAGAAAAGCAAGCGCCATGAACCAATGATGATGGTGTTAGGGTACAATAAGGGCAAAATCTTTCATACCCCTATGGGTCATGAAAACGGCCAATCCCTCCAATGTGTGGGATTTATCACTACTCTAGACCGTGCCTGCGAATGGCTAGCCACCGACAAGGTGACCACGAAAATCCCAACAAACTTTCCTACCGCGAACAAGGTGAGCGTAGTCCCCAAGAATTAGAAAAGAAAAACTGCTTTCACTCATGTATTTTTTGCGGAGCTTTCTTTCTACCGCCACTTGAGGCTTTCAACGGCTTCACAAATAAATTAGCAAATTCCGCACCCGGCAAAAGTTCCAGATTTCCAGATGATAATTGTTCTTCCTCATGTGTCGCCACAACCACGGTTTTACCATTGATTTGTACTGTGGTACTCCCCGGAACGCGGATTACCTTGATGCGATTCCATTTACCAGGCCGAACCCCAGTCTGAGATTCACTCAGCCAACCAAATTCCCTGATATTCGGTAGTTTGAAAGGCAAATAAATACTCTTTCCCCGCCAGTCGGCAAAAAAACTGTAATTGGCAAATTTCTCCCGATAAACCAACCGTTTTTCTGCCTTAATGCCATTCAAGCGCCAGTCGTTTGACTGCCACTTCCCTCCTTCCCACCCTGCCAAATCAACTCCGGTATACAAGCTCCGGAATCCATCAAGGACGTTTGCCGTCTCTTCGGGTTTCGCCCCAGTGGAAGGAAGTTCTTTAAGTTTCATATTCCGGAACTGCACCGGTGAACCCTCGGATTCTAGGCAAATATAACCCTTACGTGGCCAAGACTCCTTACCCTGAGTTACCAGTTTTCCGTTAACTGCAAGGCTGATATCTCCGTTGTTGCACACCACACGGTAGTGATTCCATTCTGGTGATGGCTTGCTGCGATTCTCGATAGGAAACGCCCGAGCACCGCCGCGACCATTGACGGGAGTCATGCGCGCACCATGAATCGGAAAAATATCGCCGTGTGTCGTGTAGCCGCGCGTGTTGCCATAAGCATTTTCCAGTACCTGAACCTCCACTCCACGGTGAAACGGCTGCCCCTTCGCCGGATACGCATCGGCCCACACAAAAATTCCCGCGTTGCCGCGCGGCTTCAAATGCCGCTATTCCACTTCGAGTATAAAGTTTTCGTACATCCTCGTAGTTCGCAACTCTCCGATCGGCTTACCGGTGCAATGGATCATTCCATCCTTCACCGTCCAAGTCTTTGGACCACAATTCACATTGTGCCAACCGTCCAAGTTTTTGCCATTGAAGAGCGGCTTGAAATTTTCAGCAGCAATGATAGCACCAGCAAACGCCAAGGCTCCAATGAGAAATAAGAAACGAGATTTCATGAAAGTTGCGGGGGATTCACTATTCGCCGGCTTTGGAGAATTCCGGCGAGTAGAGAGGCAGGTATCTATAATACACTTCCAGAGAAAGCGCCGCCAGAGCCGTGGTGACCACCCTACCTGCCGCCTTGGAGTTTTTGCCCTCAGGTTCCCAACATCCCCGGTTGTTTCCTCGTAGGACTTGTTTACGCAGCAGTATTGGCTTCAGTTTGTCATTCCAGTTTTGCCAATTCTGACCTTGTGCCTGTCGCATGGCTAGGCTGCCGTAGTACCAGTAATAATAGTCTACCTTATGATTGCTGGGCAATTGATTCTGAATGAGTCTGACACACTGTTTCATTTTTGAATTCACCACGCCGTCACCTAGCATCTGCTCGCAAAACAATCCTTCAGCGATCATCGCTGAAGACGGTGTCCAGCCAGGTCGATATTGAAACCCCTCATCTTTCACTCTAACTCCATTGATAAATTTTCGAGATTTCGTGAATGAGGTCTCGGACACTTTCATCCCGCCCAAACGAGCACTCTTCAGAGCCATCATTTGCCAACCGCTAACAGAGAGATCGCCATTTTCGCTGGGGTCTTCCCGATATGTCTTGTAGCGCCAGCCGCCGGTTTGAGGGTTTTGCGCCTTGATTGTGAAGGCAAGAATGCGTTCGGCCGGTGCTCGCAGTCTTTCGTCTTTGGTGAGGTTGTAAGCTTCCAGAATAGCAATCGCGGCTATGCCGTGGTCGTACATATTTCCGCGATAACGAAGGTCACCCTTTTCCTCGACGCTCAACATCCAGTCGATCGCCTTCGAAAGAGTTTGCTGATAGGGCCCCGTCTCAGTGTGTTTGGCGCCCCATCCCAAAAATGCGAGCATCGCTGCGCCAGTGGCGGCAGTGGTGTGACCGGAGCGGTGATTCCAACGGCCATCTTTGCTTTGATTGCGCTTCAGCCATTCCAAAGCCAGCGCAACGGCGGCTTCGGTTTCTGGTCCACCACCCTGCCGTTTCACAAAGTTGGCACGGAGCTTCGGGCTGAGACGCAACTCATAAGGGTTTGCCAATGGCGGTAGTTCCGACAATTCAGCACCAGAATTATTAGTCACCAAAGCCGCTTCGGGTTTCAGCTGCACTTTTTCAAACGTGGGAATTGTTTGCGGCGTCCGCGTGACGGTGGGGGAAAACGAACTGCGGCTACCCGGATTGCCAGTCGATGCCACGCGTACCGGCGCAGCGGAGGGTTGGGATTCAGAGGGGCGGCTTATATAAGCCCTCAAGGGATTACGCCGCGTCCCAGCAAAGCGAACCGGCTGTGCCACCGAACTTGCCCGAGCTTGCACCATCACTTGATCCGCAGTGGTTGGAGCACCGCCCAAGGTCAATCCGCCGCCGGATGCCGCTACGGGTGTGGCCTTCAATACTGGATGAGGCGGGAGTATTCATCACAACTCGCGAACTCCCGCGTGAACCAGAAATTGACGGCGCAAATGCCCGGTTGCTGCCCGTTCCGGAAATGCCGGCCACTTGATTCATTCCACGCGCCGAACCAGCGGATGCAGCGTGGCCATACGTGTCGGATGGGCCACTCCTTGCGGAACCGCGCGTGCCATCTCCAGCCCCGATCATCGATTGCCCGGAGGCACTGGCCATTCCCCGACC
>JAOLZA010000053.1 GCA_028343615.1 Verrucomicrobiota bacterium
GACTTGGGCGATGGCTTGTATGCGGAATTCAACACGACCAAGGGCAAGATTCTGCTCTCGCTCGAGTTTGAAAAAACGCCGCTAACGGTTGCGAATTTTGTTGGTCTTGCCGAGGGAACAAAAGATTCGAACAAACCCAAGGGTGCAAAATTTTATGATGGGCTTAATTTTCATCGTGTCATCGCGGATTTTATGATTCAGGGCGGCTGCCCGCAGGGCACAGGCACAGGCGGTCCGGGCTATAAGTTTGCCGACGAGATTGACCCCACTTTAAAACACATAGGCCCCGGTATTCTTTCTATGGCCAACTCCGGCCCAGCTACTAACGGCAGCCAGTTTTTCATCACTCATAAAGCGACCCCTTGGCTTGATGGAAAACATACAGTGTTTGGAAAAGTGGTTGGTCCAGCCGATCAAAAAGTGGTTAACGCCATCGTCAAGGGCGACAAGCTTAACAGTGTGAAAATCATTCGCATAGGCGAGAAGGCCAAGGCGTTTAAGGGTGATGAGGCACATTACAAAAAACTTATGACAGATAAAGAAAAATCCAAGACAGTAAAGTTCGAGGCTCAGATGAAAAAGGACGCAGAACAAATTGAGAAGCTCGTTGCTGATCTCAAGAAAAAGCACAAAGCTGATATGGTCACGTCGAAGACCGGCTTGCGCTATATCATTACTCAATCGGGCGAAGGCGAAGTTCCCGAGGATGGCGACAATTTGATGTTACATTTGAAATTCAAACTGGCTGACGGACAAGTCATTGATGACACACGAGAAAACAAAGAGCCGATGGCCATTCCCGTAGGAGCGGAAATGCGCTTGAAAGGATTGGCCGAAGGCATCTCCGGGATGAAAAAGGGCGAGCATCGGACGGTGATCGTGCCGCACAAACTGGGTTTCGGGGAGGCCGGTGCAGGCGGCAAAATTCCTCCCTTTGCCACACTGATTTTTGAACTGGAATTAACAGATGTGAAGTCCGGCAAAACACCTGCTACTGAAACCGATAAAAAACTCGTCAAAGCCATCATCGCCAAGCTGGAAAAAGAGCATCCCAAGGCAAAGCTGGTCACTACCAAATCCGGCCTGCGCTACGTGGTTACCAAAGCTGGTGCGGGCGAGAAAGTCGGCAATGGCAAAAAAATCAAGGCGCACTATACCGGACGTCTGCTTGATGGCACCGAGTTCGATAGCTCGGTAAAGCGAGGTGTACCTTTTGAGTTTACGGTTGGCACAGGGCAGGTCATCAAAGGGTGGGACGAGGCATTGTCCGACATGAAAAAGGGCGAGAAGCGTACCCTCATCATTCCCCACGCCTTGGCTTATGGTGAAGGTGGTCGGCCACCGACCATCCCCCCTGCTGCCACGCTCGTGTTCGACGTGGAATTGGTGGATTTTTAGAACGGAAACTTTTCAAACGGCAGCGTGGCGATCTCCGCATTTACGCTGCCGTTTTTTGTGTCCACCCGCAGCGCAGTGCCCGATTCAGCCGCATCACGGTGGATGATCGCCAATGCGGCATCAGGTGCAGAGATAACACTCGATAGCTTGCCGACTTGTTTTTCGCCAAGAAAAACCGGATCCCCTTCCGCCGCTGCGCCATCCAATCGCAACCCGCGCAGGATGCGGTTTACTTTTCCACGGGTGCGAATGCGCGCGATGATTTCCTGCCCGATGTAGCAGCCCTTGGCATAGCTGATGGCTCGCGCCTCAATACCGCCTTCGGGTGCGAGGTTGTCGGAGGTAAGATCTTTTCCAAATCGCGGAATGGTCGACAACACCCGCGCCTTTTCAAACGCTGCCTCACTACACAATGGTGCGTGCCCGGCCAAGCGTGATTCCAAATTCTCCGTCGCATCCACCGGCACAAATAAATCGAACCCTACCGAACCCAGCCGCGGCTGGTTCACCACAAAAATTTCATCCGCAGTTTTTGTTAGTGAAAATTCTGATTCTGGGGTGGGTAATTCCAGAGCCGCCAACACCTCTGCCGCCTTCGGACCTTGCACGCTGAGCAATCCGAAATGCGGTGCCACATCGGCTGCCTCCACGTCCTCGGCGATGATAAAACTTTCCAGCCGCGACCGCACCGCATCGGCCAAGTCCGGTTCAAAGTCCAAAAGGATTTCATCCGCCAGACGATACGCGAACAAATCGCTCTCCATTTTACCCTTCGCATTCACCAACGCGGCGTAGCAGCCGGTGTGTTCGGCGAGGCCGTTGATATCGTTGGTCACCTGCCCGTGCAAAAACTTTGCGCGATCAGCTCCTAGCAGACACAGCCGCGAGCGGTTGGATAGGTCCAGTAGACCCGCCATTTTCGTTAGTGAAATAAACTCATCATCCACAGACGCGATTGCAGCACGTTTTTGCTGACAGGCCAAGGCTGCCTCGTTAAAGTCTGCCTCCATGCATAAATTGGTTTTACTACGTCACGGTCAGTCACAATGGAATTTGGATAACCGGTTCACCGGTTGGCACGATGTGGATCTCACCGATCAAGGGCGCGAAGAGGCGAAGGCGGCGGGGCGGGTGCTCAAGGAAAACGGATTCGCTTTCGACCAAGCCCACACCTCATTGCTCAAGCGCGCCATTCGTACCTTGTGGATTGCGCTGGATGAGTTGGATCAAATGTGGCTGCCCGTGCGGCGCGATTGGCGACTGAACGAACGCCACTACGGCGCGTTGGAGGGTCTCAATAAATCCGAGACCGCCGAAAAACACGGCGAGGAACAAGTGCTCATTTGGCGGCGCGCGTACGACATTCCTCCGCCCTCACTGGAGAAATCCGATGAACGCTGGCCCGGTCACGACGTGCGCTATGCGAATCTCACCGAGGATCAGCAGCCGCTCACCGAATGCCTTGCGGACACGGTCGACCGGTTTCTTCCCTATTGGCACGAAACTATCGCGCCGGAAATTAAGGCCGGCAAGCGCGTCATCATCGCCGCCCACGGCAACAGCCTCCGCGCGTTGGTGAAATATCTCGATGACGTTTCCGACGAAGCCATTTTGAAACTCAACATCCCCACCGGAATGCCGCTCGTGTACGAATTGGACGAAGATTTAAAGCCCATCAAAAACTATTACCTCGGTGATGAGGAAGCCGTGAAGGCCGCAATGGATGCAGTGGCGAGTCAAGGAAAGGCAAAGTAATTGGCTATGAAAGCCGTCATCCTAGCCGCTGGCAAAGGCACTCGCATGGGCGGGCTCACGGACGAGGTGCCGAAACCGATGCTGCCAGTGGAGGGCCGGCCGATTTTGGAGCACATTGTAACTGGCTTGCGGGAGGCCGGGGTTGGTGAGTTTTGCATCATCACGGGATGGAAGGCGGAGGTGATTGAAGGGCATTTCGGCAATGGCTCTGATTTTGGGGTCAGCATATCTTATGAGCGCCAGACGGTGCAGGATGGGACGGGAAAAGCGCCGGAGCTGGCGAAGAGCTTCTTGGGCGACGATGCGTTTTTGCTCACGTATGGCGATATTTTGGTTAAGCCTGAGACTTATCAGCTAATGCTGAAGCGTTGGGCCGGGGGTGAATTATCGGGTTTGGTGACGGTGACGGGCAGTGAGGATGTGGCAAAGGGCGGGTTGTTCTTTTTTGACGGGGCGTTCTGTTTGAATCATTTGGTAGAGAAGCCTTCGGAAGCGCAACTGGATGAATTGCGAGCGCAGGATTTTTTAAAGGATGGCGAAACGGCTTGGTACAATGCCGGGATTTATATTTTCCAGCCGAGGCTTTTTCAACACACGGCGCGTCTGGAAAAATCACCGCGCGGCGAATATGAATTGACCGACGCATTGAGCTCGATGCTCGAGGCGGGCGAGTCCATCGCAGGCGTGGAAATCGCAGGGCGTTGGGTGGATGTGCGCGATCCCGATGTGTTGCGGGCTTTACAAAACGCAGCTGAATGATGTTTAGTCCCGCCTCTTGCAACCCATAACCGACATTCGCGTAGTTTCCTCGGAGGTGCTGCCCAGCCCAGCGGAACTGGTGGCTGACCTGCCTTGTACGGATGCCCAAACCGATTTTGTCACGCGGGCGCGTCGCGAGTTGCACGCCATCATTCACGGCGAGAATCCGCGCCTCATCGCGGTGGTCGGTCCGTGTTCCATTCACGATTTAAAAGCGGGCCGCGAATATGCTGCCCAACTCAAGGTGCTGGCTGATGAGTTGAACGATCGGCTACTGATTTTGATGCGCGTGTATTTCGAAAAACCACGCACCACGCTCGGCTGGAAAGGGTTGATCATGGATCCTCATCTCAATGGGACATGCGACATTCCCGCTGGCTTGCGCATCGCGCGGGAGTTTCTGGGCGAAGTGCTGGAGCTCGGCCTGCCGACGGCTACAGAATTGCTGGACCCCATCACGCCTCAGTACATTGCCGACAGCCTCTGTTGGGCGGCGATTGGCGCGCGCACGGTGGAGAGCCAGACGCACCGGCAAATGGCGAGTGGCTTGTCGATGCCGGTGGGGTTCAAAAATACCACGGCGGGCGATTGCGACGTGGCGGTGAACGCCATCGTAGCGGCCACACAGGAGCAGACTTTTTTGGGCATCACCGCCGAAGGCCGCGCCAGCGCGGTTACCACGCGCGGCAATCCGGATTGCCAATTGATTTTGCGCGGCGGCAGTGGCGGCCCAAACTATTCGGCCGAATATGTGGCGGACGCGGTGGCTGCTTCTGAGAAAGCAGGGCTCACACCATCGGTAATGATTGATTGCAGCCACGGCAACAGCGGCAAGGATCCCGACCGCCAACCGGCGGTTTTAGCGGATGCGCTGGGGCAAATCCGTGATGGCAATCGTCACATTCATTCTGTGATGTTGGAGAGCAATTTGAATGCCGGCGCGCAAAAGTTTCCCGTACCACTGGAGGAACTGAAATACGGCGTGAGCATCACCGATGGCTGCATGGATTGGGCCACCACAGAGGCGGCATTGCGCGAGGCGCACGCGTCATTAGCCGGACGGTTCGAATAAAAAAACGCGGCGTTAGCCGCGTTTGAGTTTTTGATTATGGGGCACCAGGAGGACCGCCACCAGGACCGCCAGAACCACCGCCGGCGTTTTGGCCACCGCCAGCGATCGCGCCCGGGATGACCTCCACAGCAATCACTTTCCCATCGCCTTGGCTGGTGGGTTGGATGGTGAATCGTACGGCGTTATACGTCTTGCCTTGGGCATCGCGGATTTTCATCCCGGGGTAAGTCCACACGCCGTTGCTGCCCACGGCTTTGGCATTGGTGGGGCGGCCGAAAGCTCTGATAATTATCGAGGCATTCTTACCCATGTAAATGACGCGGATATCCTGACCCGGTGGCTGGAATCGGCCGGTGTTCACGCCCCAGTTCAATTGCGGGGCGGGTGGTTTGTTGGGGTCTAGCTTCGCGGGTTGCTGTTGACCACCGCCAGGGTCTCCGCCCGGCCCTTCACCAAATTCACCACCACCGGGACCTCCGCCCGGCCCTTCGCCGAATTCACCTTCGCCGGGGCCGCCGGGCATTCCTTCGCCTTCGCCCGGCCCACCGCCACCAGGGCCGCCACCAGGCATGCCTCCACCAGCGCCTGGACCGCCGCCGGGTCCACCGCCACTTTCGCCTGAGGGTGTGCTGCCTTGATTGTCTTCGCCTTGATTGTCTTCGGCTTCCTTGTCTTTTTTACAGCCCGCACTGAGCAGAAGGCTCAAGAGTAGCGCGGGGAACAGGATGTACAGCAGCGTGGGTTTCATCGGCAAATAATAAGAGATAATGCGCACCCGTCAATGCGTGTTGTTGAAAACAAATGTGTCATCCGTGCGAGTGACCGTGATCGGTAGTTTCGGGAGGGTCGACCAGTTCGATTTCAGCGTGTTCGGCGATGAATTCAACGACTTTTTGCTCCATTATTTGGTTTTGGATGGTGCTGATTTTGTTGTTGTCGGCCAATTCTTTCATGTGTTGTTGGGGGTCTTTGCCCATTTGCTGGGCTTGCATGGCGATGACGCGCAGGACTTCTTCACGTGCAACTTCAAGTTTCTCCGCTTGTGCAATACGCGGGTGAATGAAAAACCACCGCGCGCGGTCCATGGCGATGGGGTTGGCTTCGGCTGTGATTTGTTCCTTGGCCTTCTCAATATCTTCTTCCGAAGTCCCGCCGGCGCGCCGCGTGCGCACCATGCTTTCGACTACGACACGTAGTTCATTTTGCTGAACTGGTTCGGGCACATCGAAGCTCACTTTTTTCATTAGTTCCTCATGAACTTGCGCGTGCACGACGCGCATGGCCTCGCCTTCCTGATTTGATTTTAAATCATCGCGCACTCCTTCGCGCAGTTTCTCCACGCTTTCTGCTTCCCAGGTTTTGGCAAATTCATCGGTCAACTCGGGCATCACCTTTTCTTTCACCTGCATCACCTTCACTTCGTAAATCACATTGAGCCCCTGCAACTTTGGTTGGCTGGGAAAATCGTCTGGTATGGTGACTTCCACCGTGCGTTCTTCGCCGGGCTTAGCGTCGATGAGTTGTTTGGTGAAGCCCGGAATAAAATTATCGTGCTCATCGGCGTGTACGTGCAGTGGAAAGTTTTCCTGCTTGGTCATTCCGCGGGCGGTGGGCGAGAAGTCCGTGAGCGGTTTGCCATCGCTGGTACCGGTGAAGTTGACCACCACATAATCGCCCGCTTGCGTTCCGCGATCCTGTTCTTTGTATTCGGCACGGCCTTCTCGGAGTTTATCCAGTGCGGTGTCCACGTCGGCATCGGAAACTTCGAGTTTCGGTTTTTTGGCGGGCAACCCCTTGTACTCCGGCATTTCAAAATCCGGTGCGGTCTCCACCGTGGCCAAAAAATTCAACGCTTCGCCGCGTTTGAAGTTGACCTCTTCCACCTCTGGCTTCAGCAGCGGTCGGATTTCGTTGTCCTCCAAGCCTTTGCGATAGCAGTCATTGAGCAACTGTTCATGCACTTGATCCTCAATTTTCCCGGCAAACTGCGCCGCTACCTTAGCCTCCGGCGCTTTGCCCTTGCGATAGCCCGGCAGATTGGCTTGCTTGCGAAACGTGCGCGTGACTTCGGCGAATGCCGCTTCTACATCTTCCGCTGGCAGCTCAAAGCGCAGTTGCTTTTTGCAGGGCGCTAATTCAATTATTTCAACTTTTACATTCACGATAAAACCCATTTTTGGGGCGGCCCAACCTAGAAGCGTGGTAAACAGGCGTCAAGCATTGAGGCGTATTTGCCTCGTCTTTGAATAATCTATTGCCAGGCTCGTCAGTTGCCTTAACTAATTATGATTGCACGCATCATTTTATCGCTGACCGTGGCGTTTTCTGCGGGAGTTCGAGCTCAGGGGAAAGCTGTTTGGCAGCAGAAACTTTCCAAGCATTTACAGGCGGATTTTCCCTACACCAAGGCGGCCATTCGCACGCAGTTTCCTAAGAACAACGTAGCGAATAAGGGGATGGCCATCATTGTCGGTCGTGAGGCGTTCATGTGTTTTGATACGGATTTGCTGCGTTGGGCAGCTGGTTGGACCGGAGGCTATATCACTGAAGATGGAGTGAGTTTTAAGGGTAATCATGGGGCCAGCCCGCGCATTGCCGGCGAGCAGGAATTTGGGACCTCTCCCATCGCTGGTTGGGCTGATGCCAAAGGCTCCTTTGCGGATTCGCGCCCCGAGCCTTTTGGTCCATTGCCTCGCAAACATGTCCAATGGCTTGGTAACTATGTGGCGAATGACCAAGTGGTGCTTAGCTATAAGGTGCACGGTGTGGGCATTCTTGAGCAAC
The DNA here is from genome assembly GCA_028343615.1 of Verrucomicrobiota bacterium. Taxonomy (GTDB): domain Bacteria; phylum Verrucomicrobiota; class Verrucomicrobiia; order Limisphaerales; family UBA1100; genus JACNJL01. The sequence goes on from JAOLZA010000053.1 coordinate 7,769, forward strand.
CTGGAAGCATCGAAAAGGATGGGCAGACGGTTTTCGTGCGCAGCATTAAATATGAGGATATTTCTGCCGACCTCGTAACGATGGTTTGCGAAGTGGAAAACGCCAAGGGTGGGATGGAAGATGGCGTGGCGATTCTGGTGGCTGGCGATCAAGTCACGCAAGTAGCGCTGATGAATGCGCCCAAGGGCAGCGTGTTGGAGGTGCAGAAAAATAAACGCGTTGTGGCCAGGCTTGCCAAGGGAACGAAATCCGGAACATTACAGATTCACATCTGGAGAGGAGCCAAAGCCGATCTTGCCCAATTCGCCATCTTGGCCAAGGCATCGGCCAAGGCTGAGTTTCGCAAGGAGGGTAAGAACCGCTGGCCGGATCCGGTGGTGACCCAAGGCGTGATGAACGCTAGCAAGACACCTGATGGCGCGTATGTGACCGATGTGATCACTTCGCCGGAGAAGAACCAGTGGAATCGCCGTGTGCGTTTTGGCGGGTTGGATTTCTTCAGCGATGGCAACCGGGCGGCACTTTCAACATGGGATGGTGATGTTTGGGTTGTGACCGGCTTGAAGAATAAAAACCTCAAGGACTTGAAGTGGACACGCTTTGCCAGTGGTGGGTTTGAGACGCTAGGCCTAAAGATTGTGGGCGATGTTATTTACACCTCCGGACGTGACCAAATCACTCGCTATCACGATCTGAATAAAGATGGCGAAGCCGACTACTATGAGAGCTTTAACAATGAAATCACCAGCTCACAGGGGTTTCATGAGTTTGTGTTCGACTTGCACACAGATAAGGAAGGCAACTTTTACACCATCAAGGCGGGCCCTGTTCGTGGTGGCGGTCGCGGCTTTGGTGGCGGTGGTGGGAACGGCCATATTTCGGCACATGCTGGTAGTCTGATGAAGATCGATAAGTACGGTAAAAACCTCATCGTGGTGGCCACGGGTTTCCGTGCTCCCAACGGGATGGGTGTTGGCCCAAATGGTCAATTGACCAGTGGTGATAACGAAGGGTCATGGGTGCCACGGTGTCCGGTTAATTGGATTCGTGAAGGTGGATTTTATGGGGTAGAAACACTCGCACACAAAACGTCCGTGCCCAAACATGACAAGCCGCTTTGTTGGCTGGACAAAGGTTGGGATAACTCCGGTGGTGGTCAGGTTTGGGTGACCAGTGATAAGTGGGGCCCATTCCAAGGTGAGTTGCTGCACACCAGTTATGGCCGTTCCTCGATCTATCTGGTGCTTAAAGAAGAGGTGAACGGCCAGATGCAGGGAGGAGTGGTGAAACTGCCGTTGCGCTTTACCTCCTCTGCAATGCGACCTCGATTTAATCCGAGTGATGGCCACCTGTATGTTGCAGGCCTGAAGGGCTGGCAGAGCAATGCCGCTCGCATTACAGGCCTTGATCGCATTCGCTACACAGGTAAGAAGTTGTATACTGTACGCGGACTCAAGGTGAATAAGGCCGGGGTGCATCTTACTTTTACACAACCGTTGGATGTGAAGTCGGCATCGGACTCAGAGAATTACGCCATCACCCGATGGAATTATCAGCGTACTCAGAATTATGGATCGCCAACCTTCAAGGTCAGCAATCCTAAGGAAAAAGGTAGTGAGGGAATGAAGATTACAGGTGTTGCACTATCTGCAGACCGCAAAACCGTGACGCTTTCTGTGGAGGATCTTCGCCCATGCGACCAGCAGCTTATCAGGTTCAATGTTGAGGCGGCTGATGGCAACAGTATCCGAACCGAGGTAATGCATACGATTCACGCCTTACAGTAACCACCGCCTTGCCTCTTTCCCGTTAACGCGCTAAAAGAGTCGTCGCTCCTAAGTATGCGGAAACTCATTGCCATCTGTTTATTCGCCTCAGTGTTTTTCGCTGGTGCGCAGGTTGCTGAGCCGCAGCCAGGCCTTGCGCTTACTTGGCGGGTTGGCGAGGCGAAGGCCTTAACCGTGGTGCCGAATCTTTGGCTGTACGTGCCTGCAGGACAATCGCCTTCACCCTATGTGCCGACAGGACGTTTCACCGCTACTTTCGAGGGATTTGTGAATATTGATTTGCGGGGCGATTATTCCTTTCTCGTTACGGGCAAAGGCGGTGTGAAGTTGGAGGTGAATAATACTGTGCTGCTTGATCTGAGAGGTATTGGTGGTGTGGCACAGGCTAAAACAAAAGCCGTGCGGCTGAACAAAGGCGCAAACGCCATCAAGGTCATCTACAGCAGCCCCAGCAAAGGCGATGCACAGTTGCGAGTTTTCTGGAGTGAACGCCCCGAGAAACCGCTCCCGCACGAGCCTATCCGCAATGGACAGCTCACGCATCTTCCCGGCGCACCGCTCATGCAGGCGGACCTCGTGGAAACCGGTCGCGAAATTTACCTCGAGCATCGCTGCCAACTCTGCCACGTCAGCGAAGGCGCAGGCATTCCGGAACTGGCTATGGCCGGCCCTGACTTCGCAGCCATTGGCGATCGCCGGCATCGCAGTTGGATGGCCCAGTGGATTCTTGACCCTAAAGCCCAACGTTCATCCGCGCGCATGCCAAAGTTGTTACATGGCGAGACTGCCCCCGCCGAGGCCGCTGCGATGGCTGCGTATCTTTCCACCCTCAAAGGCCCGGTCAAGCCAGCCAAGGAATTTCCAAAAGCTGATTTCGAGGCTGCAGAAGAGTTGGCTGGTCAGCTGAATTGCGTTGGTTGTCACACGCTTCCCGGCACGGCGGGGGTAGAGGGCAAGCTATCGCTCGATCACATTAACCATAAATTTCCAGCCGGCGAGCTGGTCGATTTTCTGCGTGCTCCAGATCGTCATTATGCGTGGACACGAATGCCGAAATTCGGCATCACCGCGCAGGAGGCGTGGAATCTTTCCCAATGGCTGCGTGATAAGGCTCAAGCCTACGCCGAACCGAAAAGGGATGATAATACCGTTGGAATTGCTCACGGCAAAAAATTAGTTGCCACACGTGGCTGCATCAATTGCCATAATCATAATAGTGAGAATGAATTTACAGCACCCGATCTTAGCTCGCTGACTGTCGACAAATGGATGGGCGGTTGTCTTGCTGCAAAGGCTGATGGCAAAACGCCGCACTTCGGGTTCGCGCCTGACCAACGCACTGCTCTGCGTGCCTTTGCCGCCACCGACCTCGAGTCGTTACATCGGCATGATCCTGCGGAATTTGCCCGGCGACAAATGCGTGTGCTTAATTGTAATGTTTGCCACGGAGAACTCGAAGGGTTCCCAAAATTAGACACCATTGGCCTGAAGTTGAAGCCCGAGTGGATGCAGTTGCTTTTCGAAGGCTCACTGAAGCAACGCCCACGGTCATGGTTGCCCCACCGCATGCCAGCTTTCCCCGCGCGCGCCAAGGTCCTCGCGCAGGGCCTCGCCATGTCGCACGGATACGCGCCCAAAACATCCTTAGAGAAGATGCCAGTTAATGCTAAGCTTGCCGAGGTTGGTCGGAAGCTTGTGGGAGTAGATGGGGGCTTTTCATGCGTGGCATGTCACGGTGTGAAAAATCGGGATCCATTGCAGGTATTTGAGGCGCAGGGGGTTAATTTCGCCCGAGTTGGAGCGCGTTTGCATCCGGATTATTATTTACGTTGGATGCTGGATCCGCTCCGAGTCGACTCGCAATCGCGCATGCCAGATTATTTTGACGAAGACGCGCGAAGCGTATTGGTAGATGTGTTGGAAGGTGATGCCAAGAAACAGATTGAAGCCATTCGTCAATATTTGAAGCTGGGAAACCAAATGAAAATTCCAACGATGCAATAGGGCAACAAAACAAATTTAATAATGAAAAATATCAATGCACTTCTCATGGGCGCCCTAATAAGCGCGGTGACACTCACGGCGCAAGCCGAGGGTAAATGGATAACTCTCTTTGATGGGAAAAAAGTTACGGGCCTCCACGGTTATGGCCAAAAGGGTTTCCCTGATGGCGGATGGAAGGTGGAAAATGGCACCATAAAAACCATCCCGCGCGGCAAAGGCGGCAAGCCGCGTGACCTAGCGACGGACATAAGCTTTACTGATTTCGAATTCGAATGCGAATGGAAGGTCTCCCCTGGGGGCAACAGCGGTATTATGTATCGCGTGTTGGAACAGAAGAAGCCGGCTTATGTCACGGGGCCGGAGCTTCAGGTGCTGGATGACGAGCGGCATGCTGATGGCAAAATCCGTTTTCCCCTGCGCACGGCAGGCTCACTCTACGAACTCATCGGTAAAGGGATGAAGGACAAGCCTTACAAAAAGGCTGGTGAATGGAATAAAGTGCGTATTGTGTTTAAGAAAAATAACGTGCAGCACTGGCTCAATGGCGCGAAGATTGTTGAGTACACTTGGGGCAGTGACGAGATCAAGGCACTCATCCAAAAGAGTAAATTCAAGACATGGAAAGGTTTCATGCAGCAACCGCAGGGCCATATTGTTATCCAGCATCACGGCGAAGAGGTCTGGTATCGGGCCATTCGGGTGCGAAAGCTGTAGAACTTGCGCAAACCTCAAAGACCATTTACAAAAGCCGCATGACATCCATGCGGCTTTTTTTTGTGGCCCTTTCCTTCTCCGTGTCCGGCTTGTTTGCCGGTGAACTCAACTCGCTGACTGAGGCCGAGCAAAAGGCCGGTTGGCAGCTTCTTTTTGACGGCAAAAACATCAACAAGCACTGGCGCAACCTTGGCCAGAAGAGTGTGACCGGCGAGGGTTGGGCAATTGAGAAAGGGGTACTTGTAAAACTGCAGGGCAAGAAAGCTGGCAACCTCCTCACGCGGCGGACGTGGACGGATTACGAGTTTACGTGGGAGTGGAAGGTTGGCGCCAAGGGCAACAACGGCGTCAAGTACATGGTGCTCGAGAAGCGCGGCGCTATTGGTCACGAGTACCAGATGATTGATGACAGCTTCTGGCTGAAGCAGCCGTTGAGCCTAACCGCAACGTTCTACGCGGTGTTGCCGCGCGCGGTAAAGCTGGCCGAGCCGGTGCGCATCAATAAATGGAATCAGTCGCGCATCAAGGTGGCTGGCCAAAAGGTGGAGCATTGGCTCAATGGCGAGAAGGTGCTGAGCTATACGCTGGGCAGCGAGCGCGTGCTGGCGGGCGTGGCCAAGAGCAAGTTCAAGAAGTTCGAAGGCTTTGGAAAAAAGGTTACCGGCCATATTTTGCTGACCGACCACAATGACCGCTGTGAATTTCGTAATCTGAAGATTCGTGAATTGAAATGAAACACTGGTGGTTGGTTCTTCTTTTGGTGGTATCGCTGGATGCGGCACCCAAGCGCCTGCTGATCCTTGGGCAAAAGCCAGATGGCCATCCGCCGGGGACACATGAGTACATGTCGGGCGCACGCCTCGTGGCTGCGTTGATGAAGGACCGTAATGGAGTGAAGGTTGCCATCGCGCAGGCAGACAACCCGTGGCCGGAAGGCCCAGCGCTTATCGCCAAGGCGGATGGTATCGTGATGTTTCTTAATGAAGGCGGGCGGTTCATTCAGGACGACCCCAAGCGTGCCAAGGCGTTTGCGGATTTTGCGAAGCGCGGTGGCGGACTTGTGGTGTACCATTGGGGCATGGGGGCGAAGCAGGTGGAGCATGTCGGACCATTTCTGGAACTCTTCGGCGGCTGCCATGGCGGTCCGGATCGGAAATACACGGTGGTGAAGGAGGCGCAGTTTCAAGTCGCGGCACCCAAACATCCGGTGATGGCGGGCATCAAATCCTTCGAACTGCCTTTTGAGGAGTTCTATTACAAGCTGAAGGTGCCCAAGAATCCAAAGAATTGGACGCCGCTGGTGCAAGTACCTATCGAGGGCAATGTGGAAACCGTCGGGTGGGCTTGGGAACGGCCTGACGGCGGACGTTCAGTGGGCTATAGCGGCCTGCATTTTCATGTGAACTGGCGCCACGAGCAGTACCGGCGGCTGGTCGCACAGGCAGTCTTGTGGACACTGAAACTGTCGGTCCCCAACGATGGACTCAAAGTAAAGCTGGATCCGAAGGTGTTGGAGCTGAAGTAGATTTAATCGACTTGCTTACCGATGCAGTAGAGGTGTTTTTGACCTCGAATGAAAATCTGGCCTTGGCTGATTGCGGGACTGCTGGAGACCAGTTCCTTGAGGTCATTCTTGGCAACCACTTCAAACTTAGGGCTAGGCCGCACCACGGTGGTTATGCCTCTGTCAGATACAAAGTATACTAATCCACTGGCAGAGATAGCCGAAGCACTGTGGCCGCCACCGAGGCGCTCCATCCACAGTCGCTCACCGTCCCGGGCACGGAAGCAACTGGCGATACCACTGTCCGAGACCACTAAAAAATGTGGCCCGGCTACGATGGGTGAGGGCACGTAGGCAGCGCCGCGATTGGCGCGCCAGGCGATGTGCGTTTCGGTGACATTGCCGCGTCCTTCGGGGCGGATGGCCAAGATGTGGCGCTCGGGGAAGCCGCCGGTAACGAAGGCGTATTTTCCGTTGTAGACCATTGACGCCACAAATTGTTCTGTGGGGCCGTCAATAATCCAGTGGCGTTTACCGTTGGCCGGGTCATAGCTAGCGACTGACTTGCTGCCGCAAAGGATCATCTGCTCGCGTTTATCGATCGTGCGAATGATAGGGGTAGAGTAGCTGCGGGTTTTGTTTTCCCGTGGCACCTTCCATTTTATTTCGCCGCTTTTCTGATCTAACGCCGCGAGATAGGCCTCGCCGTCATGGTCTCCATTTACAATGACTAGGTTCCGGTACAAAATCGGGCAGGCATTGAAGCCGTGGGCACTGATAAATCCACCCACGTTGCGGGACCATTTCTTTTGTCCTGCCATATCAAAGGCAGTCACCACGAAGGAGCCAGGGGTAATCAGGCGCGCGCCTCCGACATTGGGCGCAGTGATCTTGCGATTATCCACCTTCATGGCCGTCACATAAATCATTTTGCCATCGGTAACCGGGGTGCTGGAGGCGCGGCTATTGAGCCGGTGCAGGGTTTCCAGTGGAGTTTTGAGTACAGTGCTCTGCCAGAGTGTTTTGCCGTTGCGGCGGTCCAAGCATAGGAGAACCCGCTCTTCCTTCTCAGGGAGACAGGTTAGGAGTAATACCTTGTCTTCCCAGATGACCGGTGAGGAGTGGCCTTTGCCGGCGATGGCGACTTTCCACGCGAGGTTTTCGGTGGTGCTCCACCGGGTAGGGATATTTTTTTCCAAGCTGGTGCCATCGCCGCGTGGCCCGCGCCAGCCCGGCCAGTTTTCCGCGCACAATGAAAATGAAACGACGAGAAAGAGTGCTATGAAACGCATGTCCAAAAGTTTATGGATATGGCCACCGTGAGCAAGAGCTTTTGGTGTTTCAGAGAATTCCGGTTGACGTGCGTGCGGTTTGCAGGAAATCCTGCCTCTGCTCATGGCGAAGATTCAACGCGCTCTCATTTCGGTTTCGGACAAGGACGGCTTACTGCCGTTCGCAAAAACGCTGGCGGAGGCCGGTGTGGAAATTCTCAGTACCGGCGGTACCGCGCGCGTAATGCGCGAGGCGGGGCTCACGGTCATCGATGTCAGCGATTACACCGGCTTCCCCGAGATGATGGATGGTCGCGTGAAAACGCTGCACCCCAAAGTGCACGGCGGCCTGCTGCACTTGCGCGGCAATGCCGAACACGAAGCCGCGTGCGCCGAGCACGGCATTGAGCCAATCGATTTGGTGGTGGTGAACCTCTACCCCTTCGAGGCCACCGTGGCCAAACCGGATGTGACACTGGAGGACGCCATTGAGAACATCGACATTGGCGGTCCATCCATGCTGCGTAGCGCTGCAAAAAATCACGAGAGCGTGACCGTTATTGTCGATCCTAGTGACTACAAGGTTGTGGCGGAACAAATCCAATCCGACGGTGGTACCACGCTCGAGTTGCGCCGTACCCTCGCTGTGAAAGTGTATGCGCGCACTGCCGAATACGACGCTGCCATAGCGGCGCATTTGCAAACTGCATTCGGCGACGAAAGCACTGAGGAGACGTCTGAAGAGTTGCCGGCCGAATTGATGGTACAGGCCCCCTTGGCGCAAACATTGCGCTACGGCGAGAACCCCCATCAACGTGCCGGCTTGTACGGTAAGTTTGGCGAGTACTTCGAGCAACTACACGGCAAGGCGCTTTCGTACAACAA
>JAOLZA010000054.1 GCA_028343615.1 Verrucomicrobiota bacterium
CTTAAGAGCGACGTGCATCAGTGGGGGATGTCGGTGGACCTCGGCAGTTGCACCGGCTGCAGTGCGTGTGTAATCGCCTGCCAAAGTGAAAACAACATCCCCATCGTCGGCAAGGAGCAAGTGGGTAATGGCCGTGAAATGCATTGGCTGCGAATCGATCGTTATTATACGGGGAAAGGCCACACACCCAATGATAACGCTACGGCGGGCGATGATGAACAGCATTTGGAGGAGTGGATTGATGATCCGCAAGTGATCAATCAGCCGATGATGTGCCAGCACTGCGAGAGCGCGCCGTGCGAAAGTGTTTGCCCCGTGAACGCAACGGTGCACGACGAGGAAGGCCTCAACGTGATGGCCTATAACCGCTGCGTCGGCACGCGGTATTGCTCGAATAACTGTGCTTGGAAAGTCCGGCGTTTCAATTTCTTTGATTACAATAAGCGGCCAATTGATAAGCTGTACGATTCGCCGATCAACAAGCCTTCGTTGTTCTTCGATTGGATTAAGAACACCGAGAAAAGCAATCGCCCTGATGACGAATGGGATTTAGTGAAGCTCGCTAAGAACCCTGACGTGAGCGTGCGGATGCGCGGCGTGATGGAAAAATGCACGTACTGCGTGCAACGTATTGAAGGCGCGAAGATAGCGCAAAAAGTGAAAGCTAAATCCGGCGACGACGTGCAAGTGCCTACCAACGGGGTAAAGACTGCTTGCGAACAGGCTTGCCCCGCCGAGGCGATTACATTCGGAAATTTATTGAACGACCAAGACGACGTTGTGGTCGAGAAAGCTAACCCGCGCAATTATGAAGTGCTTGGCTTTCTGGATAATGTCCCGCGCACAACTTACCTCGCCAAGATCCGCAACCCTAACGCGGAGATGCCCGACGCGTACGAGAAACCATTTAGCACTTCGGAGTATCATCCGGAAGAAGATCACGCCAAAGATTCTGGACACGAGAGTCACGGAAAGGGCGGCCACTAAATGAGCGACGTCGTCGGACAATCTTTGCAATCCGTTGAGACGCATACGCCCAAGGAATTGGAGCGGCAGCCGTTGGTGCTCAACAACCGGCCGCTCGGTTGGATCACCGAACAGGTATGCAGCATCTTGGAAGGCAAAATGCCGAAATGGTGGAACGTGGCATTCGTGGTAAGCTTTCTGATGATGCTGATGTGCTTCGGCTACATCGGTTATTTGGTGACTACAGGAGTGGGCGTGTGGGGCTTGAACCATCCGGTGGCGTGGGGCTGGGCGATTGTGAACTTCGTGTTCTGGATCGGCATCGGCCACGCGGGCACGTTGATTTCCGCCATCCTCTTTTTGTTGCGCCAAAAATGGCGGTGTTCCATCAATCGCACGGCGGAGGCGATGACAATTTTCGCGGTGATCTGCGCGGGCATTTTCCCTGGCATTCACGTGGGCCGTATTTGGCTGGCGTGGTGGCTATTCCCGATTCCCAACGCTCATGGTATTTGGCCGCAATTTCGTTCACCGCTTTTGTGGGATGTGTTCGCGGTATCGACTTATTTTACGGTATCGCTGCTCTTTTGGTATATGGGATTGATCCCTGACCTCGCGACCATTCGCGATCGCCTGCGCATTGCGGGTAAGAAACTCAATTCAGGTTTGGATTGGATGATCAACCGTTTCAAACAATTCACCTACGGTTTTTTCGCGATGGGTTGGACCGGTAGTAATCGCCATTGGCGCAATTATGAAAAGGCGTACCTTCTGCTCGCCGGTCTGAGTACGCCGCTCGTGCTTTCGGTCCACTCGATCGTATCGTTCGATTTTGCGGTGTCGCAAGTGCCTGGCTGGCACACGACGATTTTCCCACCCTACTTCGTGGCGGGCGCGGTGTTCTCTGGGTTCGGAATGGTGCTCACACTGATGATTCCGATGCGTGTGCTGTTCAAGCTGGAAGAAATCATCACCATCCGTCACTTGGAATTGATGTGCAAAGTCATTATCGCGACCGGCAGCATTGTCGGATATGCGTACGGAATGGAATTCTTCATTGCGTGGTATGGGGGCAATCCATACGAGTTATACGCCTTTAAGAATCGCGCCTTCGGCCCGTATTGGTGGGCGTATTGGATAATGATTTCCTGCAACGTAATCAGCCCGCAGCTATTCTGGTTCCAGTGGTGCCGCACGTCGCCTTGGTTTATTTTTGTCGTCTCCATTTTTGTGAACATCGGAATGTGGTTCGAGCGCTTCGTGATCGTAGTCACTTCGTTACACCGCGATTACCTGCCGTCCAGCTGGGGGTATTACAGCCCCACGCGCGTGGACATACTCACCTTCGTCGGCACGTTCGGATTGTTTATGACTTTGTTCCTGTTGTTCGTCCGTTACCTGCCGACCATTGCCATCAGTGAAGCAAAAGGTGTGACGCCGCAGGCCGACCCTCATCACGAATTAGGTGGCGCGAAACCCAAACAGGAAGGCTCGCGCTTGTGAGCAAACACTACGCCATTATTGCGGAGTACGACACGCCGGCTGATATTATGGCTGCGGCTGAAAAGGTGCATGCCGCCGGCTACGAAAAATGGGACGTGCATACACCGTTTCCAGTTCACGGGATGGACGACGCGATGGGATTGGATAATGCCAAGGTCGGTTGGTTCACTTTCTTCGGTGGCATCACGGGGCTGACGGTCGGTATGTTGATGATTTATTTCATGAACAAAGTCGATTACGACATCGTGGTTGGTGGCAAGCCGTTGTTCAGTGGATTTTATGCGTTCCCGGTGGCGTACGAAATGACGATTCTGCTCGGCGCATTTGGATCACTTGGCGGTATGTTTATTTTGAACCGACTGCCGCGACATCATAATCCGCTTCTAATCAATGACCGTTTTGCGGCGGTGACGGATGATAAATTTTTCGTGGTCATCGAATGCGAAGATCCCGCTTACGACGAAGCCGTCACACGTGCACTGCTTGAAGGTACAGATCCGCAACACATCGAAATGGTGGAGGATGCCCAATGAGATATGTACTGATTGGCATTGCGATGGGTGCGTTTATGGTGGTGGCTCTGGCGGGTTTCCGTGGAGATATTTCGCGCAAACCACCGCTGGAGGTAATTCCGGATATGGATCGTCAGCCGAAATTGCGGCCAATGGAGCCTAACGCATTTTTTAAAAATGGCCTCAGCTCGCAGCCATTGGTGGAAGGCACCGTGGCACGCAGTGAACCGTTGGTGACGGCGAGTGGTGAAAAAGTATACCCCTTCCAAACCAACCACGCAGTGAACAAGGGCTACAAGATCGTCGATGGTGCGACGAATTTTGTGTCCATTCCCATTCCGGTGACGATGTCGTTTGTGGAACGTGGACGTGAGCGGTTTGGGATTTCGTGCGTTCCTTGCCACGGTGCGCAAGGTGATGGTAATGGCATCGTGGGTAAGTTTGGATTTAGCGGCATACGGGATTTGCACGGCGAGACGGCGTTGAAGCTTTCCGATGGCGCGCTTTTCAAAATTATTTCTGAAGGTCAAAAATCTTCTCCAACTGAAGCAGGAATGATGGGCTACGCTTCGAGTATCGACATCGCCGATCGCTGGGCCATCGTCGCATATGTGCGCGCACTGCAGCTGAGTCGCCTGGGCGATGCAAAAAAAGACAACGTCCCTGCGCGGTTTTTGATTCCAGAAAAAGCCCCTGAATCTGAAAAGGGAGGTGCTGAATAATGAGTACTGAAACCGTAACTGTCGCCACGCCCGCGCAAGGGCAGGGAACCGAATGGCGCAGTATTCCGCAAATCGCGGTGGTGTTCGGCCTTGTGCTTTGTATTTACGGGTTCATCGACGACAAGCAGCAGTTTGCTTATTCGTATCTCACCGCGTTTATGTTCTTCCTAAGCATCGGACTCGGCTCGTTGTTCCTCGTGTTGGTGCATCATCTTTTCGATGCCGGTTGGTCCGCGCCGATCCGCCGTTACCTTGAGCATCTATCCTGCTTACTTTTTCCTTGGCTCGGGATTGCGTTTATCCCAATTGGTTTTCTGGCAATGGATATTTATCCATGGATGCATTTGGACCCCCACGAAGATCACGCGCTACATGCGAAGGCTGCGTTGTTTAATAAACCGATGTGGTACACGGCCTCGGTGGTTTTGTTTTTGCTGTGGGGTTGGCTCACGCATCGACTGCGCTACTGGAGTTTACAGCAGGACAAATCCGGAACGGCAGATTTTGAGGGTAAACTGGTTTTCTTCGAGAAATTTATGGCCGGCTTTTCACGCAATTTCCAGGGTCTACCCTTTGAGAAGGACAATCAACAAGTGATGTGTACGCGAATGATGCGCATTCACGCCGGCTACGGCGTGGCGCTCTTTGCCTTCTCGCTCACGCTCGGTTGTATTCTCTGGATGAAGAGTATCCAGCATCAATTTTTCAGTACGATGTACGGTGTGTATTATTTTGCTGGTAGCGTGTGGCTCAGCATTTCTACAGCGTGGATCATCGGCCGTATTCTCAAGGCGCGCGGGCATCTGCCGCAATTACACAAGCTGCAGTTTTATCATCTCGGAACGATGCTGCTGGCGTTCACAGTGTTTTACGCATACATCCACTTCTCGCAATACTTCCTGATTTGGAATGCGGCGGTTCCGGAGGAAACGTTCTGGTATGTGATGCGTGAAAAAGGCACGTGGATGTACGTTGGTGTGGCGCTCATCGTAGGTCACTTTGTGATTCCGTTCCTGGCGCTGCTCCGGATCGATGGCAAGCTTACTAACAAACTGATGGTGCCCATATTTGTTTGGGTGGTGCTGATGCATTATATGGATATGATGTTTAATGTGATGCCCGAAATCCATCCCGACGGCCCATCGCCCGCGTTGGCAGATATAGGTTCCTGGCTGCTCATCGGTGGTGCTCTGGCAATGATTTTTATCCGCAATCTATTTGACCATCCCGTCTGCCCGCTACGCGATCCGCGTATGGGCGAGGCTCTGGAGCAACACTAATGAACCACGAATTGCCACAATCTGAATCCACCGATTCAACGCGCCCTAGCTGGGCTGCGCACGAGTTGGTGGCTTTGGCGCTGACGCTGGTACTTGCGGTGTGGGTAGTGGCCCAATGGAGTGCAGCCGTACAGCCACAAGCAAATACTGAACGTGATGAAAAACGTGCGGCAACGATGGCCGAGCTGGGTGTGGCGGATGAGAAGGCACTGAATAGTTTTGGCGTGGTAGACGAATCGCTCAAGCGTTATCGCATCCCCATCCAAAACGCGATGACCCTCGTGGTGGAATTGGGCGCGACAAATATCGCCAAGGAAGTTGCTGGACGCACCGCGCCTCCGACGAATTTGAAATTGGTTGAAATACCGGCTCCGGATTTTTTAGCGGATATATCGGAGTTGGATGACCCGGCCCTCATCGCTCAAGGCAAGACTCTTTTTCTCAGCAAGATTTGTTTTACCTGCCACCAAAATGATCCGGCCGTTCCTGCACCTGCGGGATTGGCGCTGGGAGCCCCCAAATTTATTGGCGATTTTTGGGGCAAAGAACGGTTGGTACATAAAGGTATGGGCGGGCCGTTAGAGCGGGTGGTGATGGGACCAGGATATTTTGCAGAATCTGTTTCGGCTGCTGGCACCGGGGTGCGTGTACTCAAAGGAGCTCTCGCTCCAATGCCGCCGCCGCCGCCTGTGACTGAAGAGGAAATAAAGGCGCTAATGGCTTACGTGCGCAGCTTAAGTCAGGGAAACTGATGAACTGGAAACCTTTTATTTTTTTAGTGTCTGCACTTGCAACGGTCAGCGTGCGTGCTGATGAAAAAGCACTTATCGCCAAGGGGAAGTTGCTGTTCATGACAAAGATTTGTTTCACCTGCCACCAGACCGATCCGGCAGTACCTGCGCCAGCGGGGTTGGCGTTGAAGGCGCCGACTTTCTTGGGTGAGTTTTGGGGAGCCGAACGTGAAGTGGCATTGGGTCTCGGTGGCAAGGTGGTGAAGGTAAAGATGGACGAGAAATATTTTACCGAGTCAGTAAAAATGCCGATGGCTAAAGTGGCGAAAGGCGCATTGGTGCCAATGCCGCCCCCGCCCCCGCCCATTACCGATGAGGATATCGCTGCACTGATGGCTTACGTGAAAAGTCTAAGCAAGCCGCAAGTGAAATAATGAAATAATTTTGATGAGCGAATCGAGAGACAACATTGCGTCTGAAGCTGCGCCGGAGGAAATCAATGCCTCCTGTCGTTGGCCGGTGATGTTTCTGTTTTTCAGCGCGGCGCTGTGGCTGGTGAAAGCGGCGATCATCGGCGTAATGGGTTCGGCTAAATTGCATGTGCCGGAATTTTTGTCCGATATTTCCTTCCTCACGTACGGCCATTTGCAGGCCAACGCGTGGGTGGCATTTCTGTTTGGCTTCGGCGGCAACGCAGGGCTCGGCCTTACGCTGTGGATGCTCAGCCGCTTGCGCGGCGCGCCGCTGGCCCGTCCGGGTTTTGTCATCGCAGGCACGGTCCTGTGGAATGTCGGCGTCACCGCCGCGTTGGTGGGTATCACTTTGGGCGATCAAAATGGCGTGGCGGGTTTGGAGCTGCCGGTATACGCCGGTCGCGTGCTCTTGATTGGGCAGGCATTCATCGCCTTCAGTGCCATCCTCACTTATTTTTCACGCCGTCATAAACAGCTCTATCCCAGCACGTGGTACCTCATCGGGGCGCTGGTGGCGTTGCCTTGGATTGTGGGCACAGCGCATTGGTTGTTGGCGGCGGCACCCGTGCGCGGCGCGGCACAAATCCCTGTGGGACATTGGGCGACGACAAGTTTGCTGCAGGTGTGGCTAGGCTGTCTTGGTTTGGCAGCGGTATTGTATTTTACCCCAAAAATTATTGGCCGCGAATTATTCAGCCGCCAATGGGCGGCGTTTGGATTCTGGATGCTGCTGCTGCTTGGCGGTTGGGTGAACTTGAACTCCGGCTCGCCCTTGCCGGTTTGGCAAATTAAGCTGAGCCAGTTTGCCAACGGCCTTTTCATCTTTGTGGTGATCGCCGTCGGCTGGAACCTTCGCCAAACCGCTCGCGGAGTACCGTTGCTGGGATCAGAAAATTTAACGCTTAAGTTTATGGGCTTCGCGCTCGGCGCGTGGGTTGTGTCCGGTCTGTTCACGTTCTGCAATGTGTTTCCGGAGTGGAATGCTATACTGCAATTCACGTATGCGAACACCGCACTGCGCCATCTATTTGCGTGGGGCTTCTTCGCGATGGCAATGTTGGGCGGTATTTATTATGTGGCACCTCGATTGTTGGGGGCCGATCTCGATTGGCCCTGCGGGCGGACAGTGCGTTGGGTATACCGGTTAATTGCCGTGGGCGTAATCATCATCACACTGGCCGGTGTGGGGATGGCGTGGGACCACGGCCAAGCGTTGCAACAAATAGGAGTGGACGCGATGACTTTACAAACCAAAGCCATTAAGCCTATGCGCATCGCGTTTCTTGGGGAGATATTATTTACGGTCAGCAGCTTTATTTTCCTCGGCAGTTTGTTATGCCTCTTGTCACGAAACTGTTGTGGTGAATTGAGCCCGATGGCGCTTTGGCGTCAGATTCGTGAAGCCAAAATGGAAGGTAAAACGGAAGGTGGTGCGCAATGAATAAAGCTCCGTGGGTTTTCTTGGGTGTTCTTTTCACGCTCAGCCTCTCGTGGTGGGGAATGGTGTATGGTCCCGCCTCGCAACTCGCTGGGCAATCAGCGGATAAAGGTGATGGTACCGCCGTGCTGCCCCGCGTGGGGCTCGCAAAGCAGGGCGAACAAGTGTATCGCGAAAACGGTTGCTACTATTGCCATACTCGCACGGCGACGGGCGGTGAGTTTGGTTATGAATTGCGGCTCTCACAATTGGGTGGGGATCGCGAAATTACCGATGAAGTTCTCGGGAAAAAAGTCACTGCTGAAAACACCCGGCTGATTAATTTGGCATTTGAATTCAAATATGTGGTTGCCGCGAAGAAAGCACTTGATGATGCAAGCAAAGCGCTGACGGATGCGAAAGAAAAGGTGCAGGAACTGAAGGACGCAGTAGTGGTCGCGAAAGAAAATCTTTCAGATAAAACGGCTTCATTCAAAAAAGTCAAAGCGGATGTAACGGAGAACATCACTGCTCAGGATAAAAAAGATACAATTCTGTTTGAAGCTTACGGACTGTCGGGTGTGGAAATAAAAGATAAAGCGTTGATGATCGAGCTGGGTATGGGCGAACAAATTATTGATGAGCATAGAAAAATCGCCAATGAAGCCATAATTAAACTCACCGACGGCAAGGCGCAGTGGTCCGACATCGAGGATATGGTGCGTGGTTTAAAAACCCGTGCAGGCGCGCAGTTTAAATTGCAACCGGTGGTGATTGATTGGCCGGATGTGCAAAATGGCGTGGCGTTGCGCCAATCGGTGACACGTGATTTTATGCACGATACCTACGCGATGCCGGGCGTAATGCGGCTGGGCCCGAATCTCGCCAATGCGGGCGGCACGCCGGCTCTGGCGGATTCAAATCAGTTTTATGTGCATCTTTACCAGCCGCGCCTCATCAACGAAGAATCGGCGATGCCGCCGTATCGCTATTTGTTCCGGAAAGTAAAACTCAATGCTGGCGAATCTGTGCCGGACAATGCATTGAAGCATGCGGATTTGGAAGAAGACTACGCCATCATTCCCACGGAAAAGGCTGAGGCATTGTTTGAATTTCTGAAAAGCCTGCGCACCGACGCGCTTCCGGAAGCACCGATAGTAGAAAACCAGAAACCGGCGGACGACCAATGAGTGAAGATTTCACCAACTTGAACGAGCCCAGCGAGCCCAGAAGTGGCACGGCGCAGATGCCGATGGGCATCATGATTGTCCTTATTTTGCTCGGCTACATCGGGTGCTATAACGTGGATCAGTGGAACGCCAATTTTTCTGTCAATGTACATGCGCCATTCACCGAGCCGGACGAGGTGGCTTCGCTTGCTCCCTCGGCTGAGGAATTGCTCGTGGCGCGTGGAAAACAAGTCTATTCTAAAAATTGTGTGGCCTGTCACCAAGCTAATGGCGCGGGGTCAGGCACAGACATCCCGCCTTTGGCCGGTTCCGAATGGGTGAAAGGCGATGTTGCTACTATTGTGGCCATCACACTGAAGGGGCTTATCGGGCCGATCACCGTAGCGGGTAAAAAATATGGCGCGGGTGCCATGACTGCAGCGGGCGAAACGCTCAGTCCCGACGAATTAGCGGCTGTAATTTCCTATATCCGGAAGGAGTGGAGCAATGGTGGAAGCGCGGTTGGAATCGAAGAAATAAATGATGCCCGAAAAAAGGTGAGCGATAGTGGTCAAGGTGGGCAGTGGGAAGTAAAGTCTTTGGAAGCAGCCGGTTTCATAATTCCTGAATAGATATTCTGTCTTTGCAAAACGCGTTGCGTTTGGAATTATCGGGAATGATTCGTTGTTTGGCACTTTTTCTGTACATCCTTTGCCCAGTTCAAACTCTTCGAGCGGTGCAGTTTTCAATCGCCCCTTTCACCGCAGACGTTACTGTGCCGATTGGCCACGGTATGATGGGCGGACTTTGGCAGGCGAAGAAGGTGGGTGACCCGTTATACGCAAAAGGTGTTGTGCTGCTTGGAGGGAGCAAGCCTGTGGTTTTTGTGGCGGTGGACTGGTGTGAGATTCGTAACGCCGCTTTTGATCGTTGGCGCGATGCATTGGCCAAGGCAGCCAACACCAGCCGCGATTACGTGCTTGTGAGTGCCATTCACCAACACGAAGCGCCTGTGGCTGATTTGGAGGCGCAACGCATCCTTGAACGGCGCAAACTGAAGGGCAACATTTGTGATTTGAAGTTTCATGAAACTGCCGTGCAACGCGTGGCCACCGCCGTGCGTACGGCATTAAGGAAACCGGTCCCCATCACCCACCTCGGCACGGGGCAGGCGAAGGTGGGGAAGATTGCTTCCAATCGCCGCTACGTGCTGCCCGATGGCAAGGTGAGCTTTGGTCGCGGTAGCGCCAGCGGACGCAATGTGCTGGCGGCCAATGCGCTGGAGGGCATTATTGATCCGTGGCTCAAGACGATCAGTTTTTGGAATGGCGATAAACCTATTGCCGCGCTTAGTGGTTATGCCACGCATCCCATGAGCTATTACCGCACCGGTGAAATTTCGGCAGACTTTCCCGGCATGGCCCGTGCGCGGCGGCAGAAAGATACGCCCGGTTGTTTGCAAATTTACTTCAGCGGCGCCAGTGGCAATGTGACCGCTGGCAAATACAATACTGGCGCGCGTACGAATCGCGTGGTGCTGGCCGATCGCCTTTACAACGGCATGTCAGCGGCGTGGAAAAATATGAAGCGGGAGCCGTTGACCCGAGTTGAAATTCGGGTCTCGACTGCGGAGTTTGCCCCGCGTAATCACAAGGGCTTCACTGAGGCGGATTATTTGGCCAAGCTCAAACCTGGTGTGGATTCGTGGCAGCAATGTTTGGCAGCAATGGGGCTAAGTTGGCGCCAAAGATGCGAGCGCAGGCAGCCGGTGGAGGTTCCGGTGGTTGATTTTGGCTCGGCGATATTGTTGCTGTTGCCAGGCGAGAGTTATGTCGAGTTTCAATTGGCGGCGCAACGAATACGGCAAAATACTTTTGTGGTGGTGGCCGGTTACGGCGAGGGCGGCACAGGGTATGTGCCTACGGCCAAGCATTGGGCGGAAAAGGATTTCAACTTAAACGATTGGTGCTGGGTGCATCCGGGAGCGGAGGAGACACTGCTAAAAGCCATAACGCGCGTGATGCGGGAGGAAAAGTAAATCGCTAAGCCTCCGCATCCAGATTTTGGCTGGGCTTGGTTTCCAGTCGGTCAATGGCTTGGAATTTGTGTTTTTGGTCGGTGGTAATGACGAACATGTCGTCGATCCCGTTTTTACTTATGAAAGGATGCAGCACTTTGAAGGGGAGCTGCACGGTGCTTCCGTCGGCTGCGGTGGCGATAACCCATCGGATACGTCCGCGATAATAATTTTCCACTTGCTGCGTGGTGAGGCGAATTGAGACCGTGATCCGAATCATCTTAATTTAGCGCTTAGCGCCATTGGCAGGCGAGGGTAAAGGCGGCCCAAGAAAAGGGGCTGGCGTGGTCTTCACGTTGGGCGCAGTACGAGGGACGCCGGATTGACAGGAACAATGTCACGCAGGAAATGTAGGTTATTTATATACCATCAACAAGCTCGAGCTTGTGTGCTTCTCCAGCTCTAGTTATAATTTTAGGAGTGAACTACCCACCTATCGAGCGATTGCAATCCGGTGATTCGGAAGCGTGGGATATTGTATTCGAATGGCTTTGGCCCAAGGCCATTTATATTTCCAGGCAGGTTCTCACTCCTCTCGCGCCATCTGATGCGGAGGATGTGGTAATTGAGGCGTTTACGTCGCTGTTCGAGCGCATCCATAAGGTGTACTCCACCGAGAGTCTTCCGTCACTGTTGGTGGCTATAACTAGGAATCACGCCAGAAGCCATCTTCGCAAATTGAGTGCTATAAAACGCGGGTATTCTAAAACTATTCCTATGAATATCGTTTTGGAAGAACAACTCCCATCTCAAGAGGAAACCCCATTAGAATCGCTTGCAACTGAGGAACTATTCGATTTACTTGAGCAAATTCGTTTGGAATTGCCTGAGCGAACCGCCCGCTACATTCATGAATACTATATAGAAGGGCTCACCCGTCGGGACATTGCCGAGTGCTATGGAGTCTCTGTTCACACGGTTTCTGGGAATATTCGGCGAGGATTACGGGTTTTGCGCGAGAAGTTGAAATATAAAGTTATTTGTACCGACGATTTACCCTTTAGAATGCGTAATAGATAATGGAGTGGAGTAGTTTCTTCTGCAGGGAATAGAACAAACAAAGACCAACGATTGATGCGCGACGAATTACTGGAATTGGTAATGAATAAGGCCACCGGCAGAGCTTCCGACGAGGATCTGCGCCGCATCGATTCCATTCTTGAGTTGGAACCCCATCTTTGGGATGACTACAACCAATGGCACCAAGAAATTCCCGCCCTTCGCGGTGTCATTTGCCTCGCCGCCGCAACTACGGAGCATCAGCATCAGTTACCCGAGCAAATCCGCATGAAACTTCGCGCTCGCATGCGCACCGCCCTGAGCCGTTCTCAGCCAAACTACGATCGGCTCATGGAACTCGTCAACACGCCTCCCGACCCTCAACTCTCCTGGCGCTGGGCCGTGACTCCTGCCGTGAGTTTAGTCGCCATCGTGGTTATCTCACTCGTTCTCTTTAACAACCGTCCCGATGCAGAGTCCGCCGCACAAACTGAAGTGGCTAACAATCAACCCTCTGAAGCTACTGTGTCCATCGCCCCAGTTATCCAAGTCGCCTTGCTCGATACCGTGGGCGTCACCCGCGGCGCGGATGATTCCACCCGCAGTCAATTCCAAAAGGCCTGGCCCGCTGTGGAAGTACGCCAATTCAACAGTAGTGCTGAGTTCCGCGATTGGTTCATTCAATGGCCCGCTGCCCGCGGCTCCGTCTGCAAAATATTTTATAACCAAGGTAGCGGTGAACTAAAACTCATCGCCAAAATCAATGGCGAAGAAAAAGCCGCCACCTTCGCCTTGAAAAATGATGTTTCCGAACTGTCCCAAATCATTCAGCAAGCCCAAGCCCGGCTGGTTGAGTGGATGCAGTAAGGTGAAGGTTGTAAATGGTACCGGAGGAGGGACTCGAACCCACACTTCCTTGCGAAAAGCGGATTTTGAATCCGCCGCGTCTACCAATTCCGCCACTCCGGCACGCGCGGCATCCTAATCACCTCGACAGTCAGTAAACAAGTTTGTTTTGGCAAAGCATTTTGCCGTCCCCATGATGGTGTGCGTGCCGCACCATTCACAGGATGACGAGCCTTTCACGGTTCTTGATCAAGTAACCGTCCCCGATCTTTGGCAGCAACAAGCCGTGGGCGCACTTCGCGAAGGAAAGGATGTGGTCGTCCACGCTCCAACCGGCGCGGGTAAGACGCTCATTTTCGAGTTGTGGGCCAACCTCGGCAAGCCGCGAGGCAAATCGGTTTACACCGTGCCTACTCGCGCCTTGGCCAATGACAAGCTCGCCGAATGGCGCGCGCGCGGCTGGCCGGTTGGCATTTCAACCGGAGATCTTTCAGAAAATCTCGACGCCCCCATTCTTGTGGCCACGCTCGAAACCCAAAAGAGTCGCCTCATCCACGGTGACGGGCCGGATCTCCTCATCGTTGATGAATACCAACTCATCGGCGATCGTGATCGCGGCCTCAATTATGAACTTGCCCTCGCCCTCGCGCCCCCAAAGACGCAGTTGCTCTTGCTCAGCGGCAGTGTCGCCAATCCCAATCACGTGGTGAAATGGTTGCGCCGCCTTGGCCGTGATGCCATCACTGTGAAACACACCGAGCGCCCCGTGCCCTTGGAGGAAACATTTCCCACCAACTTGAGCTATAAACTACCGCGAGAAATCCGCGGTTACTGGCCTAAGTTCGTGGCCAAAGCGTTGGCTGATGATCTTGGGCCCATTTTGATTTTCGCTCCGCGCCGTGCCAATACCGAAAAGCTCGCGCGCCAGATAGCCCAGCAACTACCCAATCCCGATCC
The DNA here is from genome assembly GCA_028343615.1 of Verrucomicrobiota bacterium. Lineage (GTDB taxonomy): Bacteria > Verrucomicrobiota > Verrucomicrobiia > Limisphaerales > UBA1100 > JACNJL01. Next base: position 13,653 of record JAOLZA010000054.1, read on the forward strand.
ACTCAAACTTTCCGCCAACCAAAAACATCTCGTGGGCGGTCACCTTGCCAAGATGCTTCAAACCCGCGTGGCCTATCACCACAGCGGTCTCAGCTACGCCGCGCGCGCGGGCGTCATCGAGCCACTCACTAAGGCTGGCCAACTTCGTGTGCTCGTCGCCACGATGGGCCTTGCAGCCGGGATTAATTTTTCCCTGCGCAGCGTGGCCCTTGCCGCCGGTTCATACAAACGCGCTGGCGTGGAGCACGCGCTGCGGGGCGATGAAATCCTGCAAATGTTCGGCCGCGCTGGCCGGCGAGGGCTTGATGAAGTGGGTTATGTGCTCGTCGGTGCCAATGATGTCCGCATCCGCGATGGGTTCCCTTGCCAACTTGCCCGCAGTGGGCTCGTTGATTGGGGCGCGCTACTCGGCATTATGCACGCTGCGGTGGAGGACGAACGCGAACCTTTCGCCGAAGCAATGCGCGTGCAAAGCCGACTTTTCACCACACGCCCCATCACGCTCGGCGTGGAAAGCGCACTCGAACATCCTGACACCCCTTGCGGTTTGCCCACCGATGCTGCGCGCGCGCGCCACGTGCGGCATAAAGAAAAAGAAATTTTAAACAGCCAAGGCGAATGGGAACGCAACCCCAAACGCGAAGCCACTCCCTTGGGCGAAATCAAAGTATTGGACGACAAAGCATCCCCCGGAACTGCGCCCGCGTTGCGTTCCCTGTTCACCATGCCCGAGGCACTCGGAAAACAAGGCCCCGGCGTGCTCACGGTGCTGGACCCCAACGCGTCCGAGCCGGAATACGGTCGTATTGCCACCGTGGCGGAAAAGAACGCAAAGGGAAAGTTGCTGCCTGTGCGTTGGGTGCGGCGGGTGCTTAATTGGCGTGGCAAATCGATGACGCGTAGTTTATGGGAAACCCAGTTTGCTCCGAAGTTGCAGCATAAAATGGCCGAGCGCGGCACGCCCATTCTTGAATACCAAAATCTACAGATGAAAATTTCCGCGTTCTTCAGCCTCGCGGAAGAAACGCAAATCGTACCCATCGATCGCCACGGCGTCGCCCTCTGGAAACCGTCCACCCGTGAAGGCTTGCCTGGCGATTGCGCCGCATGTGAGCTCGTGCCGGTGTGCCGCCGGCTACCGCGCGTCCACGGCGTCGTGCATCATTGGCAACGGTTAGGTTTAATGGAACCCAACGGCGCACCGACGCGCCGCGGGCGTATCGTCAGCTTTTTCACCGGCGGCGATGGGCTTGGCATTGCCGCCGCGATGGAGGATGAAAAGTATCCCGTCGAAGAATTTGTTTATGACATCGCCAACCTGCGCGGCGGCTTTCGCTTTCACGGCGATGCTGATCGCTGGGATGGGCATCTTGCGTTGGCGTGTCGTAAAACTTATGGGATGACCAGCGTGTTGGGTTACCTCGACCGCGGAGCGCCGCCGGAATACGGCTACGGAGCTGACCTCGTGGTGGCGGATATCCATCGCAATCCTGCGCGCAAACAATATTGGATACGCGAGGTGGCCGAGGAAGGCGACATAGACCGCATCATCATCGAGTGGCGCAGCTTGCTGCGTCGCGTCACCCATTCTCCCGTGCTTGATTGGCCACGCTGGACAGGCTTCCAAGCGCAAGCTCGCCAGATGCTTGATGAAACCGAAAGCCCGACTCTCACTGAACTTCCTCCGCTGGATTTTGGCCAAACCAAGCGCCAAGAGCATCGTCTCAAACTTCGCCGGCACTAAAAAACCCGCCGATTAGGCGGGTTTCATAAAATATCTTTGTCCGGATCAGTTTCTCCGCTTGTACAGGCGAAGCGCACGCCTTAATTCGCC
>JAOLZA010000055.1 GCA_028343615.1 Verrucomicrobiota bacterium
TCATGCGTCATCTCCACCAAACCGACATCGGAACGCAGGTGCATTATCGCCCGGTCCACCAGCAGCCTTTTTATTATTCCGATGGCCTTGGCTTTTCCGCCGCGGGTAATTTTTATGAAAACTGCCTAACCCTGCCTTTGCACACGGGAGTAGATGACGCGGTTGTGAAGAGATGTATCGTGGTGCTGTCGGCCCTTACCAAGGTTTTTATCAATGACTAAAATATTGTACGCATTGTTTGTATACTGAAACCAATCCATTGGATGATTTAAAAGTTCTCTTCAGGGTTGATTCTGGGATTGGGATTGGACATGGCCATGTAACCCGGATTGAAACACTGGCAAGTTCGTTTATTGAGGCTGGAGGAGAGTGTTGCATCCTAACCCGGCGCTTGCCAGGTGCGCGAACCCCTTCGGTTGACTTGCCGACCCCTATTTATATGCCGAAAGATACTCCTGTGGAGATGAACATTCACTCGGAAATTGAGGATGCCCATTTGACAATCAAATTAATTGATGAGTCAAATTTTTCACCCGATCTCGTGGTTGTAGATCATTATTATTTGGGGGCTACTTGGGAACGGAAAATATCTGATTCCGGATATTTCCTTGTTGCACTGGACGATCGACCGAATCAGACACATGATTCGGACATTACTGTGGAGTTGATTGCAGGAACGAGCAATTCAAGTTTTCTGCGCGGTCTAGAATACCTGTTGGTGAGTGATGATTTTGAAATGCCACCTAACCCTTTACCGGCTCAGGGTTGGACGGTTCTTGTGTTTTTCGGTGCTGAAGATCAGACGAACCATTCGTTTATAGCCCTTGAGGCAATCAAAAAACTAAATCTAAAAAATCCATCTTTAATCTTTCATGCTCACATTGTGGTGGGGTCCGCCTTTAAACAAATCACAGAACTCCAAAATAGTGTTAGTCAAGAATCATCAATATCACTTCACTACCAGTTGCCCACCCTAGCGAAACTTATGCAAGAGAGTCATGTAGTCATCTGTGCTGCCGGAAATGCCATGGTAGAGGCAATTGTGGCTGGTAGGGCAACCATAGCAGTTGTTACCGCAACAAATCAGGAAGTCTTAGCAGAGTCCTTTGGTCGTGCTGGGGTCGTGGAATTATTCTCGAACTCTCATGCAGCAACTGCTGCAGGAATAGCCGATAAGCTGTTAGGGTTGCAAAAAAATCGCCGGCAGATTGCCAAAACGAACATTTTAGATACAAAAGGAGCGGACCGCCTAGTCTCAGAAATCAAGTCACGCTTTCACCTGAATGGCCATGGTAAATAATGTTGTAATAGGAAATAGGGCAGTAGGGAACAATCAACCGCCCTTTATTATTGCTGAACTGTCTGGCAATCATAATCAATCTCTTGAAAGAGCGTTGGCAATCGTTGATGCCGCGGCCCAATCCGGAGCCCACGCCATTAAACTGCAGACCTATACCCCCGAAACGTTAACGCTTAATTCGCACCGACCAGAATTCTTCTTGCCTAACGAGGGAAACCCTTGGGGTGGCCAGCGTTTGTGGGATTTGTACACCCAAGCTTACACGCCTTGGGAATGGCATGGAGCCCTTTTCGATCGTGCCCGTTCGTTGGGTCTTGCGTGTATCAGTACGGCATTTGACCAAACTTCACTGGATTTTCTTAAAAGTATCGGCATTAATGCTGTAAAAATTGCCTCTTTTGAATTGATTCATATACCCCTTCTAAAGGCAGCCGCAAAAAGCCGAAAGCCTCTTATCGTATCGACAGGTATGGCAACGGCGTCAGAGATTTCCGAGGCTGTGAATGCTGTTAACAGTCAAACTGGCTTGCCCCCTATACTATTGAAGGCGACCAGTGCCTATCCATCAACTTCCGAAAACGCCAATCTTTCCGTCATTCCAATTATGCGCGAAAATTATGGGACTCTCATCGGGGTCAGTGACCATTCTATGTCAGTTGCAGTAGTTGCTACAGCTGTTTCATTGGGCGCCTGTGTAATCGAGAAACATTTGACTTTAGACCGAAGGGAAGGTGGCCCAGATGCTAGCTTTTCCCTTGAGCCGGACGAGTTCGCGGAAATGGTCAAAATCGCTAACGAGTGTTTCGAGGCCCTAGGTGAGGGTCAATTCGGGCCTCGGTCTGTAGAAGATGCATCCGTATGGGAAAGGCCATCCGTCTGGGCTACACGTGATATCAAGAAAGGAGAGATCTTTACCACGGAAAATATCAGGGTAGTGCGCCCAAGTGGTGGCTTACACCCAAGGCATTACGATGAATTGCTAGGGAAGCGAGCTGCAACAAACATATCAGCGGAAACGGCCTTGCAGAAAACCACATTATGTAATGGTTTTTGAAACCAATTTGACAAGAATTGTATGAAACTTAATTCCCATAATGAATGGAGTGCCCTACGTGAAGTGGTACTTGGCACTGTCGAGGGTTTTATTCCGCCACTCGAATTCCCCAACGTGCAGGAGAAAATAGTAGCTGTAGCCAATAGTCTCGTGGCGAAGGCATATCCTCGATGGTATTTAGAAGAAGTAGCAGAGGATTTGGCAAATCTCGAGTCTGTCTTTCAAAGTTTCGGGATCAAAATTTTAAGGCCATCGTGGCAGGAAAATAGCGCTAATTTCAGCGGACCAAACTGGGCTGCACAAGGGTATGACATCTATAATGTTCGAGATCTTCATATTGTTTTCGGAGATACATTAATTGTCAGTGCTTCTGCATCTCGCTTCAGGTTCTTTGAACACTATGCGCTGCAGAATATTTTTTACAACCACTACATGCCTGAGGGAATCCGCTGGATCTATGCTCCGCCACCCTGTCTGCGAGGAGAGTATGTCGAGGAATATCAACGGCCCTGGACTGCACTGGAAGAGAGTGAAGATGAGCGTCATACAGCACTAAGCGGCGGTCTTAGTGAAACATTCCATAGGCTTGCGGAAAATGAAATTCTGTTTGATGCTGCCAACATCATCAGAATTGGTGAAGATGTTCTTTATCTCGTCTCAAGTACCGGTAATAGGCTTGCCGGGAAATGGTTGCAATCTGTTTTAGGCTCTCATTATCGAGTACACATTACAGACTTGTATCGTTCCTCTCATCTTGACTCGACGATTTTACCTTTGAAGCCAGGCAGTGTCCTTTTAAATAGCAACAGGGTTGGGTCAGAAAATTATCCAAAGATTTTTCAGAAGTGGGACAAACTTTTCTTCGGAGATGTAGTACCTGTCCCAGAAAACGAGATTAAGTTCCATCAAGATGTGCGTCTTCCGGTTTTTCGTGAACTTAAAGCAATGGGGGTAAACTCTGCTCTAGAACATATCAGCAGTCCGTGGGCGGGACTAAATGTGCTCTCCATAAACCCCGAAACGATTCTAGTACATGACCTACAATTACCGCTAATTCGGTTGCTTGAGGGCAGGGGGTTCAATGTGATACCGATTCGCATGCGTCATCTTTATTCGATGATGGGCGGTCTGCATTGCTCAACCCTCGATACCGTGCGCGAGGGTAGTTTGGAGGACTATAGGTGAGAGGTAAAACTGTAGCCATCATCCAGGCCCGGATGGGTTCAGGCCGGCTACCCGGTAAAGTTCTGATGTCTATTGGAGAAATAACCGTTTTAGAGCATTGCATCAAGCGCGTTAAAACCGCTTCCAGACTAGACGATTTAGCTGTGGCAACTTCAGAGAGCCCAGCCGATGGACAGATTGTAGAACTATGCGAAAGGCTAAAGGTTTCATGTGTTAGGGGTTCAGAAAAAAATGTTCTTTCTCGCTACGCCAAAGCCTCAGCGGTTTTGCAAGCAGAAATTATCGTGCGAATTACAGCAGATTGTCCACTCGTATCTCCTGAGGTAATCGATGATGTCATTAAGTTACGTGCCGGAACTGATGCTGACTACACCAGTAACACCTTAAAGAGAACTTTTCCAGTTGGTTTGGACGTTGAGTGTTTCACAAGCAAGTCATTGACTGTTGCGGCTTTGGAGGCAGAAAGTTATGTTGAAAAAGAGCATGTTACACCATATATTTACAACCAACCGACGCGGTTTAAGCTCAAATCCCATGAATTTACATCCGATCAGTCCTGGTTACGTTTAACACTCGATACAGATGATGATTATACATTTTTGAAGGCACTCTTTGCCGCGTCGCCTTTGGCATTTGAAACACTTACCTCTTGGAAAAATATCGTTGAGACCGTGAGGGAGGTCCCTGGTTTGCGATATAAAAATAACTCACGAATTCACAACATCCCCACAGAGGATTTTGGAGTCAGAATCCTCTAACTTTACCCAGCTTAAAATACGAAAAAAATGAGTAATTATTTAGAAACTAATTCACACTACTGGAATGATATTATTCCTGAATACAGCGCTCCAAACGTAGAGAGTTTTATCTTTAGATTTTACGGAAGGATATTGAAGTTTGATTACGGTATTGATGGAACTGCTGGCGAAAACGTACTTGATTTCGGGTGCGGTCAAGGTGGGGCTCTCAGTTTTTTTAATAAACTAGGTTTTAATTGCTTCGGTGTAGATATTGCGAAGAATGATGTGGCATATGCAAAAAATATCATGCCCGGCGTTGCCGATCAACTTATGGTAATCGATCCTAAGCCCGTTCCTGGCGAGTGCTATTTCGACGAAAAAATGGATATTGTCATTTCTATACAAACTCTGGATTTTTTGACTAATTCAGATTTTCAGACGGTGATTAAAAATTTGTACGACAATATGAAGCCCGGCGCGAAAATTTTTGCAAGTATGAACGGTTGGGACATGTATTATAGAAATCATGCACAGTATGTGGAAGACGGATTGTGGCACGTTGAATTTGAAAATGGACGTGTAAGTTACGATATCTATCTCAATTTCATCAAAGATAAAACGGAAATGGTGGAAAAGTTTAATTTATTTAAACCTGTTTACGTTGACTATTACGATTCTTCTTTCCGAGAAGAGGGAAGTGAATTGCGCTATACATTTTTTGGTGTAAAAGAATGATGAGTACGTGATGGCGACGGCGGAATACGGCCATCATTTCCCGGCCGTTGTTCAACAAGACAATCTATTTGGCGTACAGTTTCATCCGGAGAAAAGCCAAAAGGCCGGGCAACGTCTTGTTCTGAATTTCTTGGATTTGAAATGAAATCAACTTTTGAATCTAGTGGGCTAGCAATATTTGGAGGGAATCCGGTAATGGGGAAACCATTGGCGGCTTACAATTCCATTGGGGAGGAAGAGGTGAAGGCGTTAGAAGCGGTGGGACGGACGGGTAAATTCTCAGGTTTCATTGGAGCGTGGTGTGATGAATTTGGAGGTGGGCCAATTGTACAGGCTTTTGAAGGTGCTTGGCGGGAACGCTTTAGGGTTCGGCATGCGATTTCAGTCAATTCAAACACCTCGGGCTTGATCGTCGCCTTGGGAGCCATTGGGCTCAGCCCGGGTGATGAGGTGATTGTCCCTCCCATGACAATGTCTGCCACAGTGATGGCCCCGCTGATTTATGGGGGGATTCCGGTTTTTGTGGATATGGAGTCGGAAACGTTTTGTTTGAATATGGAGAAAGTGGCGGAGGCGATCACTTCAAAAACGCGCGCAATTTTGGTGGTGGATTTATTTGGGCACCCGGCGGAGCTGGCCCAGTTGAGGACATTGGCGGATGAGCGTGGGATTTATTTGATCGAGGATGCAGCCCAAGCGCCATTGGCGACTGAGCAGGGGTGCTTGGCGGGATGTGTGGGACACATTGGTGTGTTTAGCCTCAACTGTCATAAGCACATTCAAACCGGCGAAGGTGGGGTTTGCGTGACGGAAGATGATGACTTGGCACTGCGAATGCGGGCCATCCGGAACCACGGTGAAAATATTGTGGAAGCTGTGGAGATGGTGGATGCCACAAACATGGTGGGGTTCAATTTCCGTTTGACTGAATTGAGCGCTACCGTAGGCATCGAGCAATTAAAAAAACTGGATCGGCTGGTGGACGAGCGGGAGGCAATTTCGAATCAGCTAACTGAGGCAGCAATGGATTTGCCGGGGTTTACGCCGCCGTCAGTTCGTGAGGGATGCCGAAATGTGTATTACGTCTGGGCTGCAAAATACGACGAAGCAGTGACGGGTGTGCCTCGGCAGCTTGTCGCCAAGGCCCTTCAAGCGGAGGGCTTGCCGGTGGGTGAGGGCTATTGCGAACCGCTTTATCGGCTGCCGACATTCCAACGTCGCCGCGCTATTGGACGGGATGGCTGGCCATTTTCACTCACGGAAAGGCAGTACGAGCCGAACATGTGTCCGGTGGCGGAATCGCTTTTCAAAGACGAATTGCTTACTTTTGATGTGTGTTCTTATGAGCTGAGCGAGGATGACTTGCTCTCCGTGATTAATGCTATGCAGAAAGTGTTCAACCACCTCCCCGCCTTGGCGCGATAGCCCTCCGACAACTAATGCCGAAACCACGCGTAGTTGCCAGCATTGAAGCTCGGATGGGTTCCTCCCGTTTGCCCGGAAAAGTGTTGATGGACATTTGCGGGAAACCCGCTTTGCATAGATTGGTGGAACGTCTTGGCGCGTGTCAAAGCTTGGATGAAATCGTGGTAGCCACTTCAAGCCATTCGACGGATGATGTTTTGGCGGATTGGTGCGATCAACATCAGGTAAAATGTTTTCGTGGCAGTGAAGAGGATGTGTTGAATCGAGTGGTCCAAGCGCATCAATGGATGAAGACTGAGGTGATCGTTGAAGTCACTGGCGATTGTCCGTTGACCGATCCCGAAGTGATCGATTTGGGCGTGGATACTTTTTTGGCGCATGACGTGGATGTGGTTTCCAATTGCGGCATGAAACTAACATGGCCGATGGGACAGTACGTTCAGGTTTTCTCCTATTCGGCTTTGGACGAAGTGGATCGGACGGTGGCTGATTCAGCCGTCCACGAGCACGTTTCGCTTTATTTCTACGAAAACCCAGATCGATATCGCATCATAAACCTAATGGCCCCAAGGCGATGGCAGCATCCGGAATGGAGGTTTCAGTTGGATTACGCGGAAGACCTCCAATTCCAAAACGAAATCTATCGGCGGTTGGAACCCAAGCACGGTAGCTGCTTCGGTACGGAAGAAGTTGTGGCATTGCTGAAACGTGAGCCCCAACTCATCGAGATCAATGGGCACTGTGAAGAAAAATCAACCCGGTGAAGCCTTTCAAGACAGCATTGGTGGGATTTGGAAAAATCGGAGCCGGATATGCGGCTGACCCTGCGATGGTCCGGCATTATCCCCATGCCACCCATGCGCAAATATTGCGTGACCACCCCGCCTTTGAGTGGATTGGAGTTGCGGATCCTTCCGGCGATGCTCGTGGAAGTGCCCAGACAAATTGGGCCATCGGGAATGTGGCGGCCGCCGCCCGTGATTTGGTTGGAGCCGACACGGTGGAAGTGGCCGTGATGGCCACGCCCCCCGCGCAGCGCCTGGCGGTTTTGGATGCCTTCCCAAATCTGCGCGGAGTGTTGGCGGAAAAACCACTCGGTGAAACGGTCGAGCAAGGGGAAGAATTCATCGCTGAATGTCAGCGACGGGGGATTTCACTGGCGGTAAACCTGTTCAGGCGTTTCGACCCCCAACTCGTGGACTTGGCGGCCGGAGGCTTGAGGGAAACAATCGGGGAACCCCAGGCGGCGTTCATGACCTACGGGAATGGACTGATCAACAATGGGGTGCATCTGATCGACCTGGTCCATATGCTCTTGGGGGACACCCAATCCGCACAGTCACTTTTTTCCGAAACCGCGTTTGAAGCAGGCCCCATTTTCAATGACCTGAACTTCCCATTTGCCCTCCAACTCAAGGGCGGGCTGGCCGTGATGGCGTCTCCACTGGATTTTTCTTCCTATCGGGAAATTGGGCTGGACGTCTGGGGCGGCCGAGGCCGGATGCAGCTGCTGAATGAAGGGCTTACCCGAATGGTCACCCGCACGGGCCCCAATAGGGCCATGACCGGGGAATCGGAACTCCTCCATGAAACAACCCAATCCCAATCCACCCGCATCGGGGAAGCTATGTACAAGGGATACGATAACCTGGCCGAAAACCTGATGGCCGGACAGGCGTTGCAATGCGATGGAGAAACGGGCCTGAAAGCGGAGAAAATCATCGCCGCTCTGTTCGCTTCCCGGAAGGCCAATGGCCAATGCCTGCGGACAGAATGCAAAACAGCAAATGGCTGACATCCTGATCCATGTAGAAGATCCGGGCGCGGCGAACATGGTTGTCGGTCTGCCTGGAAAACTTGCCGGTCTCGGGTGCGACACAATTCTGTTGGCCAGTTCCCACGCAAAAGATTTTTTGGCGTCAAAGGGGCAGGCGTTTTTCGCCAGACAGGGGACTCCTCTGGGAGTACTGAATATTCAAAAACCCAAAGTAGTCGTCGTGGGCACCTCAGAGCACAAGCAAGCCTTCAGCTTACCCCTCACCCGCGCAGCCCAAGAGATCGGCATTCCAACCATCGGGATGGTGGATATGGCCTGCAATGCCAATAACCGATTTTGTGGGGAAGAGGATGACCCTTTAGGCTACATCCCAGACAATTTAATTGTGCCCGATCAAGCCACCAAGGACGCATATATCCAAATTGGGTTTCCCGCCAAAAAAATTTTCCTCCTCGGCCACCCAGCCTACGACCGCGCATATCAATTCCGACAGAACAACTCCGTTAAAGTGAAACAAAACCAAGCCGGGAAAAAGCGAATCTTGTTTTTGGCGGAGGGCTGGGATCTGTTCGATCAAAAACTGTCATACCGATCTAAGGATTATACATTGGAGGGAAGGGGTGGAGATAACTGGCGGACAGCCATTGTTCTTGAAGAACTGCTCGATGCTTTGGATTCCCTTCCTGAAATCAATGCCGAAGTGGTAGTGAGACCCCACCCGAAAATGACTGCAAGTGATTTTGACCGGTTCGAAGGAGAAATTACTGTCGAAGCAGGAGGCGATCCACTGGAGGCTGCTTCAAAGGCAGACGCCGTAATCGGGATGACCTCTATGCTACTCATAGAAGCCGCAATCGTGGGTCGCCCCGTGTTATCCATCTTACCGCAACCCATTGAGAGAGATTGGTTGGGGCCCATCCAAGATGGCGACATCCTGTCCGTCACTAACCGCTCAGATTTAGTAAAAGCCCTGCCTTCATTGATGGCAGGAAAAATACCGGCACTCATCTCAGGAGGAGGGGCAGAAGGTTTGGCAATCGATCGCATAGTTTACCATATTGCTGCCTGCTTTCGTCGGAGACAATCATCGGCTTTGCCTGCCCAATAAAATGTATAAAACTGCTCTCTTGAGTACTTGGAACAACCCTTTTTTGGGCCAAATCATCGCCTCGTTACAGGAAATGAGAGTGAGTCCAGAGTTTGTGATTTGCGACAGTAAGCACCTGAACGAAGAGGTATTGGAATGCGTCCGGTTAAGAGTAGGTAACCACATCAAATTAAAAAACATTTACAACTTGGATCCAGTCATCCCTTTTTATTTTTTTGAGAATCACAATTCGCCGCAGGTCGTTTCCTTCCTGCAGTCAGAACAGATCGATTTTTTAATCAATGCCGGGACTAATCGTATTTTGAAAACCGAAATACTTGAAGCTACCCGCGGGGTCATCTCCTGTCATCCCGGCCTCATTCCAGAATATCGAGGATGCTGCAATGTCGAATGGGCCATCCTCAATGATGATCCAGTGGGCAACAGCGTTTACCTAATGACAGAAGAGGTTGACCGCGGCCCTATTCTTGCTCGGCAATCTCTGACATTTTCCCGTGAAGACGACTATCAGTCTGTACGGGCAAAGGTGTACTGTGCTGGGTTTGCCCTGCTAGGAAAAGTTGTCAAAGACCTGGTTGCTGGCAGGCTTAACCCTGAGCATCTTCCCCTTCCGGATGAGGGCAGATATTATGGGGTGATAAGTAAGGATGATTTAAGGTGTGCCCAAGAAAAAATTAGGGCCGGAGCTTACAAGTATCAAATAGAACCCAGCCAACAATGAGAAAGCCTAAGGAAGGAAATAAATGGCGATAATTAGTCTTGATAGGATCGCTTCCTTCGTTACACGAACAGCGAATTCGCTAAATGTATTTCAGGCTATTTCAAGGCGACGTGCTCGAATACTGTTTGAGGAGGATTTAAAGTCCATTGCCCCGCTCAAAGGGTCGCTGGTGTCGCAGCCCATACTATTAGACGGGACGTGGGATAATCCAAATTACTGGTTGAGGGTTCAGTTGTTGTTATCGGCATTAGGAATTCAAAAAGGACGAGTACAGGGGCTCCTGGGTCCGTATAACGTTCAGCAACAAACCGCAACGATGCGAAGGATGGGGATCTTGGGATTCCATTATTTGTCAGATTCGAACGGGGAAAAAATATCCGCTAAAGCAGAAGCATTATGGGAGAACTTAGGAAATGCTTCTGAAATTTTAGAATGGGAATTGCCTCATGAACTTCCTCCAGCATTATTGTATGATCACATTTTGAAACGGCAACGGCTGGAAACCGTCTGCATTCACGATACAAATGGTGCCTTATATGTCAGTGAGTTTTTAGAGGCAGCAAAAACAGCTGACAAGATGTTTGCATCTTCCCCCATCTCTTTGTTCATCGCCAGTCATGCTGTAGGCGCAACAAGCGTATGGGTTTGGGTTGCATTGAAATATGGGGTAAAAGTAATTGTGCCTTTTGGTTATGCTGGACTATGTCGATATTGGTCCTTGCATAAACCAACGGACATCTTTGAATTTGGCGATCGAATGGCAAGAAACGATATGGAATTATTGCCGGCAACACAACAGATCGCCTTAGAGCAGTGCGGCGAACAAGAGGTGGCTCGTCGTATTGAAGGAATCACAAATAATATTGGAGCATCATATGCTTTTCGTAAAAATTCCTTGGAAGTCAATAAACAAGAAATATGTGAACAATTTGATTGGGAGATCTCAACGCCGATCGTTGCTTTTTATTCATCCAATTGGTTCGATTATCCTCACTCATTTGGCATGAATCGCTTCTTAGATCATTGGGACTTGATTCAAGCAGTCGTCGAGGCAGCCAAATTACAAAAGAAAGTGAACTGGTTAATCAAGGGCCATCCCTGTGATGCATGGTATGGGTCGGTGGACTTCAGAAAGCGAATGGCTGATGCTGAAACAGCGCATATTAAAATAACTCAACAATTATGGGGCGGGGCAGGTTTGTTGAAAGCCATCGATGCGTTCGTGACGTGCCATGGAACGGTTGGGGTTGAGGCGGCCGCTTTAGGGAAGCCTGTTTTGGTGGCAGAACGTGGCTGGTATGATCAGGCGGGATTTGTAAGAACTAGTGATAGTCGGGAGGACTTTCTCGAGCTGCTGGTTAGCCAGTGGTGGACGGAAATCCCACTTGCCAAGACTACCCGAAAAGCCCGCCAATTCGCGGGCTTGTACTGGGGGAGGCCAGATTGGCAAGCAGGGTTTCTTCTGGAAGATGACTCGCGTCAATGGGAAATCTATCAGGATGGAAAGCAATTAATCAGAGGGAACATGGAAGTGATTGAGCGGGAATTGGAGTGTATTCGAGCTTGGTTCCAGTCAGGGCATTCTCACTACCATGTGTTCAAAATGCTGAAAACAGAAGATTATGCCGTGAATTAGGGCAGACAATTGGATATTGTTCTCTGAATTTTTTTAAGGTGTTCTAGTGAATGGGATCACGCATCACAGATGATTATCCGTAAGGCTTCCCGTTTGCATTTATTGAATAAGATGGTCTGTTGGAATTGCGGAGAGGTTGACCGAGGTGGTCAACTTGGGTAATGAAATTATTTGAATCTTCTGGAATTGAAAATGGCTTTTGATAGGTTGGATTTCTGGAAGTTGACGCTTGCTTCCTTTAGGTTGTTGAATTCACTAGAACGTAGACAGGCGCTCGGTTTGGTGGCTTTGACCTCTTTAGTGGGAGTGATTGACATTCTTGCTTTGGCGTCAGTGATGCCGGCTGTGGCGATAATTGTTGAGCCAGAAATCTTTGCTAAGAGTGGGGCTTTTGGCTGGTTACCGGATTTTTTTCAAGTGGGACAGCAGGACCAATTGGTATATAAAATCATTGCCACTTCCGGATTGTTGTTGTTTTCAGCTTCAGCATTGAACTTGTTTCTACGGCGAATCGGCGCTCGTTTCAGTGTAGATATCCAAACTCGGATGGCGTACGAGTTGATGAAGTCCTCCTTGCAAGCACCCATCCATTGGCATTTGGAACAAAACAGTGCTTCATTGGTGCGGTTTTTTCATTCAGATATAGTTCATTGGGGGCGTTTGTTTATTCTACGACTGATTCAAATGTCGCAGCAAATCTTGGGAATGATATTGCCGTTGGCATTACTTTTCAAGGTAGCTCCCGCCGGTGCATTTTTTGGTATTATCATAATTGGGACTGCAGGCTGGATGATTATTCGCAGGGTAAAGCCCAAGCTGGAAAGGGCAGGCACCCAATCCAAGTGGTCCACCGAGGGATTGGTTACCTTTGCGAATAATGCAGTTTCTGGCGTTCGAGACATCAAATTAGCGTGTCGAGAATTGCAATATTCTGAGGAATTCCGAAATCGTTTTCAAGTCTATGCGGAGGCCCATGCAGCGCTGAACTTCTGGCCTCAAGTTCAGAGTGTTACCCTAATGTTACTGGGACAGATTTCAATCTTAACCGTTGCGATCTTGCTTTATATGTCCGGGCATTCATCCGGAATGATTGCTGCACAAATGGCTCTTATTGCATTGGTGGTCTCAAAGGTGTTGCCGTCAGTAAACGGGTTGCTCGGCTCCTATTCCAATTTCTGGAATGTGTTGCCGTGGGTGCAAGAGGTCGTGAAAATTCATCAGGATTTACGAACGGTAAACCAGTCATCGTGTTCGAATGGCCCGGTGATTTGGAACGATTGGGAATCAGTTCGATGCGAAGGTGTGGGGTTTAAATACCATGGGCAAACAGTGCCTGCTTTGGATTCGGTGTCTTGTAAATTTAGTCGCGGGGGGCTGTACGGTGTGGTGGGTGAGTCGGGTGCGGGCAAAAGCACGTTGATTGATTTGTTGGTGGGCTTGCATGAGCCGACTGAGGGAAGGGTCTTGGTTGATGATCAGGATTTGTGTGAATGCGATATAAAATCGTGGCATCGGCAGATTGGGTACGTGCCGCAGTTTCCTTATTTGGCGGATGGCACGGTGGCGGAGAATGTGTTGTTGGACAAGCCGGCGGCGGAGATGGAGGAGGCGGATGTTTGGGAGGCACTTGAATTGGCCAATTTGGGGAAATTCATCCGTGGACTTCCAGAAGGGTTAAGCACTCCGGTGGGAGATCGGGGCGTGCGGCTTTCCGGTGGCCAACGGCAACGACTGGCCATTGCCCGCGCATTGTTTCAAAAGCCGCAGTTGTTGGTTTTGGATGAGTCTACCAGCAGTTTGGATCAAATTGCCGAAAGCGAAATCCGGACTGCCTTGGAAAAACTCCACGGGAGGATCACCGTGATTGTAATCGCTCACCGTATGACCACGGTTCAGGATTGTGATAAGATTCTATTTCTTTCAAAAGGAAAACTAGAGGCTCAAGGGCGATACGAGGAGCTTTTGGAGAAGCACGAAGGATTTCAAAGATTGGCAGGTGCGGACGTTTATCATTCTAACTAACGATTGTGAAACTTAAAATCATTGGCGCAGGTTCTATTGGTAATCACTTAGCCCATGCTGCTTGTAGTTTGAATTGGGAGGTGACGGTATGTGATGTCGATCCGGAGGCATTGCGGCGGATGCGGGAGGAGATATATCCGGCACGGTATGGTAACTGGGATGAATCGATCGGGCTTCATTTGGCGAATGATGAACCAAAAGGCGGGTTTGATCTAATTGCAATCGGCACGCCTCCGGATACTCATTTGCCATTGGCCATGGCCGCTATTTCCGAAATGCCGCGGGCTGTGTTGGTGGAAAAACCGCTTTGTCAACCGGGCTTGGAGGGGGCACAGGATATAGCTGATCTTGCCCTTGAAAAAAACGTGATGGTTTTCACTGGGTACGACCACGCCGTAGGCGAGGCTGCTGGGGCTATAGAGAAGGTGATTCGTTCAAGTCAGCTAGGTATAATCCAAACTCTGGACGTGGAGTTTCGCGAGCATTGGGGCGGTATCTTTGCCGCCCACCCTTGGCTGGAGGGGCCACAAGATTCCTATCTTGGTTATTGGAAACGCGGTGGCGGGGCTAGTGGGGAGCACTCTCACGCCATACATCTCTGGCAATTCTTTGCCCATGCCGCCGGCGCGGGTCGGGTGGTGGAAGTACAGGCAACGCTCGATTATGTAAACGATGGTACGGTTGATTATGATCAACTGTGCCTGCTGCAATTGCGCACAGAAAACGGTCTGACCGGTCGGGTGGTGCAGGATGTTGTCACCCACCCACCCCGCAAATGGGCACGGGTACAGGGTGATCTCGGATTTGCGGAGTGGTACAGTGGGAAGTCGGCAGGCACCGATTCTGTGCGACTGGGCACGGGTGATCAAACCTCAGAACAAGTGATCGAAAAAATTCGACCGGATGATTTCATCCAAGAATTGCGGCATTTAGAAATGATGATGAAAGGCGATAAATTCGCAGAATCTCCGCTTGCCTTGGAGCGAGGTTTAGAGACCATGATGGTGGTGGCTGCCGCGCATCGTTCACAGCAGCAGCACCGGACGATTCTTATTGATTACACCGTCGGCTGGTCGCCGACTGCATTGAAGGAGAAATAACCATGGGATTTAATTTCAACGATCTTTTTGTCTTCGATCTGGCCAACAATCATCAAGGGGACGTGGCTCATGCGCGCGGGATTATTGAGGCGGTGGGCGGTGTGGTCCAAAAGCGGGGTGTTCGCGGGGTGTTCAAGTTTCAGTTTCGGCAGCTGGATACTTTTGTGCATCCGGCGCATCAGTCAGGCAGTGACCAGAAACATATCGGGCGGTTTCTTTCCAGTCGGCTGAAGCGGGAGGAGTTTGACGAGTTGCTGGCAGTAGTGCGGGCGCGGGGGATGGGGACGATGTGCACACCATTCGACGAGGAATCGGTGGGAGTGATTCGCGAGATGGGGTTTGGCCTTATCAAGGTTGCGAGTTGTTCGGCGCGTGATTGGCCCTTACTGGAGGCGGTGGCGGAGGCGGGGCTACCTGTCATTTGCTCCACAGGCGGGTTGAGCTTGGGGGAGATTGATAACGTGGTCAGTTTTCTCGAGCATCGCGCGGTGGACTTCGCTTTGATGCATTGCGTCGCGATCTACCCCACCCCACCTGAAAAATGTCACCTCAATCAAATCGATGCGATGCGCAACCGATATCCAGGCCGGGTGATTGGCTGGTCCACCCACGAAGATCCGGCTGCATTGGCTCCAGTGGCGGTTGCAACTGCCAAGGGCGCGCGGATGTTTGAGCG
>JAOLZA010000056.1 GCA_028343615.1 Verrucomicrobiota bacterium
ACCAACGGCGACGGGAAGTACGACAAACACATTGTGTTCATCGACAAACTAATGCTCCCGCGCATTTTGCTTCCACTGGATGATCGTTTGATTGTTGGCGAGACGAACACCAACGATCTTTTTGCCTACCGTGATACCGATGGCGATGGTGTGGCAGACGAAAAGAAACCTTTCTATATCGGCGGCAACCGTGGCGGTAATCTTGAGCACCAACCCAGCGGCCTGATCTGGAGCATGGATAATTGGCTGTACACAACCTACAACGCGTATCGATTACGACTTGATCCCCTGACTGGCACAGTGCGCAAGGAGGGCACTGGAAGCAACGGTGGTCAGTGGGGCCTCACACAGGACAACCACGGCAAGCCGTGGTACGTGAATGCCGGAGGCGAACGGGGCCCGTTGAATTTTCAGGTGCCGATTGTGTACGGCGCTTTGAATACCGGTGATCAGTTTGCTCCCAACTACAGGACGGTCTATCCGTTGGTACCTATTCCGGATGTGCAGGGTGGCAATCGCCGGTTTCGACCCAAGGAGAAAACGCTAAACCATTTCACTGCCACCTGTGGCCAGGAAATATTCCGTGGAGATCGATTGCCGGGGGAATTGCTTGGTAATCTCTTCTTTGGTGAACCGGTCGGCCGTCTGGTGCGCCGCACGCTCATCAAGAACGATGAAGGTGTATCTTTGCTGAGTAATCCTCATCCACAGTCAGAATTTATCCGTACGCCCGACGCTTATTTCCGACCCATTAACGCCGTTACCGCTCCCGACGGCACTCTATATATAGTGGACATGTACCGCGGCATTATTCAGGAAGGCAACTGGGTGCGCCGTGGTTCCTACCTACGGAAAGTCGTGCAGCAATATCAACTGGACAAGGCAATCGGCCGTGGCCGCATCTGGCGCCTTGTACATAAAGATCACAAGCCCGGCCCACAACCAAAGATGTTGAAGGAAACCTCCGAACAGCTCGTGACACACTTGGGCCATCGGAATGGATGGTGGCGTGATACAGCGCAAAAACTATTGATCCTGCGAGGCGACAAAAGTGTGGCCAGTTCATTGAAGCAGATGGCCTTCGGCCACAAAAGTTACTTGGCTCGTATGCACGCGCTATGGACGCTGGAAGGGCTCGGGCTTGCTGATGCAGTAGTGATTCGCGCCGCGCTAAAAGATGAACATTCTCAGGTGCGCATCACCGGCATTCGCGTGAGCGAATCCCTGCACAAGGATGGCGACGATTCTCTGACCCCTGATTTAAATAAGATGACCTCTGACAAGAGCGGTGAGGTTGTGTTACAGGCACTAATGACTGCCAAGCATTTACGCGTAGAGGACTGGCAAGATTGGTTCGCCAGTGCTCGGGACGAAAATGACAGTCGCGCAGTGCAGGAACTAGCTCCTCAACTTGTACGAGGAAGCCCTGCGCAGCCACGGCAGACCTTCACGAAGACGGAATTAAAAGTACTTAAAAAAGGTGAAGGGATTTATCGCAGCCTCTGTTTCGCTTGTCATGGTAAGAACGGCAAAGGCATGCCGATTCCCGGCGATCCGAAAGGGGCTACGATGGCGGCATCTTTCTTAAAAAATCGCACCATCCTTGGTCACCCGAGTATGTCCATCAACGTGGTGCTACACGGTCTCACCGGCCCGGTCGATGGGAAGACATATCCTAACCAGATGATCTCGATGAAATCATATGATGACGAATGGGTTTCTTCCGTCCTTAGCTACGTGCGTAACAGCTTCGGTAATCGAGCGTCATTCATCACGAAAGAGCAGGTTGCTGCCACGCGTAAAGCCACCGCCGCTCGTAAGGAGCCTTGGACTATCGAAGCCTTGCGAGCCACTGTGCCGCAGTACTTGTCCGATCGTAAAAAATGGAAGCTCACTGCCAGCCACAACACTGGTAAGGTTGGCAGTGCCGTGGATGGCAATTTAGGCACGCGCTTCGACACCGCCACACCGATGGTTCCAGGTATGTGGTTTCAGATCGAGCTACCCAAGGCAATGGACGTGAGCGGGCTACGTCTTGATTCGGCCGGTTCCGTTCTGGATTATCCCGATGGATATGAAGTTTCTGTATCACTTGATGGAAAGTCATGGTCTCCTCCTTTGGTCAAGGGCAAGGGGGTCCAGCCGCTGACCGAGATTTATTTCAGAGGTGTTAAAGCCAAGTTTATAAAAATCATCCAAACTGGCAAGCGCCCCGGAAAATACTGGAGTATTCACGACCTGCAAATTTCTGGTAAATAACACGCTGGACGGGCCACGCCTGATATGGCAAATATCCCTCCCCCTATTTTTATGAAAAAAATCATCATCACAGGCATCTTTGCATTGGCTACTTTCACGGCCAATGCGGCCCAATTGGAACTCAAAAAAGGCGACCACGTGGTGCTCATCGGCAACACTCTCGCAGAACGCATGCAGCATCATGGCTGGCTCGAGAGCTACGTGCAGGCCGCGTTGCCCAAACACGAACTGGTGTTCAGGAATCACGGCTTCTCAGGCGATAAGGTGAACAGTCGTCCACGCAACAGGGGGTTCATTAACCCACATGAATATCTGAAGATTTCCAAGGCCGATGTGATCATCGCCTTCTGGGGTTATAATGAGTCATACGACAAAAACCCGGCTGGTTTCGCGCAGGAATTAATGAAGTGGATCGACGACACTAAAAAGCAAAACTACAGCGACAAGGGATCGCCACGCATTGTGCTTTGTTCGCCGATTGCCCACGAGGATCTGAACAATCCCAATCTGCCCAATGGCAAGGCGAACAACGCTCGCCTCATGCAATATGCTGGAGCCACCGAAGCAGCCGCAGCCGTACGCAAAATTCCTTATGTTGATCTGTTCCACGCTTCCAAGATGCTCTACGCAAAAAACAAGGAGCCTCTCACTATCAATGGAATTCACCCTAATAGCCTCGGCAACAAGCTGATCGCGCAACATCTGGCAAGCAAGCTGATGGGCCTGAAAGTTTCCTCAGACACCAAACAGGTGGAAAGCATTCGTACTGCCGTACTGGATAAAAACTGGCATTGGCACAATCGTTACCGTGCCACCGACGGGAACGACGTTTGGGGAGGGCGCTCTGGATTGAAGTTTGTTGATGGACAAACCAACCGGGACGTACTCATGCACGAGCTGGACATGATTGATGTTATGGTGGCCAACCGAGATAAAAAGGTGTGGGCCCACGCCAATGGCAACACCTCATACAAGGTTAATGACTCCAATGTACCTCCGCCAGTAAAGGTTAAATCCAACGTAGGTGGCAAATCAAGAAGCAGCAATGCCCAAAAAGAAGGAAACAAAATTTATCGGTCTGCCAATGAAACAGCGGCTCAACTTGAATTAGCAAAGGGTCTCAAGGTCAACGTTTTCGCTTCAGAGGAAATGTTTCCAGAAATGGCCAACCCGGTACAAATGGCAGTAGATACAAAAGGGCGCCTCTGGGCAGCAACATGGCCTACCTATCCCAAATGGGAACCACTAAAGAAAATGGATGACCGACTCCTGATCCTCCCCGATGAAAACCGTGACGGTGTAGCCGATAAGGCCATCACTTTTGCCAAGGTACACAACCCCACCGGTTTTGAATTCTGGAATGGGGGTGTCATTGTCGCCAGTGTACCAGATATCCTGTTTCTGAAAGATACCGACGGAGACGATGTCGCTGATGTGCGCATCCGCCTCTTCCACGGTCTGGATTCTGCTGACACACACCACAGTGCCAACGCCTTTGTTTACGGCCCGGGCGGCAACTTCTACTACCAGCGTGGTGTATTCCACGTGAGCAATGTGGAGACTCCCTGGACAAAAAACCAACAGCACGGCAACAGTGCCATGTACCGGTTTAACCCGCGTACCTTTGAGTATTCGTTCCACGCGAACAACTCCCCCAACCCGCACGGCGTAAGCTTCAACTACTGGGGCTACCACTTCGCGACCGACGGAACTGGCGGGCGTGTCTACCAAGTGCGCCCTGATGGAAAAAGCGGTTTCCGCATGCAAACACTGCTCAACAAAACAGTTCGGCCCGTAGCCGCCAGCGGTATTATCTCCAGCCCGCATTTTCCAGATAAATACCAGGGCAACTTTATCGTCCTAAACACCATCGGGTACCTTGGCATAAAGAACTACCATCTGGTCCACTCCGCTCAGGGCAAGGACACCGATCAAGATGGTTTCAGCGACGACTACGAGGTAGCCAAAAAAACCAAGCCGGACGATGCCAACTCCAAGCCCAAGGGCGCCGTAGGAGATGTCTGGGGCGTGCGTGGAGGCTTGAAAGATGTACAGAATTCAGAAAACTTTCTGCAATCACCCAAGGACCGCAACTTCCGCCCAACAGACTTTGAGATGGGGAGCGACGGCGCGCTTTATGTGTCCGATTGGCAAAACATCATCATCGGCCACATGCAGCACAATGTGCGTGACCCAAGTCGCGACCACGAATTTGGTCGTGTTTACCGTGTCACTCACGAAGGCCGGCCGCTTATGAAACACGTTAAGGTGGATGGTCAACCCATCGCCAAGCTGCTCGATCTCCTGAAGGAGCGCACCAATCTTACGCGACATCGCGCACGCATCGAGCTGAGTGAACGGGAAACGTCCCAGGTAATGAGCGAACTCGCCAAATGGGTAAAACAATGGAATCCCAAGAAGGCTGAAGATGCCCACCATCTGCTTGAAGCTCTCTGGCTGCACCAGCAACACAACGTGAAGAACCAGAAACTACTGGATCAAATGTTGAATTCTCCGATGGGCGATGCCCGTGTGGCCGCTGCGACGGTCAAACAGTTCTGGGCGACCTCCGCCTCGATCGCAAGCCAGTCAGCAGAAAAGAAACCAATCGAGAAACAAAAATCTGGCATTCTTTCTGACACTAAGGATCTCACTACGATCCGGATTGCGACCATTGTCGAGAAGATGAAGTACGATACTCCGGAACTCACCGTGAAAGCCGGCAAGAAGATCAAGCTTACCTTCGCGAACCCGGACTTCATGCCGCACAACATCGTGCTGGTTAACCCCGGCAAACTCGAGGCAATCGCCACTGCGGCCATCGCTCTGGGCGCTGAAGGATTCAATGTCGGATTTGTTCCTAAGAGCAGTGACGTGATCTGGGCCAGCAAGCTGATCGATCACGGCAAGGAACAGGTGATCGAATTCACCGCACCCACGACACCCGGGGACTACCCCTATGTATGCACCTTCCCGGGGCATCACCTCCTGATGCGAGGGGTGCTGCATGTGAAATAACCTGTTAGACTAAAACATTCAACTCACCCCGCTGACCCGGAAACGGCCAGCGGGGTGAATCTTTTCTTGATTCAATCGTTCACGTGCTCACAATCCGTCCACGCCTTATGAAAAAAACTCAACTCTCCCGTCGTCATTTCCTGCAGACCACCGCACTGACAGCAGTGGTTGCCCCCACCATTGTTCCCAGTTCCGTGCTGGGTCGGGCAAAGGTCGCGCCGAGCAACCGCATCACTGTCGGTCTCACCGGCTCGGGCAGCCGCGGAACAGGGGTCATGGGTTCCTTTCTCCGTGAGGCTGATGTGCAGGTCATCGCCACATGCGATCCGTACGAAACACATGGCGGCGGGCGAAACAAAAAGCTTGGCCGTAAGCCTGCAGCCGAGGCGGTCGGCAAAAAATACGGCACCAAACCGTGTAACACCTACGACGATTTTAGAAAACTGTGCGCCCGCAAGGATGTTGATGCGGTTATCGTGGCCACACCCGATCACTGGCACGCGCTGCAAACCCTTGAGGCGCTCCGAAACGGTAAGGACGTGTATTGTGAAAAACCCGTTACCCATTTCTTTGCCGAGGGTCAGGCCGTGTACCGGGAGGCAGCCAAGCAGAAGGCGATTTTCCAGACCGGATCACAACAGCGTTCTGACCGTCGTTTTCGCCACGCTGTGGAGGTTGTCTTAAACGGTGTGATTGGCAAGGTGAAAGAGGTTCAGGTTGGATTGCCCAAGGGTCACGACAGTGACAGAGGCGACTCAACCGAGCATGACTATTCCAAGCACCCCGACTACCAAATGTGGACCGGCCCTGCACCACTCCTGCCCTACGTGGAAGCAAGGCATCACTGGAACTGGCGTTGGCATCTGGCCTATGGAGGCGGACAACTCATGGACTGGATCGGTCATCACAACGACATTTGCCACTGGGCTCTAGGTGAAGACAAAGGCGGCCCCACGCGTGTGGAGGCTAAAAACTTTACTAAGAGCAAGGCCAAAAGCTACGACTCCCCGCCGCGCTATGAGGTACACTGCGAATACGCCGGTGGCATCAAGACGAGCATCGGCTCACACAACCGTATGGGAGTGAAAGTCATAGGCGAGGACGGTTGGGTCTACGTGACACGCGGCAGGATGGAGGCTTCCAATCCCGCGTGGACGAAACTCGACTTTAATGTCGGCAAGCAAAAGGCTTACGCGTCACCCGGTCACACTCGCAATTTCCTTGATGGTGTGAAGAGCCGCAAGGAGGCCATCTGCCCGGCTGAAACCGCGCACCGTTCCATTACCCCCGGACACCTCGGCTATGTTTCCAATGCCTTGGGGCGGGCACTGAAATGGGATCCCAAGAAGGAACAAATCATCGGTGACAAGGAGGCCAGCGCGTTGATCAACAAGTTGGACTACCGCAAACCTTGGTCGATTTAAAATGAGCCTTGAAGCCCAAGGCCTCTCGCTCCCCGATCAGCAAGTATACAAGGACCAACCCTTCCCGCTGGCTTTTGAGTTAAAAATCAAATCACTCGAGGCTGCCTGCCAATGGATTACTGAAAACGCTGGCCGGCTCGGTGAGCAGGCGTCCAGTCATGGAGCAGTACTCTTGCGTGGGTTACCTCTCGCTTCACCAGAGGATTTTGATGCTGTAGTCACCGCGTTTAACTTTCCCGTTTTCTCCTATGAGGATTCTCTTTCCAACGCCTACCGCATCAATTATACGCCCCGAGTATTCTCTGCCAATGAAGCGCCTCCGGAGGTCACAATTTTCCTTCACCACGAAATGGCACAAACTCCGATCTTCCCCAGCAAACTTTTTTTCTTTTGCCAGACTGCTCCCGCCGAAGGTGGTGAAACGCCTATCTGCCGATCTGACATTCTGTGGGAACGGCTCACCGAGCAGTTGCCTGACTTTGCTTCTACCTGCCGCGATAAGGGATTGAAATATTTACTGACCATGGCCGGTGAATCCGATGAATCCTCAGGTATGGGTCGCAGTTGGCAAAGCACCTTCAGTGCTGAGTCCCGCGAGGCGGCTGAAGCCCGTATGAACGAGCTGGGCTATTCATGGCAATGGCAACCCAACGGCGATCTGCGGGCCACTACACCTGTGCTTCCAGCCGTGCGCGATCTGGGGGATGGCCGGTTCAGTTTCTTTAATCAATTGATCGCTGCTTTTAAGGGCTGGAAAGACACACGTAATGATCCAAGTAAAGCCATCACCTTTGGTGACGACACCACGCTCAATCCTGATGATGTAGCCAAGGCCAGTGAACTAGCCAATGAAGTCACCTTTGATATCCCTTGGCAGGATGGGGATTTGGCTCTAGTGGATAATTATACTGCCATGCACGGCCGTCGCACCTTTAAGGGCATCCGTAAGGTCCTGGCCTCACTAGTGGCCGCCTGAAATCTCCTTTCGGTTAAGCGAATTGGCTCACTCATATGCAATCAAAATACGGCGTTTCCCCCGTAAATTTCATGGAGCCAGTTTTGCTTTTCTCGAGTTCTGAGAAATAAAGCACCTTGCAAAAAAGGGTGAATATTATGCATCATACTCCTTCAAAGGAATAGAAAGCAGTTCAAATGAGTATCTCTAGAAGAAAATTTCTGAAAACCAAAGGGGCTGTGCTGACATTACCGTTTTTGCATTCGTTTGCGGACGTATTAGGCGCGCCCAAAAAAAAGGATAAGCCAAGTAAGAAGCTGGTGATCATGTATGTGCCCAATGGGCTCGTGCGCCGTTGTTTCTTCCCGGGTGAAGAAGAAGGGGTATTGCCTGGGTTTGTTGGTGGGTTTAACGCGGACAAGACGAAGAATCAAAAGCGCCAGCAAAACAAGCCGGGCATATATCCGCTGGAACTGACCTCGACGATGCAGCCACTGAAGGATCACACAAACGATATTTCGTTGATCACCGGCTTGGATCGCACTTTTAAAAATGGGCAGGATGTACACGCACAGGGAGCGTCGTGCTACCTCACAAGTCTTTCACCGGCGCAGGCGACCGAACAGGGCATTAAACATCCTAATGGAAGAAGTTTGGATCAGGTGATTGGCGACAAGGTGGGGTTGTCCACGGTGTTTAAAACCCTTGAGATTAGCTGCAACGGTTTCAAGGCGGGCAAAGAGTCGATTTATTTTAATAATATCTCATGGTATGGACCCGATAAGATTGCGCCTTCGATCAAGGATCCGAAAAAGCTCTATGATCGATTATTCCTAGCTGACAGTTATCGGACTCATCTTGCCGATGTCACGGATCTAGTGTTAGCGGACGCCAAGGCACTTTCAAAAAATCTGCCACGGGAAGACCGCGATACGATGGACGAGTTCATGGGTATGATTCGCGACATTGAAATTAGAATTGCGAAACTGCAAAAGTTGATTTCAGATGCCGACATTAAAGAACCGAAAAACGAGATCTTACCAAGAGGTGAGTATATTAAACTGCAGGCCGATTTAATGCTGTTGGCCTTTCAAATGGGGATCACGAATATCTGCACATTTATGGTGGGCCCTGAGCGGTGGGAAGCTTCGTTGCGATATGAGGGCGTTTTCGACAACCCAGTAAATCATCACACCTTCACCCACAACCAGAAGGGTAAGGGCTACCTGAATGTGCAGAAGATCGACATCTTTCACATGCAGCAATACGCGTACATCCTGAAGCGTATGAAGGCAATTAAGGAGTCCGATGGGAGTACGATGCTGGATAACTCGTTGGTCACTTATGGCGCCGCTCTCGGCGATGGTTCCACCCATCAGTATTATGATCTACCACTGATCTTAGCCGGTAGCGGGCAGGGGCAAGTGAAGCAAGGTCGTTTCATTCAGGCCAAAAGTGGCACCCTCAATTCCAATATGTGGCTCACGTTGGCGAAGCTGATGGGCGTCGAGATGGATTCCTACGCGGACAGCACGGGCGTCATTTCCGATCTTTGGACCTAAGGTTGCCCATGCTTTCCAAACGGTTTATGCGCGGAAGTTGTTTGCTGCTTCTGCTGGGTGTGCTGATGCCTGAATGCCGTGCCGCCGATGAATTCAATCAGTTCCTCAAGCCTCTCTTTGCGCGGAATTGCATCAAGTGCCACGGCGAAAAAAAGATAAAGGGGAAGATTAACCTCAAGGAGATCGTAACGGCGAAACAGTTTTTGGCGAAGCCTGAGTTAATCAAGGAACTAATCGAGGTCATCGATGCGGTTGACATGCCGCCTGAGGATGAGCCGCAGCTGACCGAGGTGGAGCGGGTAAGACTACTCGCTGTATTAAAAACGCAGCTGCGAGCAGCGACAATTGGACCCAAGGTGAAACACTCGCGCATCCGGCGCTTAAATCGATTTCAGTACAACAACGTAGTTCGGGATTTATTTGGGTTAGACCGCGATGTGTTCGGATTGCCGGAAAAGTTGATGACGCGCCGGGGGAATTACCTGAATTCCGGTCTGAATTCCAACAAAATGCCCGATCGAGTCAACGTTCGATCCCTTGCCTTGAAGCCGGAAGCAGGACTTCAGGACGTGCGGGCATTTCCAAAAGATTTGCGTGCATCCCACGGGTTTGATAATCAAGCCAATCAACTGACCTTGTCGCCTTTATTGCTGGATGCCTTTCTGCGGCTGAGTGTTTCCGTCCTCGAAAGCCCGGACTTTAACGAAGGTAACGTTGGGATTTGGAACGAGTTCTTCAAGAAACCAGCTGCTGACGTCAACATGGAGGCGGAAGTCCGGAAGCGACTTGGGCCGTTTCTATTGCGTGCTTTTCGACGGCCGGTTGATGGTGAGGTGCTGGAGCGTTACACAACCTACACCCTTTCCAAAATTAAACAGGGACTCCCGTTTACTGGCAGCATGAAAAAAGTTGCCTCAGCTGCCTTGTCCTCACCTATGTTTCTTTATCGATATGGATCGGCAAATGAAAAATCGGATTTATTTACACTGGCCTCAAATCTCTCCTTTTTCTTTTGGGCCAGTAGTCCGGACTTGGAGCTCTTGGGTTTGGCGAAAAGTGGTGAGCTGTCCAAGCCTGATGTCTTGAACAAGACCATTAACCGGATGATGACAAATGCCAAGATCGAGCGGTTTTTGGATACTTTCCCCTCACAATGGATGCAGCTCGAAAACGTTCTAGCGGCGACACCAGATCCCAAGAAACACAGATTCTTCAGTCTGGATAAGAACAACCCGGCAAGTTTGCAAATGTTGATGGAACCGCTGCTGTTATTTGATGCCGTATTTATTGAAGATCGCCCAATTGTTGAACTCATCACACCGGAGTTCAATTATCAGAGTGATTTCCTGAAGACTTGGTATACCAACGACCTTAAGCCGTCCCTGCCTGATGTCTCCAAGATCGTCGAAGAAAATCGACGCATTGACGAGCGCCTCAAAGGCTTGTCGGCACTCATCAAGACAACTCAGGAGGACTTGGACGTATTGATCAAGCCGGTAAGGGAACGCTTGATGAAAGAACGCAAAAAGGATACCGGTGAACAGAAACCGTTTGACCTGAAACCATACGCTGCTTGGGAATTCAACGGAGATTTGAAAAGTTCACTTGGAAATTTTCCGCTTAAGGCCAACGGTAAGATTACCTACAAGGACGGTATGGCGGTTTTGAAACGTTCCTTTCTTCAAAGCGATAATATTCCCATTGATCTCAAGGCAAAATCCATCGAGGTATGGTGCAGTCTGCCTGATGTGAACCAACGCGGAGGTGGAGTGATGGGAGTCCAGGGGCCCGGTGATTTCTTTGATACCATCGTGCTGGGTGAACGTAAGGCCCAACACTGGATTTCTGGAAGCAACGGCCATACCCGCACGCTTGATTTCCCCGATTCGACACCCGAGACAACTATCAATCAACTATTACATCTGGTTATCACTTACCAAACTGATGGAACCACAACCATGTATCGTAACGGTAAACCTTACGGCAAACCCTACCGGCGAGACTCAGCCACTTTTCCCAAAAATAAGACCTCAGTTATTTTTGGCCTTCGCCACACGCCCCCTGGTGGCAATAAATATCTTAATGTGAGAATCGATAAAGCACGATTATACAACCGTGCCCTTACGCCAGAAGAGGTTGCCGCATCGGCTTCCGGGAAAAATCTATTTATCTCCGAGGCGGACGCCCTACAGGCTATGTTGCCCGCGCAGAAAAAGAAATACGCGGCCCTGAAGGAAACCTTCCAGCAGGCCGAGGCTGCATTGAATAGCATTCCAAAGCCTCGCGACACCGGTAAAATTCAACAGGCCGCCCGCCAGAAATTTGACAATGAGATGCGCAACAAATTGCGCTCGCAAACCTTTCAGCGAGTGCCCGCCACAGACCCACGCTACGGCGGCATCATCACTAGCGCAGCCATGCTGAGCATGACCGCGGGACCCAATCGCACCCATCCCATCGCCCGAGGCGCATGGGTCATCGAGGTGATCCTAAATGATCCTCCTCCTCCACCACCAAACGATATCCCCCCCTTAAATGAGGATAGTGGGCCGAAGAATCAGACAATCCGCGAGAAGTTTGCCGAGCATAGGAAAAATCCAGATTGTGCTGGCTGCCACTCTAGACTCGACCCACTCGGTTTTGCCCTTGAGAATTTTGATATCACCGGCCGGTGGCGTGACAAATACGAGAATGGTCGTGATGTGGACGCCAGCGGCAAGTTGTTACGAAAATACGAATTCAATGACATTGTCCGATTCAAAGAATCACTGGCCAAGGAGAACAGACGTTTTGCAAAGGCATTTGCTGCCCATTTGCTACGCTTCGCCCTAGCTAAGGAACTTAGCCCTGCGGATACCCTGACCATCGACGCCATCGTGAACCGGACAGAGAAGGAGAATTTCAAACTCAAGTCCCTTATTCGTGAAGTGATTCTGAGCGATAGTTTTCTTCAATCAAACTGATCCGACGAGCCAAAGTGCTACTTGGTGAATTCCTTACTGGCGAACAACAGGTCAAGCTCAAGGGATTGAAGGCCGCCCAAAAGGGCAAAAAAGAATCCAAGGACAAGTAAAACCGGATTAATCGGGCTTTGAATCTAAGCCTAATTCCTTTTCCATTGGCATTGAGTGGCTGCAGTGTGTATTTTCTGAACCGGATCATGTTACATATTTTTGTCTCTTTACTTGTGTTCACGCTGGGTATTTCCGCCCACGCCCAATCGATCGCAGATTTGGCCACCCCAATTCGGAACATCAAAGCAGCCGACGGCTTCAAGGTGGAGCTCCTCTATTCAGTGCCCAAGCCATCACAGGGCTCATGGGTGGCAATGTGTCATGATGACAAAGGGCGTATTATCGTAAGCGATCAATTTGGAGGGCTGTACCGCTTCAGCCCGCCGGCGGCTGGGGAAATACTCAAGCAATCGGACATTGAAGCGGTGCCGGCCAAGATTCGCGCGGCCAACGGCCTGCTTTGGGCGGCAGGCGCACTGTACGTGGGGGTGAACGACTACGAGCGCAAGTTCCCCAGCGGATTGTATCGCGTGACCGACTCAGACGGTGACGATAAGCTCGACAAGGTGGAGCACCTGCGCGAACTGACTGCGCGCGGAGACCACGGTATCCACGCTATTTTGCCCGGACCGAAGGGCACGCTCTATCTCATCACCGGTAACAATACCACGCCACTCAAGACTCAAACTTCGCGTGTGCCGATGCATTGGGGTGAGGATCACCTTCTGCCGCGTATGCCAGATGGTCGCGGCCATAACCGGGACCGGCTCGCTCCCGGTGGTATCATTTACAAGGTCTCATTGGATGGTAAAACGTGGGAGATTGTTTCCTCGGGTTATCGCAATATTTACGACGGAGGCGTGAACCGTGATGGTGAGCTTTTTACCTATGATGCGGACATGGAGTATGATTTCAATACCTCATGGTATCGCCCCACGCGCATCAATCATGTGACCAGTGGCTCAATGTACGGTTGGCGCAATGGCACCGGAAAACGGCCGGAGTTTTATTCGGATACTCTGCCGCCGGTAATCAATATTGGCCCGGGCTCACCCACAGGGGTGACTTTCGGCTACGGCGCAAAGTTTCCTGCCAAGTATCAGGATGCCATGTATATCCTCGACTGGAGCTGGGGGAAAATTCATGCCGTGCACTTGAAACCGGACGGTTCCAGCTATGCGGCCACCAAGGAAACCTTCATAACCGGTAGTCCGCTTCCAGTAACCGACGTGATCATTCATCCTGTTGATAGGGCGATGTATTTCACGATTGGTGGCCGCAAGGTGCAGTCCGGATTGTACCGCGTGACCTACACTGGGGAAGAATCTACTGCACTTGTAAAACATACACCCAAACAAAACAAACTAACCGAGCTTCGTCATCAGCTGGAAAAGTTTCACGGCGTTCAACACAAGAACGCTGTATCAACCGCTTGGCCACACTTGAGCCATCCTGACCGTTTTGTGCGTTGGGCTGCCATGACGGCGGTGATGCATCAGCCCGTGGAGCAGTGGCGCAATCGCGCGTTGGGCGAGAAGGATCCGAACAAGCGCGTGGTTGCTCTGCTCGGTCTGTCTAAGGTGGTGGGTTCGGATCCAAAAAATAGAAAGCCAGACACGCCAGCGGATTTGCCAGAAGTGGATCGCCCCACATCCAACCTGATTTTCAAGTCCCTTTCTCAGGTAAAATGGAATCAACTCGATCAACAGGGCAAGCTCACCCTCGTGCGTACATATCAGATCGCGTTGGTACGTTTTGGCGAACCCAACTCGCGCGCCGTGGCCAAGATTGTCGACCAGCTTGATCCTCATTTCCCGGCACCTGACTTCGAGCAAAACTGGCTGTTGTGCGAGACGCTGGCTTATCTGCAGGCACCCAATACTGCCACCAAGGGTATTCAATTACTAAACGGAGCAGCCACTCAGGAGGAGCAAATAGAATATGCTCGATCACTGCGAATGTTGAAGCAAGGCTGGACAATCGAACTCCGTGAATCCTACTTCAACTGGTTCCTAAAGGCGTCCAACTACCGCGGTGGAGCCAGCTTTAGTAAGTTCATTGAATTTATTCGACGGGATGCCGAGGCCAGCCTAGATGCCAAGAGCCGCGAGCAGTTAAAAGGTTTGCTTGCGCAAAAACCCAGGCAGAAATCCCCCTATGAGATCATGGCACAGTCCATGATCGGGCGTAATTTTGTGAAGGAGTGGAAACTTAAGGAACTCAGCGAGGTAGCAAAAACAAAATTGAAGAACCGTAACTTTGAAAGAGGACGCAAAATGTTTGCCGCTGGGGGCTGCTTTGCCTGTCACCGGTTTGCTAACGAAGGTGGAATGACCGGCCCCGACCTTACCGGAGCCGGTGGACGCTATTCAGCCCATGATCTGCTCGAGCAGATCATCAACCCGAGCAAGGAAATCAATGAACAGTTTGTGCCGGTGGTGGTGAAAA
>JAOLZA010000057.1 GCA_028343615.1 Verrucomicrobiota bacterium
CGGAAGAACTGCTCGCCCTACGCGCCGCGTGTAACGAGCGCCCCTCACCTCACGGCCGACTGCTCATCGCGAGTATCGAGCATCTTGATTTACCACGCGAAGAAAATGCGGAACTGCTCCAAACTCGGGCGCGAGCCGAAGTCGCCAAACTGGAACGCGGTGTGGTGGTTTTGGAGATCATCACCGGCATCGGACCGCTGCTTGGATTGGTCGGTACACTTTTTGGGCTTATCACACTCTTTCAGGGAATGGGTATCGAAGGGACCGCGCAGCAAACTCCCGTATTTGCACAAGGCATCAGCATCGCACTCAACGCCACACTGCTCGGACTCGTGGTAGCCATCCCCTCTTTGGTCGCTTGGAGTTACTTCAATCGCCGCATTGAAACGTTAGCCATTGAAATGGAATCACTCTGCGACGAATTCTTGCGCTCGCAGTATCAACGCACAGAGAACTGATGCAATTTCGCCCACGCCATCGTCGATCCGCTCCATCGGTCATCATCATCTCACTGATCGATGTGTTAATGGTGGTTTTAATTTTCCTAGTGGTCAGCACCACCTTCAAAGACCGACTGCCCACTATCGACCTCGCCCTGCCCGATTCACGCACGCAAGACCTCACCGCCGCCGGCGATGGCCCACTAAGCATTCAAATCAAAACCCTACCTCCTCACTGGGAAATTGATGGTAAAGTGGTGACCACTTTTGAAATGGAACGCATTTTCCGTGCATATGCCGCTAAAAAACCGGACGTTAGCCTCATTATCCAGTCGGACAAAGCCGCCCCCTTTGGAGCCGTAGTCACCGCCCGTGACACCGCCCGCGTGGTTGGAATCACGAACGTAAGCGCGCAGGTAAAACTCCCCGCCGAACGATAATTATTTTCGCCGGTGCTTCCTCTGCACTTTAGCGCGCACTCTTAATCGGAGCGCATTCAGTTTAATGAAACCTGTTGCATCATCCTGATCGTACGCTTCCGTGGGGTCAGCTTCCATTGTGGCTATATCGGCGCTGTAGAGGCTCACGGGCGATTTACGACCGGCGATCATCAGGTTGCCCTTGTAGAGTTTCACCTTAACCGTGCCTGTGACATTACGTTGGCTTTCAGTGATGAGCGCCTGCAACATCTCACGCTCGGGTGCGTACCAAAAACCATTGTACACCAGCTCGCTGTATTTCGGGATGAGGGAATCACGGATGTGCATCACTTCACGGTCGAGAGTGATGGTCTCGATTTGGCGATGGGCGAAATGCAAAATCGCGCCGCCGGGCGTCTCGTACACGCCGCGACTTTTCATTCCCACGAAACGATTCTCCACAATGTCCACGCGACCAACGCCATGTTTGCCGCCAAGCTGATTGAGCTTGCGCATCACACCGAGCGGCGAGAGTGCTTTGCCATTCACGGCGATGCAGTTGCCTTTTTTGAAATCGAGAGTCACGTGCTCAGGCTTGTCCGGCGCCTCCTCGGGCGCAACGGACAACTTAAACATACCTTTATTTTTTGGTGCGAATGCGTCGAATTCGATATCCTCTAAAATTCCCGCTTCGTAAGAAATGTGCAGGAGATTGCGATCCATCGAGTAAGGCTTCTTGGCGCTGGCTTCGACGTCAATTTTGTGTTTTCGGCAGTAAGCGACCATCTCCTTCCGCCCGGGGAATTCCGCTCGAAAGTCGCCCATACGCCACGGGGCGATGGTGTCTAGGTCCGGTGCCAGAGCGGCCGTTGTCAGCTCGAATCGGACTTGATCATTACCTTTACCGGTGGCTCCGTGGGCAATAGCGTGAGCCTTTTCTTTACGGGCAATTTCCACCATCCGCTTAGCAATAAGTGGACGCGCGATGCTGGTCCCAAGGAAGTATTGGTCCTCGTAAATCGCGCCGGCCTGCATGATCGGGTAAATGAAATCGCCGGCAAATTCTTCCTGTAGATTGTCGATATACATTTTCGAAGCGCCAGTGCGCTTGGCCTTACGAGTTAGGCCACTCAACTCTTCTTCTTGGCCAACATCTGCGCAGAAGGCGATGATCTCGGCGTTGTATTTTTCCTTGAGCCACGTAAGCAGCACAGATGTGTCAAGTCCTCCGGAATATGCGAGTACAATTTTCATTTTCGTAAGATCAAATAATATGACAAAACAAGCCGTCGCGCAACTTCGGCTCAAACCAAGTGCTCTTGGGTGGCATCAATCCATCAGCATCGGCGATGGCCATCAAATCCTCGATACTCGTCGGGAACATTGAAAACGCGCAGCCCGCGCCCGCATCTACGAGTTCCTCCAATTCCGCCGTGCCACGAATACCGCCGATGAAATCAAGCCGATCGCTTGTGCGTTGGTCTTCAATTCCAAGTAGCGGCGCAAGCACGTGGTTTTGTAACAATGCGACATCCAATTCGTCCATCAATGTTTCCGCCGTTACGCAGTTGAGCTTGAAGGTGAGTTTTCGCCATTTGCCATCAAGGTAAAGTCCGAGTTCATTTTTGCGGGTGCATTCACCCGCGCCACCCTCCACGATTTCAAAAATATCCTCCAATGCCGCCAAAAAATCGCCCGAGGATTGGCCGTGCAAATCTTTAATGACACGATTATATGCAAGAATTTGCATTTGGTCGTGCGGAAAAATGACAACCAAAAAATGGTCGCTTTGCCCCGCGCCATTTCGCGCAGCGCACACGCGCGAAGCAGCAGCGCTGCGGTGATGACCATCAGCGATGTACAAATAATCTAAACCACCGAACTGGGCTTCGATGAAGGCGATGTCCTCAGCGTTGTCGATCACCCACGCAGTATGTTGCACACGGTCATCAGACGTGAGGTCGATGGCGGGATCGTTAGAGGTGAGTCGTTCAGTGAGGGCGTCGAGTTCAGCAGAGGCGCGATAGGTAAGGAATACGGGGCCGGTTTGAGAGTTTAGTGCTTCTATATGGCGCACGCGGTCATCCTCCTTGGCAGGTCGGGTGAGTTCATGTTTTTTGATAATTCCGTTGTCGTATTCGGAAACACTCGCGACGGCTACGAGGCCCGTTTGAGCGTGACTGCCCATCACTTGACGGTAGAGGTACATGCATGGTTGCGCGTCCTGCACGAGTGCCCCTTGCTCCTGCAGCAGTCGAAAGTTTTCCGCACCTTTGGTATAGACAGCATCTGAGTACACATCGGCGGAAGGCTCAAGGTCGATTTCCGGTTTGCTGACGTGCAGAAAACTAAAAGGGTTGCTCTTCGCAAGATCGCGGGCTTCGTCACTGCTCATCACATCATAAGGCAGCTCGCAAATTTTCGCGGCTAATTCCGCCTTCGGACGCAGTGCGGAAAATGGTTTTAGTGTCGCCATAGGGGGCGGGACGCTAACGGAGAGACGACCTGGACGCACGCAAAATAAAACTTGGGTAAAATTTTCCCTTGCCACGGCCGTCTATTTGACTAGAAAAGAAACCGCACCGGCGCAATTTACCGGCCAGTTTGTATGATTAACACACAACTTCAGGAAATACTTTGAGTCGCCCGTATAAAGGCAGAGGGCGACGCTGGGAGCCACGCACACGGGTGAACGACCGAATACGTGTACGTGAAGTTCGCGTGGTGGGAGCGGATGGAGTACAAGTCGGTGTGCTGGAAACGCGAGAAGCCATTGCACTCGCTAAGCGACATGGGCTCGATCTCGTTGAGGTGGCACCCAACGCTCGACCGCCAGTCTGCCGCGTGTGCGATTTCGGTAAGTACAAGTACGAGGAGTCCAAAAAGAAAAAGGAGAACAAAAAGTCCGCCCTAACCAATAAGGTGAAGGAAGTACAACTTCGACCGCGCTGCGAAAAACACGATTTCGATTTCAAGCTCACCCGGGCGATTGATTTTTTGTGCGCGGATATGAAAGTGAAAATTTACCTGCGCTTCCGTGGCCGAGAAAACGCGCACAAAGAGTTTGGCTTCGACGCCGTGAAACGGTTTGTCAAAGAATTGTTGCCCTACGGAAAAACGGACACTGCACCGCGTTTGGTTGGGCGCGGCATCACGATTTTAGTCAACCCACTTCCAGCTAAACAACGCGCTGAAAACCCTCATCGCAAACATGGTGAAGAAATTCCGATGGAAGATGAAATCCACTATGATGATGACGAGGAAACCGGCAATGAAGAGCCCACAGGCGATACGCTGAACAATGCCTTCGAAAGCCTCGAAGCCAACGACCAAAAATAAGCCGAAACCTGACAATCAATCGAGCATCCCACGCTGACGCAATGCCCCTTCCATCGCGCGATCCATCATCAAATCCGCCAGCGGCAAAGTTGCTCCATCGAGCTCAGCCACGGCACCCTTGAGCGTGGGTAAGTCATTTTCAATTTCCAGCGCGGATTCAACCAAACCCAATGCGGTTCGGATAGCTTCCACGTTTTGCAATTCATCAGAAAACTCCTCCAATCCTCCGCGAACAGCGTTCACGGCTTCACGCGCTTTGAGTGCGGCCTCGATCCATTTGCGCGCATCCATATCTTCGAAGGCGTGCTCAACGGATTCCTCCACCATTTGCTGAACCGCCATATCATCGACGTCCACGGCCGATTTCATTTCAACAACTTTCTCGTGACCCGTTGCCGTGTCGCGCGCGAGCACGTGCAAGATGCCATCCGCATCGATTTCAAACTGCACCCCCACTCGCGCCGCGCCGCGCTTGGCGGACTTAAATTCTAACTCAAACTTGCCTAGATCCCAATTATCGACCGCTTTCTCTCGTTCGCCTTGCAACACGTGCACTAACATTTCGCGTTGACCGTCCACGGCGTTGGTGAACATCTCACCCGCTTTAGTCGGCACCGTGGTGTTACGCGGAATGATGACATTCATTAAACCGCCAAACGTTTCCAGCCCAAGTGAGAGTGGCGTCACATCGAGCAAAACCATATCCTGAATGTCGCCCGATAAAATCGCCCCCTGAATCGCCGCACCGAGTGCGACCGCTTCGTCTGGGTTTTGGGACGTGTTCAGCGTCGGCCCATCAGTTTCGTGAAAAGAATCACCCAGCCGAATGTCGCCGCGCGTCTCCGCGTATTCCGCACATTCAAACAATTCAGATACGCGCCGCCGCACCAACGGCATCCGCGTTTGACCGCCCACCAAAACCACCTGATTCAACTGGGCAGCCGCGAAGCCTGCATCCGCCAGCGCCTGCCTACAATGCGCGCGCGTTTGCTCAATCACCGGCGCGGCCAAAGCCTCCAGTTTTTTCCTCGTGAGTACGCACTCAAAACTGGTGTTACCCGAAACAAACGGCAGCTGAATGGTCACCTCTGCTTCCGTAGAGAGCGCTATCTTTGCCACCTCCGCTGCCTCCCGTACTCGCGCGCGCAGTGGCGCATCCGGGGTCACATTGATTTGTTCCAGCAACCAATCGACGATACGTTGGTCAATGTCATCACCACCCAGCCGCGTGTTTCCATGAGTGGCAAGCACTTGAAACACCCCTTCGCGTAATTCCAAGATGGAAAGATCAAACGTGCCGCCGCCTAAATCATAAACTGCCACGCGCGCCTGTTCGGGCAGCTTTTCCAAGCCACACGCCAGCGCGGCCGCAGTGGGTTCGTTGAGAATGCGTTCCACTGTAAAACCAGCCTCGGCGCCGGCGCGCTTGGTGGCTTGGCGCTGAGCGTCGTTAAAATACGCTGGTACAGTAATGACCGCTCGGTTGATTTCAGTTTCCAAGGCTAACTCTGCACGGACCTTGAGCGACTTCAAGATCTCCGCCGACACCGCCTCGGGCGACACTCTCTCTTCCCCTATATTCACCGCGAGCGGATTTCCAGATAGTGTGTAGTCAACTTGCCTTTCAGCTTCCCGTACCTCGCCGGCGCGTTGACCGATGAAGCGTTTGATGGAATAAATTGTGCGCGCTGGATCCAGCGCGCGCTGGCGTTGCGCGGGCCAACCGGCAATTGGGGCTCCGTTTTTCGGGTAATGCACCACCGAAGGCAGTAGCCGCTCACCTTTGCCGTCAGCCAACAGCCCAGACATCCCTGCCTCTACCACAGCAATGGCGGAACGCGTGGTGCCAAGGTCAATACCAACAATCATGCTCACGCGCAGACAGTAATCGGAGAATTGACGAAATGCGATTTTAGATTTCGGATTTACAATTGGACATTGAGCCTCGGGCATTAGACATTCACCAACCCAATGCATTGCCTTGTCACCGCCGGCCCTACCGTGGAACCGATTGACTATGTGCGCCGGTTGACGAATCACTCAACCGGCCGGCTCGGTTGTTGTTTGGCCGATGCGCTCGCGCGCGGTGGGCACCGCACCACCCTGTTGCTTTCGGGAACGGCAGTACACGCGCCCAAATCGAAAAAGGTGCGCGTGTTACGTTTTAACACCACGAAAGATTTACACGAACAACTCGAGGCCGCCTCCTCCTTACGTGTTAAAGCGGTGTTTCATGTGGCCGCCGTTTCCGACTTTACCGTGAAGCGCCCGCGCAAAGGCAAGATCCCCTCCACCGCTTCGTTAACGCTTAAGCTGAAGCCCACGCCAAAGTTAATTTTTTTATTGCGCAAATGGTTTCCGGATGCATTTTTGGTCGGCTGGAAATACGAAGTTGATGGGGGAAAAAAATCAGCCCTCGCCGCCGCTCGCACCCAAATCAAAAAATGCAAAACCAATGCGTGCGTGGCTAACGGCCCAGCGTACGGGGAGGGATTTGGAATTGTTGCCGATAAGCTGACACATTGCACAGATGACGCGGCGTTGTTCCGATGGGCAACAAAAATGGTCTAAAAATTAAACCCCTCCCGTCACATCACTTCTGTAACTTCAATTCCCATTGCACCCAATCCGGTTTTCAAAACACGACTGGTTAATTCACATAGTGCGAGGCGGCTTTCGCGTTCAGTTTCATCTTTTGCTTTCAGCACTGGGCACGCTTCATAGAAACGGCTGAAGTGGCCAGCTAGTTCGAAGAGGTAGTTGCAGAGGAAATTCGGACGATAATCTTCCGCGACCATCTCCAAGGTTCCAGTGAAGTTCATCAAATGTTTTGCGAGTGCCAACTCTTCAGGTGCAGTGGCAGCAAGGGTGATATTACTGAAATTGGGACCATCAACTTTACGGAAGATGCTGCGCACCCGAGTGTAGGCGTACTGCAAATACGGCGCGGTGTTACCTTGGAAAGCGAGCATTTTGTCCCAATTGAACAAATAATCGGTTTGGCGATTATTCGAGAGATCAGCATACTTCAATGCACCCAGGCCCACAACGCGGGCGATTTCTCGGCGTTGCACCTCATCGAGATCGGCATTCTTTTCACTGACCACCGCATAGGCGCGTTCCTGCGCTTCGTCGAGTAAATCGGCCAAGCGCACGACTTCGCCGCTGCGAGTTTTGAATGGTTTGCCGTCGGGTCCGAGGATGGAACCGAACCACACGTGCTCCAGACGTACCGTCGCGTCGGCTTGCCAACGGCGAAAGATAGTAAAGAGTTGTTGGAAATGTAATTGCTGACGTCCGTCAGTGACATACACGATTTCGTCCGGCACCCATTTGGCGAGACGATGTTGCAGCGTGGCGAGATCGGTGGTGGTGTAGTTGGCCGCACCATCACTTTTGCGGACAATGGCTGGTTTGTCAGCAAGCTGCTCATTATCCGGGAAAAACACCGCCATCGCCCCTTCGCTTTCCTCGGCAATGTTTTTGGAGATTAAATCCTCCACCACACCGGCAAGCTTGGGGTTGTAAAAGCTTTCACCAAGCGTTTCGTCAAATTCAATAGCGAGCCGCGAGTACAGGTGGTCGAACTGGACCTGCGACAGCTCAATCATCCGCTGCCAAATACTGAGATTTTCTTCATCGCCATTTTGCAACTTCACCAACTCCTCGCGCGCGGCATCACGCAAGGCCTCATCACCATTAATGAGTTTGTATATCCGCTCTAGTTCCGCGATGGGATCTGCGGCAAGCGCGGCTTCGTCGAGTTGAGTTTTCCAGCCTAGCAGCAACATCCCGAATTGCGTACCCCAATCGCCAATGTGATTATCGGTCACTACGCGATGGCCAAGCAACCGCAGGATGCGAGCGAGACTGTCGCCAAGAATGGTGGATCGGATATGCCCGACATGCATCGGCTTGGCGACATTGGGAGAACTGAAATCAACGACCACCGTGCGTTTCGTGGCAGCTGGGGTGATGAACGGCGAGTCGCCAGCAAGTACGGCCTGCAACGCGGCATTCACAGCATTAGGCCGCAAGCGGAAATTCAGGAAACCCGGTCCGGCGATTTCCACTGGCTCGCACCATTCGGCCACATCGAGATGCGCCACCACATCAGCAGCGAGTTGGCGCGGGTTAATTTGTCGTTGCTTGGCAAGCCCCATCAGTGCGTTACTTTGGAAATCGCCGTGCTTTGCGTCAGTGCACACGCGTACGAGCACGCGACTGACGTCGGACTCAGGCAGCACGGCTATGACGGCGGCTTGCAGACGGGATTCGATTTGCCCTTGGATCACTCTCTTTGCTTCTGAAGCGGCACTATTGCTTGGCCGGTTGGCTGATGATTTTCAAAATCGCTTCAGCATCACCTGCTTGTTCGAGCGCTTGGCAGAACTCCTTGTTGTGCAGTAGCTTAGCGATGTTTGCCAACGTGTGCAGGTGTTTTTGAAACTGGCCTTGCGGCACGAGAAACAGCACCACCAAATTCACCGGTTGATTATCTAACGCCTCAAAATCAATACCCTCGGTCGAACGCCCCAACGCGCCGACTACTTTATCAATGAGATCAGTAGACGCGTGCGGGATGCCGATTCCAAATCCGATTCCGGTACTCATCGAGTTCTCACGTTTCTTTACAGCGTCGATTATGGCCTCGCGATTCTCGGCAGGTATTGCGCCACTGGCCACAAGTTGATCAACCAATTCGTCAATCGCCTCCCAGCGATTGGTGGCCTGTAGAGATGGCACGATGTGATCGGCCTGTACTATTTCGCTTAGCGTCATATTTCGTCGCGCGCATTCGGCACGAAGCGGGCTACTAATTCAAGGCAGAATTGCCCGCATCCCAAAGCCGAGCGGCGAGCGTGCCCAAATAACGGAAGGTTTCCAGCGTACCTGTACCCGCCATTTTGAAGGCATCCAGCGTATCCGGACCATCAAGCAAATGCGGTAAACCAAGCAATAAAATACCTGCATTTCCCAAAAAAATGATCACTGCTGAAAACAAATAGCCCTGCGAAGTAAGGTCGGATTGGCGTGTGTGCAGGATGTGCCAAGTGAGCAGCACGTGAAAGGCGTACGCCAAGCCGAGCGTCCAGTAAAAAAAACTCCAAGCCCACGGGCTGCCCCAGCCCCACAGTGCGCGGCCGCCCACAAATACCGCCAGTACTAGCCCCACATATAACGGAACAAAATACGGTGCGAGGCTCACGAAAAAATTATCTTTTGTCACCAACACATGTCCGCCATCGCTCGTGACTTTCATCCCCTTCACACGCCCACCACACGCCATCGTGGCGGCGGCATGGATAAATTCGTGACCGAACACGTAAATCCACATCGGTTTCGGCGCGTAATGATACAGCAGAAACATACACGCCACCCCCGCTACCAGTGGAGCCACGGTGGTATCAGCAAAACCCGATTGCGCAATGAGTTGCCCCAACGCACGGCCCACGCCCACGCACAACGGTAGCAGCAAAATCGCCACAAATAATTTACGCCTCCTCGGCACGAAACGAATACACCACAAACGCGCCGTGAAATCGATGCAAAACCAATGCCACGCAACCTGAGATCAGGAATGGGAAACATTGCATTGCCTCTGCTGCCTTCTCTGTTTTAAATTCCGCGGATGACGCAAGAATACGCCCTTCAGATTTTTCGCGAAACCGGCGCACTGCTCGACGGGCATTTTGTTCTGCGCAGTGGGTTGCACAGTCGACAATTTTTCCAATGCGCCCAGGCGTTGCAACAAATGCCAGTCGTGGAAAAACTCGGCGCTGCGTTGGCTGACCACGTGCGGAACGAAGCCATCGACACCGTTGTCGCCCCCGCGATGGGCGGTCTGGTGATTGGGCAAGAAGTAGCACGCCAACTGGGCGTGCGATTTATTTTTGTGGAAAAAGATGACCAAGGCGCACTCGTGATGCGCCGCGGCTTCACATTGGCTCCCGACGAAAAAATACTTATCGTCGAAGACGTTATCACCCGCGGCGGTCGCTTGCAGGAAACCATCAACATCGTCCGCGCCCAAGGTGCCGACCTTCGCGCCGTCACCATTGTGGTCGACCGCTCTAATGGAAACTATCAACCTGACGTCCCTATGTACAGTTTGCTGGCGATGGAAGTGGAAACATTTCAGCCGGACAATCTTCCTGAGGATCTACAAAACACCGAGCCCGTAAAGCCCGGCAGTAAATAAAGGTTGCCAATGCACGCGCGGCAACGGAAGATTTCGGAATGAGGGTGGCGACATATTTTGCATTGATTGCGAGCACAGGGATTTTAATGAGCGCGAATACCCCAGCTGAAACACCAGTAAAAACTAAAATCGCCACTTTGGGTGGCGGTTGTTTTTGGTGTTTGGAGGCGGTGTTTGAGCGGTTGCCGGGGGTGAGCAAGGTGGAAAGCGGTTATGCGGGAGGGAAGACTAAAAACCCGACTTATCAGGAAATCTGCACGGGCACAACTGGACACGCTGAGGTGGTGCAGATTCATTTCGACCCGAAGAAAATCGGGTACGACCAAATCTTGTCAGTGTTTTGGCAATGCCATGACCCAACCACACTGAACCGGCAAGGCAATGATATTGGCACTCAATATCGCTCCACCATTATGCCCCACGACAAAAGGCAAACAGCCATCGCGGAGCAGAGCCGGAAGGAATGGGCCAAAGAATTCAATCGCCCGATCGTGACCACGATGGAGCCTGGGAAGAAATTTTACAAAGCGGAGGTCAATCATCAGGATTATTTCCGGCTGAATCCAGGCTTGCCGTACTGCGCATTTCTCATCCAGCCCAAACTCAAGGCCCTCGAAGACAAGAAAGTTATCCCCGCGAAATAGGCAAAAA
Source organism: Verrucomicrobiota bacterium (assembly GCA_028343615.1). Taxonomy (GTDB): domain Bacteria; phylum Verrucomicrobiota; class Verrucomicrobiia; order Limisphaerales; family UBA1100; genus JACNJL01. The sequence goes on from JAOLZA010000057.1 coordinate 11,052, forward strand.
AAAGCGGAGTTTTCTTGGCAAACCCCGTCAAATCAGGTTGTATGGAGCCTATGCGACGCGTGACCTTTATTTTCGCTTTGTTATTGGTTGTTGCAACAGCCAAGACTGTACCTCCGCCGCGCCTTGCCAAAGGGCCAGCACCGGTTCCCGTTCCCAATATTGTTTTAGCCAAACAACCCTTCCTCATCCCCCCTCGAAACGGCATGCCCGGCACGGTGACTATTCCATCCAAAAATCCTCGCCGCGCGATTATGGAGGAGCATCTTCTAACCCGTAACGGCGAAACATTTCGTGGAAAATTTCTGGGATACGACCCTGCGGAGGGATTGAAATGGTCGCATCCGGATTTCCTGCCCAAAGTGATCCATTTTCTGCCAAACCGGGTGAGTCTGCTGAACTTCAAAATGGGCCCACTACCCGCTCACGCGAAGCATCACAACTGCCAGATAGAGCTTTCCAATGGCGATACAATAGCCGGCGATCTGGTCCGCATGGAAAATGAAAAGCTTATTTTAAATACGTGGTATGCCGGCGAACTGGCCATTAACACCGCACATATTAAATCGCTCAAACCCGGCTTCTCCTCGGCCAAGGTTTTCTTTGAGGGACCAAAAAACACGAAGAACTGGACTTTTAATAACGGCCAAAACGGAGGACTTCCCCTGCGGATGATCCCGCAACTGCCATTAGAACAACAACGGCAACTGAAGGAGCGTGCCGCACAAGCTGCCAAGGGGCCGACTTGGAAATTAACTGACGGAGTATTTGAATCCACCACTAGCAATTCAATGGTAGGGCGGCAAATGAAGGAAATGCCCGCACGTTCCAGCACAGAGTTTGATGTTGAATGGACAGGCAGCCTGAACCTGTATGTTAATTTTCTCACAGACTCTCTGACCAGCTACAGCATGTGCAATGGCTATTGCCTGCGATTAACCCAGAGTTATATATACCTATACCGCTACAACTTCAACAACAACGCGGGGCGTGGTGGGCGCGTGGGTAACAATGTGCGGGTAAACCTCGCTAGCCTGCAGGGCAACGCACACATAGCACTGAAAATGGATGCTAAAAAGAAAACCATAGCACTATTCATCAACGACATACTTATCCAAAAATGGGAAAACCTCGGTGATTTCCCTTCTGATGAAAATGGCTTACTGTTCACTTCACGCACCACCAGCCGCATGAAACTCAGCCACATTCGCGTGACTGACTGGAACGGAAACCTTCCTGAGGCCAACGCCAAATCTAAATCAGAGCCAAAAAATGATTATATTCTCCTCAACAACGCCGATCACATCACCGGCGAGTTAACTGGCATTTCGAATGGTAAACTCCAGCTCAATTCTGACTTTGGCGAAATGGCCATTGGCCTAGAAAAAATTGGTATGATCCATCGAGCTACGGAGCGCGTAAAAGCCATCCCCACAACAAGCGGTATGGCGCGCGCCGTCTTCAAAGGCGAAGGCAGCATGGCAATGAATATCACCGGCTGGAAAGACGGCAAAGTCACCGCCACGAGCCCGATATTTGGTCAAGCTTCATTTGATGCCGAGGTATTTCAATCCATTGATTTCACAGGCAAGAACACTCGGCAGGCACCCAATATTTCGCCCACCATAAAACCCGTACTCATTGAAAAGGATGTTCGCCGCAACCTTCAACTTTTAGGAAGAGGTGGTTTCCCGGCGCCCCGCCCCGAGAAAGTTCCACAGATTAAGCCTCGTCGTTAGCTGCTTCGAATGAGGAAATTAGCTGCCTAGCAATTTATTACCCCACGATGAAAAGAGCTATATTTTTCACCGCAAGCGGATTACTGGCTTTGGTAGTATTTGCGCAGCCATTACTTAAACCGCCGCCGGCCCCTGTCGCGCCACCCAGAAAACCTGATGAACTCAAACCCGCGCCAACACGCCCGCTCTCATCAAATATACGCTCTACATTAACTTCCAAAGTTGACAGCAAAGCTGATCAATTACAGTTGATTCGGGGCAATGGAATGCTCGGGCAATTTCTCGGCTTCGATCCGCAACACGGACTTTCGTGGAATCATCCCGATATCAAACCGGATACACTCACTATCCCACCAGATCGAATCAGCCGTATTGATTTTGCCGCAAAACCCGTACCGGCCAATGCCAAGCCTCACAGCGGAGTTATTGAATTCTCCAATGGCGACCGGCTCACCGGCGAAGTTTTGGGAATGGAAAACAACAAACTGCGCATCAGCACCTGGTACGCGGGTGAGTTGACCGTGGATCGCAGCACCATCCGGACGCTTTCCCCCGGCACCATCACAAACTCATCTTTATACACCGGGCCGGTAACAAAAAAAGGATGGAAGGAAACCCGAACCGGCACTTTGGGGTGGAATTTTTCAGATGGTGGGTTTGAATCTACAGCAAGCGGGCCGGTGATCGGGCGCAGTTTTCCCAAAATGCCCACCAAAGCACAGGTGGAGTTTGATCTGGAATGGAAACGTGGCAGCCCCAGTGTTTACGTCGGATTTATGACCGACAACCTCACCTCGTACAGTGGAGGCAATTGCTACAGCATTCGCCTCACCGGTAGTTCCGTCTATATCTATAGATATGCAAAAGTAGGTGGCGGCATCCGCAGCCAACGCCTCCAACCTTCCAGCAGAAGCTACAGCTTTGGAAGTGGCCCTAAAAAAGTACGCATCGCCCTATGCCATGATGCATCCAAAAAAAAGGTTGCCGTCATCATCAATGGGAAACTCGTCGGTGAATGGAATGACACCATGGCCGCAGCTCCCCCATTAAGTAATGGCCTGAATTTCTCCTCACGCACCAGTAACCCCATGCGAATCAGCCGCATCACAATCAGTGAGTGGGGCGGCAACCTCCCAGGCGCAGGAAACATGGCTGCAGATGCGGGTGCCAAAGAGGATTTTGTGCTATTTGCAAATGATGACACCATCACTGGCAAACTACAGGCCATCGGCAATGATGTGATGAAATTTAAGTCCACCGCGTTTGGTGACGTAAATATCCCAGTTGGCAAAGTAGGTACAATTCATTTTGCACGTGACACCCTTGTAACTCCGCCCACGCCGGCCGACTCGGTGCGCGCCACGCTCGCGGGCAACAGTCGCATCACCGGCGTTATTAAGGCATGGAAAGGTAACCAAGTCATCCTTGGCAGCCCGATCTTTGGTGAGGCAACTTTTGATGCGAATATTTTTCGTAGAGTTGAATTTAATCTAGGTAAACCCAGAAGCACTTCAACTCTGCCTATTTCGCGCTCCAATAGAAGCACTGTCGTACTAGGAAACAAGGGCCTCTTTAAACAGCTCAACGGCCGCGGCGAAATACCGCCCCAAGTCCTTGAGCGCCTGCAGCAATTACAAGGACGTCAACGCGCCATTCCACGCAAACGATAAACTTTTGCCCTCCCGCCCCTTCATTTGCTATCCTAACGCCTCATGGCATTTGAATCACTCCGGGGATTTTTGAAACAGCTTGAAGCTGAAGGTGAGTTGCGTCGCATTAGTGCGCC
>JAOLZA010000058.1 GCA_028343615.1 Verrucomicrobiota bacterium
GGCGCAGTGGTTGAAAATGATTGGCGCAACATCTTTCGTGAAGGTGACCTCCGCGTGTAGGGGCAGGGCGGCTAGTAAGGTGGTTATGAAAATCGTCTTTTTCATTTTGATTTGTATTCGGAAAGTTTTGGAATGAAACAGCCGACGCAGTTGCCGCGTGGCTTCGGCGCAGGTTGGCCCGCGAACACGGCTTTCAGAGCAACGCGCAGGTCGTGGTGCATGATCACTCGTCGCGGTTTACCGAAGTCCTCATAAAGATCATTGATGCGACCGCGGTAAGCGATCACGCCGTTGGCCAATACCACTACTGCTTCGGGCGTGACCGTGGCCCCCACGGCGTGGACGAGCTGATGTTTTCGATCATGGACGCTGTTAATTTGCGCGAGGGTAAAATCAGTTTGATGCTTCGTAAGCATATTGGGGTCCAGTTCGGGGTCAGTGTACACGAGCGTGAACTGTGCTTTGTTACTGAAGTCCTTCGCGATTCGACGCATTTCGGGCACCATCTTGTTGGCCACCGGACAATCGTGCGTGATGAAAAACAAAACCGCTGGTTGCTTGCCTTTGGCCTGCAACGGCGTAAGGGCGTGCCCGTGTAGATTGGGGAGCGCCAAACCCGCCTCCGCCACGCGCGCGGGCTTGGTGGAGGCAGGCAACAGGGCCAAAATGAGCAAGGCGATTTTCACAATAGATCTATGGCCTGTAATACGTAAACAAAGCCAAGGGCGTTACTTTGGCCGATAATTGGTGTTTTTGCGATGAATTTTGTAAGTTGCCTCAAAAAAATGCCTGAAAATTTTGGGAGAGCCTTTACAAATTGTCAAAACAAGGTACTTTCAGAAAAGTGAGCAAGATTATTGCAACTGGATTTTCCTCCATGTTGACTGGCATTGTTGTTTTTTCAATGTTGGTGATTGGCGTGGTGGAATGGAGTCGCGCGGCCGTACCTGTGGGTGGCGGTTCGAGTGGCGGCGGCACATCGAGTGGCTCGCAAAACACCGGCAGCGGCTCGCAAAACACCGGCAGCGGCTCGCAAAACACCGGCAGCGGCTCGCAGAACACCGGTGCTGCAAAGACGACGGTCCAAACTACCGCAGCTGGTCAGGGCCAAAGCCAGTCATTTATCCAATCTCAATCCAACGCAAAGACTCAAACCCAGCAAACCACAAAGAAGCAAGTACAGACATCCACGATCAAATCCACGGCCAAAGTAACTGTGCGCAATACTATTAATGCTGCACAGCGGGCCAATAGAGCGCGGTCAGTTGTTTCCAGCTCGCGTCGACCGGCCATTGTCAGAACACGTGTTTCCCCAAACGTTGGGCGAAGCATGCGGCTCACCCTTCGCATGCGCCAACCTGTGACACGTTTTACAGGAGGAGGTAGTTCCCCTGCCATCAACGCACACTCGCATTCGCGTTTTGAGCGTGGCACAAAAAAGACGAAAGAGGGACGAGGCAATTGAGGGGGGGGGGCAAAAACCGCACCTCTTCTGAATAAGGCGCGGTACTTCAAAAGTACCGTCGCACTAAATTAGCTTCTCCGCAATTTGCACCGCGTTGAGAGCCGCACCCTTGAGGATTTGGTCGCCTACCACCCAGAAGCTTAAGCCATTTTTCATAGCACAATCTTTGCGTATGCGACCCACGGCGCAATTGTCTTTTTCTGCTCGTTCCAGTGCAAGTGGGTAAACATTTTTGGAAACTTTATCGATTAGATCCAGTCCCGGTGTCTTTTTTAAGACACGCCGTGCAGAGTCCACGGTGACGGGCTTAGTGAATTCCGCGTTCACCGAGATGGAGTGTGCTCGGTACACTGGCACGCGTACACAGGTGGTGCTCGCGCGGAAGCGTGGGTGGTGCATGATTTTGCGGCCCTCATTTTCGAGCTTCATTTCCTCCTTCGTGTAGCCGTTGTCGAGAAAAGCGTCCACGTGGGGCAGGGCATTGAAGGCGATTTGGTGAGGGTAAACCGACTTGGAAATTTTGCGCCCGCGGGCGAGGTCTTTCACTTGCGTTTCCAGTTCCTCAATCCCCTGCGTGCCGCTGCCAGACACGGCCTGATAGGTGGCCGCAAAAATGCGCTCCACGCCAAACGCCGAGTGTAGCGGATGTAACGCCATAAGCGTGACGATGGTGCTGCAGTTGGGGTTTGCGATGATGCCGCAATGTTTTGCCACATCCTCCCCGTTGATTTCAGGCACCACAAGCGGCACGTTCTTCTCCATTCGAAAGGTGCTGGAATTATCCACCACCACCGCGCCGGTCTTCACAGCAATGGGCGCGAACTTTTGACTGATACTACCTCCGGCGCTGAAGAGCGCGATGTCGATATCGGTAAAAGATTCGTGTGTGAGTTCGCGCACGGTAATTTGTTTGCCGTTGAAACGCATGCGCTTGCCTGCACTACGCTTGGAAGCCAGCGGCAGGAGTTGCTCAACGGGAAACCGTCGTGCTTCCAGCACGCGAAGCATCGCCTGCCCCACTGCACCGGTTACACCTACCACGGCCACGTTATATTTGCGTTTGCTCATTCGAGGGCGCGGAGAATAACGGAAAAATACGGAGTGTCAAACCGTCAAAAAGGCTCGTGCCTCACTGGGCGGTGTGGTTCCTTGCGGGTGTGAGCGATGAGGTTATTATTCGGGTGGCGGCGCATGAAGATGTGTCGGGAATTTTGTTGATTTACAATGCGGCGGTGCGCGAGCCGGCTGCGGCGTATGAAGACGTGCCGCACACGCTGGCGCAGCGGGAGGAATGGTTCGCCTATTTTACGGACCGCAACTACCCCATTCTGGTGGCCGAAACGGACGGCGTGATTGTGGGCTGGGGCTCCTTGGGGCCTCATCAGGAACGAATGGGATTTCGCTTCACCGGTGCGGTGGCGGTGTATGTCAAGGAACGCAGTCGGCGGCAGGGCATTGGCGGGCGGTTAATGGAGAGGCTGTTGAAGGCGGGGCGCGAGCGGCATTTACACGTGCTGCTGGCAACGATTGATGGGGCAAATGAGCCAAGTTTGCAATTGCACGCGCGTCATGGATTTACGAAGGCAGGGGTATTTCTGGAGGCCGGTTGCAAGTTTGGTGAATGGCGTGATGTGATTTATTTGCAGCGAAAATTGGATGATCGACTCGTGCCGTAATACGTAATGGCATAAAAAAACCGCCCCGAAGGGCGGTGTGAAAATCTGACTTTTAGTTACCTTGTCCGGGTCGCCGAGCTGCGTCGGGCCTTCCTTCGCCACCGTCGCGGTTACGTCTCTCTTCTTCGCGCCGGGCGCTTTCGGGATCACTAAGGCGCCAACGAGTGCTGGTTTCCTCAGTGGGGTTTGCTAGGTCATCGAGCCTTTTATCTAAGGACGCAAACATCGTCTGGAAATCAGGATCACTTGTGGTTCCTTTAACTCCGGTTAGAATTGCTCGCCGGTTGCTAATGGCTTCGGCGCCAAGTTCCTTGCCTTGGCCTGGACTGCGACCTAATCGTTCGAGGTCTCCTCTCAAAGTACCACGTGATCCACCACCACGGCCGCCCCAGCCGCCGCCTTGCTGGAACCGTGCTCTCATTTCTGCAAAGCGATCTGCGCGGCTAGTTTCTTCTCCACCACCGCCAGCAGCTCTTTGGGCTCGCTCGGCTTCGCGTTTGGCTTGCTCAGCCTTTTCATCAGCCATTTTCTGGAGGCCTTCCCGGAAGCGATCGACCATGACCTGGCCTGCCGCTGGGGATTCATCGAGGTAATCATTGATGCGTCCCCACAAATCTTCCTTGGTGCGGTTCTCGATGTTGGCATCATAGTAGACGGTAGCGAGGATAGGCACGGACTGTGCTTCAAGCACGCGGGTGAGGTAGTCCAATGCGCGCCGGTCGAGGCCATTCTCGGTAACCAGCATTTTCTCGGCCTCATCCTTGAAGGTGGTATCCTTGTAGCGGACGAGAATATCCCATAGAGCCCCAACGGCCCGTGTGTCGAGTTGGCCGGGCACCGCGTCGGTGGTATCGGGTGGGTTGAGCAGAATATACTTTGCAGCGCTGAGCACTTTGTCTTTGTAGGGATGTTCTGCGTCATCAGCCAGCTTGGTTAATTGTGTGTCAATGATTGATACTTCCACACCTACTTGGGTTTGGCGTAGAGTTTTCACTAAGATAGCTTCGGCGTCTAAACCGCCAATGCGCCCAAGGGTTTCAATAAGTCCGATTCGCAATGAAATTGGCATTACTCGACGGGTTTCTCCTCCGCGATCGCCACCAGGGCGCTGACCTTGACCTCGATCACCACCGGGGCGGCCTCCGCCGGGGCGACCTCCACCGGGTTGGGCTGAAATGACTCCGGCAAGAGCCAAGAGGATTAGAATGTTAAGTTTATGTTTCATTTTCTTATAGTGGAATTAGGTTTTAGTTAGATTTCAGATTGTTTGGGTTGGTTTTAACGTCCTCCTCTGCCGCCGCGATCGCCGCCGCCTCTGCCGCCCATCATTCCCCGCATCATATTTCGAACACGTTCTTCCATACTACCGCCCATTTGCTCCATCTGTGCCTTTTGTTCGTCTGTCATCAACTCCATGAATTTTTCTCTGCTCGAGTTTCCGATCTCTCGCATTTGTTCCATTTTTTCTTCGCGGCTCATTTCTTGGTTGCTCCAGAGTTCGCCCATTTTTTTGCGTAGTTCTGAACCTTCTCCCCAAGACTCGGCTACAAAGGCCCGCATATCCTCCGCTTGAGCGTTGGTGATTCCGAGCTGCTGTCGGAAGCTGGGCCTGCCAAACTCCTTATCCACGCCCTGTGCCATAAAGTTGGAGATGGCAGGTAGTGAATCTTCGCCTGCGTCCACAAGGCTTTCAAAGTAGTGGATCACCCGTTTTTGCGATTCCACGTCGGCACCGGTGGCACCATCTGCAATAAGCTGATCAATCAAATCCGCTGGATCAGTCACCACGCCAGGTATTTTCACATTGGATTCCTTGAGGACCATTGAGGCTTGCGAAGCGGAAGCGGTCTTAAGATCCGCAATTTGCTTACGGAGTTCTGCCACTTTAGCGGACTGGGTATCAGTTTCAGATTCCTTTCGCTCTTGGACCTTGTTTTTTGAGGATGAACTGGTGGCAAAGAAGGTAATTGCCGAGCTCACGATCATGGCTGCGATGATGGCTATAACTGTTTTCATAATAATATATTCCCTTGGTTATGACGCTTAATGCGGTAAAGTGTTACAAAAAAAAGGATTTTAGTCTATGATTGGGCGGATTGTAGCACTGGCTCGGTCGAACGCGGGGAGGCCCCGCGCAATTTAGCGATCATTTCGGGGAGTTTTTTTAGCAGAAAATCAACTTCTGCATCGGTAGTATATTTACTAAGGCTAAGTCTTACCGAGCCGAGAGCGTGTTCCGGCGAGACTCCCATCGCCGTCAGTACATGGCTGGGTGCCAGCGAGCCAGTGGTGCACGCCGATCCGCTACTGGCGCAAATTCCTTCGCGGTCCAGCAGCAACAAAATTGCTTCCGCCTCGCAATCGGCAAAACTCAGGTTGCTCGTGTTCACTAATCGAGGCTCCTTCGCACCATTACGCGTGACACCTTCGATGGCATTCATGATCCCATCCTCCATTCGATCTCGCAGGGCGCGAATGTGATCGACATCGGTTTCGAGGCTCGTCATCGCCAATTCCGCCGCGCGGCCGAAGGCGGCGATTTGCGCGACATTCTCCGTGCCGCCGCGCCGACCGCTTTCCTGACTACCACCCATTACGTACGGCTGCCACGGCGTGCCCCGCCTTACGTACAACAGCCCGATGCCTTTCGGCGCGTGTAGTTTGTGGGCCGAGAGCGAAAGGAAATCCACGCCTATCGCCTTTACGTCCAGCTTCAACTTGCCGGGCGTTTGCACAGCGTCGGTATGAAAAAGCACATTCTTGGCACGACACATCGCGGCGATTTCTTCGATCGGAAAAACTACGCCCGTCTCGTTGTTGGCCAGCATCACTGTGACCGCTGCGGTATCTTCGCGAATGGCTTCATGTAGTTCATGCACATCCAATTGGCCCGCGCGATCCACTGCCAGCCATGTGACTTCGCCACCGCGTTTTTCAAACGCTTCGCCAAATTTCAAATTGGCCGAGTGTTCCACCGCCGTAGTGACGATGTGCCGCTTGCCCGGTCGCGTGAGCAACGCGCTGTTGAGAGCCGCATTGCTGCTCTCGGTGCCGCAGCTGGTAAAAATGATTTCGCGCGGATCGGCATTAATTAACGCCGCCACTTGTTCGCGCGCGGCATTCACCGCTCCCGCCAGGCGATTGCCGAAAGTGTACGCGCTGGAAGGATTACCCCATTGCTCCGTGAGAAACGGCAGCATCGCCTCCAACACCTCCGGCGCAACGCGCGTGGTGGCATTGTTATCAAAATAATAAACTGGCGTGTCACTCATCAATTCTGACGCGAATACATCGCGGGGGAACGACGAGTTAAACAGCCTTTCCCACCAAAAATCAAAGCTTTTTCTCGTCAAGACACACTGCGCGCGGTAAATTGAAACCCAATCCAACGGTATGAAGGCAGCACTTATTTTCGCAATCTTAGCCGTGGCCGCGCTGGGAGGTTGGGGCTGGAAAGCCACTCAAGCCAAACCCACCGCTGCGCTGCAACCCAAAAACGACGAGCCGCTGTGCGAACTGTGCGTTTCCCCCGGTAGCCGCGCGTCGCTCCTGCTAGCGCAGTCATCCACCATCGCCAACCCTGATCCGCTCACCGAGGCCGACATTGGTAAGGCGCTCAGTGAAAAAATTATCGGCCCTGATCTTGCGCTGGAAGAGGTGCGCGTCTTCAACGAAAGCCGCATACCCGAAATGCCCCGCGTCCGCACCGCCGACGAATGGAAAACCAAAGCCGCCGAATACCGCCAAAATATTTTGGACAAAATCATCTTTCGCGGCAGCGCGGCAAAGTGGCGCAACACGCCGCTTAAGGTCGAATGGGGCGAGACCATCGAAAACCTCCCTGGCTACCGCATCAAGAAACTGAAATTCGAGGCCGTGACCGGCTGGTGGATTCCCGCGCTCCTTTACGAGCCGCTTAACCTCAAGGGCAATGTGCCCGTGGTGATGAATGTCAACGGGCACGCACGCACGGGCAAAGCGACGGATTACAAACAACTCCGCTGCATCAATCTTGTGAAACGCGGGATGATTGTGCTCAACCCAGAGTGGATTGGCATGGGCCAATTCGCCAATCGGATGGGGCATTACCAAATGAACCAGCTCGACCTCTGCGGATCTTCCGGAATCGCGCCGTTTTATTTGAACATGAGCAAGGGCCTCGATGTGTTGCTTGCCCATCCCAATGCCGATCCCAAACGCGTGGCGGTAGCCGGCCTTTCGGGCGGCGGTTGGCAGACGGTTTTTATTAGCTCGCTCGATGAACGCGTTACACTCGCCAATCCCGTCGCCGGCTATTCCAGTTTCAAAACTCGCGCGCGCCACGGCAAGGACCTCGGTGATTCTGAGCAAACCCCTAACGACCTCGCCCTTTACGCTGATTACACCCACCTCACTGCTATGCTCGCTAACCGTTCCGCGTTGCTAACCAACAATGCTTACGACAAATGTTGCTTCACCGCCGGCCACGCACTGCCACCGCTCATCGAGGCCGCTGCGCCCATTTTCAGCCTGCACGGCCGCCGTGATTTCCTGCGCACACATATTAATTTCAAACCCGGTACTCACAACTTCGGCGTCGACAACCGCCAGCAACTCTATCGCTTCATCGGTGACGTGTTTTATCCCGGCGACAAAGATTTTAACCGCGACGAAATCCCCAGTGAAAAAGAAATCAAAACTTACGACCAACTCATCGTCCCTTTGCCCAAGGGCAACCAAACCTTTAACACTCTCGCCCTTGGCTTAATTAAATATCTGCCCAAACCTCAATCCGGCACCCAAGCCGAGCAACGCGCCAAGCTCCTAGAAATCATTCACGCCAAGAATTATAAAGCGAAGGCAAAGGAAATTGAAGGCGGCATCGGCGGCGTGGCTCATTATCAATTCCAAATCGGAAACGACTGGACCGTGCCCGGCACCATCTTCACGCCCGACGATCCCAAGGGTACCGCGCTGCTCATCGCCGACGCCGGCCGTAAAACTCAAGCTGCGAGTGTAAAAGCGATGTTGGCGAAGGGCCGGCGGGTCATCGCCTTCGACCCCTTCTTTTTCGGTGAATCAAAAATCAAAAGCCGCGATTTCCTTCACGTCATTTTAATGCACGCCGTCGGTGAACGTTCACTTGGCGTTCAAGCAGGCCAAATCACCGCCCTCGCCAATTGGGCCAAAAACGAATTCGGTGGCGAAGTGAACCTGAAATCCATTGGCCCTCGCCTCAGCGTGGCCGCGCGCTTAGCCGCGGTGCAGACGGACGCCATCGCCACCGTCGAATTGGAACAGCCGATGAAAAGCCTCAAAGAAGTCATCACGGGAAACAAAGGCGCCAACCATTTGCCCGAAATGATGTGCCACGGCTTGCTCGAGCAATTTGACTTGAAGCAAATCGAGGCGTTGAGATAGAAGTGAGACTCGGTCTTCCAGAGCTTTACTCAAATCCCAATTCCACCACGGCGTACACCAAAAACTGGTGCACAGAGATTTCGACTCGCTGTCCGTTGTCATCGAGGGTTCGAGGAATTAATTCAATCGGCTTGTCCCTTTCCGGCGTGAAAAATCTGACAGACTTCAGTGATTTGCCATCGGGGATGGTAAACACAAACTGTATCCTCTCGGCGGGGATTGGTTTTTCATCGTGGATGCCGCCTCCGGCGCTTTTCGGTTTGGCCGGCTCGGTGCGGTTATAATTTACAAAATGTAAATGCAACTTGTCGCCTTTGGCGGGGCGGCTGAGTGAGGCGCGTACGGTCTTGGGAGCGTTGATTTTGAAACGGCTCGATGCCTTCGGAGCTATACCGTCCACGCGATAAACGGCTTTATAATTCGCAAGGGCCTCGGCGGTGTTGAAGTCGTCTGGGAGCACGTCGAAGAGAATGTGCCGGTCCAGCAACGAATCGCCGAGCTTCAGGAATTTTTCCACATCGGCCACCGTGCCCGCGTGCACGGATTTGCGTGGGTAAAGCAGCACGCTCTCGGAGACGGGTTGGTTATCCCTATATAAAGATGCATTACGCCGGATAAAATTGTAATATTGAGTGATAACCTTGCGCGCTTCGACGTTGGTGAAGCGCGTGTAAAATCCCATCGGCGCGCCGCCGTTGGCGATGAGTTCGGATATGGCCGCGCGGGTGCGGGTGCTTTCGTATTTGCCGAGAGTGAAGGGTTTGCCGCCGGTGGCGCCGCGAATGTAGCGCGCCTGCAGCGTGCCTTCGCCGAGGAAGCCGTTCTTGAGGTCGGTGTAAAAGGCGCCGCTGCCGGTGCTGTACCAAAGATAATCTTCGTCCTTCGCCCAGAGTTCGGCGGGCAGCAGGCAGCGTTCGTCGGTGTTGATTTGCCCAAAGCGGCCGAGGTGATTCCACTGACCGACGATGAGGCCCGGCTTGAGTGAGCGGCCGTATTTCACAAACACTTCGTCAAAGCATTCCTTGGTGGCGATTTGCGAGAAGCGCAGTTGCTCGCGCTTGAAAGGTGTGCTCTTGGCGGGGTCGTGCCATGCGCCGATTTCGGTGAACTTGTGCGAGGCGAGATTGCTGATGTTGAATTTTGTTTTCAACTCCGCCGCTTTGAAGCGGTCGCCGAGATAGCCTCGGAAACTTTTTTGGCAATGTTCACACAAGCAATTGTGGCGATAAAAATAATTGATCATGAATCCATCCAAGCCCGAGCGGATGCCCTCACGCGCCCATGCCTTGAGAACGGCGCGCCAGTGGGGGTTGTTCAGGCATGCCCAGTATTCCTTCATGCCACCGATGGAGTAGCTGTTGTTGATGCGCGGCGTGCCGTCAGCATTTTTTTCCAAAAGATCCAGCGGATTTTTCACTGGCTTGGGGCCGAGCTGTTTTTCGTCCCACAGTTCGTTATAAAATTTAAAGAAACCGCGTGGGCCATCCTTACCCGTCGGTTCGCCCACGAGAAACTCGATATTGAAATGGCCGATGACGAGTACGTTGAGCTTGTGTAAATCGCGGTTGCGTTGCGCGAGCCATGCGCGATTTTCCGCGAGGCCCACTTTCGGGAAATGCGCGGGATAGCCTCCCCCGTGTTTCGTGTGCGCGAGACTCCAATAATGGCCGCCGTAAAAACCTACCTGCGCCAGCTCCGGTTGCGCTTCCTTGACGAAGGGCAGGTAATCAGCGTGCGCGTAGTTCGACCAGTGGGCAATCATGGTGGTGAACTCCAGCGGGCGCTGGGGAGTGCTTTGGCAACCGCAGACGGAAAACAGAAGTGGTAGAATGAGTAGAATATTTTTCATGCGACTTGTGGATGTGCGGGTGAGTCTGGCATAATCCGCGCGAATCGCCAGCAATGTTTGGCGTCCAAGAAACGATGAAACGCGGAATCCTTTTTTTACTCGCACTGATGCCAATGTTGCTGGTCATACCCACGGCCGAGGCGGCGAAGCGTCTGCGCGATTTTGAAAAGCCGCCGCATAATTACTGGCAACGCGCGCCGCAGGATCGATTCACCAAGATCAAGACCGCGTTGGAAACCGGCAAACTACCGCTTGATCGCACCAGCGAAAAGGCATTCGTCGTCAGCCTGCTGAAGGCACTGGAGATCTCGCCTGCCACGCAGACGCTCGTGTACTCCACCACCAGCCTGCAGCTCAGCCGCATCTCGCCGCGCAATCCGCGGGCGCTTTATTTTAATGAAGACGTCTACGTTGGCTGGGTGCCGCGCGGGCAGATTGAAATTGCATCCATCGACCCTGCGTTGGGAGGCATTTATTATATTTTCGACATCCCGCGCGGCCCAGTGCCCATTCGCATCGAACGCAGTGCGCGATGTTTCAATTGCCACGCGGAATTTGAAAATGGTCGCGTGCCCGGGTTGCTACTCAAATCTGTCGTGCCCGGGCCGGGCGGCGGCAGCTTGGAATCATTTCACGGTGATATCACCGGCCACAGCATTCCGCTCAAGGATCGCTTTGGCGGCTGGCATCTCACCGGTAAACATGGCATCACTGAGCATTGGGGGAACATGGTCGGCACGCTCTCACCAGCAGGCCTTAAGAAATCCGCCAACCCGCCCGGTCGGCAATTCCGTTGGGAGAGCTATCCCGTCTCTACCAGTGATGTGCTTGCGCATTTGCTCCACGAACACCAAATCGGCTTCGTAAACCGCGCCGTGAAAGCCACCTACCAAACCCGTTCCGTGCTGGCTGCCGGCAACGTTGGTGATACCAAGGCGATAATCGCCAAATACTCAGCGCTGCTAACGCGCTATTTGTTGTTCGCCGATGAAGCAAAATTTCCAGCTGGCGGCATAGGCGGCGATGCGTTATTGAAAAAGGATTTTGCAAAACGAGCTCGGCGAACAAAAGCTGGATTGTCCCTGCGTGATTTTGATTTGCGCACGCGCATGTTCATGCACCGCTGCAGCTATATGATCCACAGTGCCGCCTTCACCGGATTGCCCGTGCCGTTGAAACAGCAAGTATTTTCTGAGCTTCGTGCCGCTCTGAATCCCGCTAAATCGCATCCCGCCTCCGCACATCTACCGGCCGCCGAAAAGCGCGCTATCGCCGCCATTCTTACTGCGACGAAAGTTTGGTAAAAATGTGTGGTCATGGGACTCCTTATCTCCACCAACAAAAAAAGGCGCCCGAAGGCGCCTTGTGATTTTTTGTTTGGGGAAGGAGTTTAGTTCTTCTCCAATTTCTTGCCGGCTTTGACCCAGCCGGAGATGCCGGCAGAAAGGTGCTTCACGTTTTTGAAGCCCAGTTCCGCTGCCACCGATGCACCACGCTTGTAGGCGCTGCAGCTCGGGCCGCCGCAGTAAGCCACCACGAGGGTGTCTTTTTTGGCTTTGCCGAGTTGCTTGGCCAGGTCTTTCGCGCCGGTGAAGGACACCGCGCCGGGGATGTGGCCACGCTTGGTGAAGGACTTCGCGCCATTCACGTCGATCACGACAACCTTGCCGGCCTTGATGGCTTTTTCGAGGTCACCGATGCTGATGTCCGGGTATTCGCCGGCCTGCACGTTTATCGCGAGAACCGCGACGGCAATGAGAGATAACAGTTTTTTCATATCTTTTTTTGGTTTTTCAGTTGTTCCCGATACGCAAGATGCAGCGGGATTGTCTCGTTGGACTTGCAGGGGAGCCTACTCATTCATTCCGAATGCGCAACCTTTTTTCACTGGCATAGACTGGTGTGGCTGGCAGAATGGGCTTATGGCACACGACATATTTGCAGTGGGCGACCTCACGGCGGTCATTGGGGACAATGCCGCCCATGAAAATCACCGGGCTGGCTACAACGGCCTCTGGAGCCTCAGGCATGAGAAAAGTACCAGAAGTATCTTTGTGCCGGGGATTGCTGGGCTCAATCTGGAGCATGTCTTTAATGGGGAGACGGAGTTTGGCGAACGTAGTGTATTTTTTGAACCGCGTACTGCCCCCATGACCTTCCGAAAAGTGAATGGTACCACGGCCGAGCTGCACCAGCCGCCTACTCCCAATTTCCATATGGAAAGCTGGACCACCTTCACCCTGCACGCCCCGCACTATATAGATTTGGAGTTTCGCTGTATCCCGCGCCAGCACGTGCATGAGCGGGGCTGGTTCGGCCTCTTTTGGGCCAGCTACATCAATGGGCCGGTTGATAAGAGCATTTACTTCAAGGGCGGTTGGCGGCCCAAGGAGGATATGTGGATGCAGCTTTGTACCCAGGAGCATGATGATGAAAGCACAGTGTTGGCCCAAGGTGATGATTTTAAATTGAGCTGGCAGGAGGGCAGCCGTGATGCGCTCTTTAAGAACTACTCGCGCATGCGCTATTCACGACCCTTTTACTACGGCAACTTTGAGAATCTGGTTTATATCCTGATGTTTGAAAAGCCCGATGGCATTCGCCTCACCCATTCACCTAGTGGCGGAGGGATGAACAAGAATTTCGGGACCACCAACCCCGCTTGGGACTGGCAATTTATTGTGCCCAAGTATGAGGTGAATAAAGAATACAAATACCGGGCACGCGCAGTACTGCGCCCGAAATGTTCGCGCGAAAAAATCTTGAAGGAAGTGGAGAACTGGAAATAGGAAGAAGGGCATGAAGCAGATTCTACTGATATGTGCGGTGGTGATGGGGCAATCCGTGTTGGCGGCGGATAAGAAGCCTTTAACTGAGGAGGAATCGGCTAAGATTATTGAGGAGGCGATTCGGAAAGCTGCAGGGAAACCCACAGGCGAACTCACCAAGGCGGATTACAAAAAGGTGACGAAGCTGGAGCTCGATTACAGTCAGCTGACCGATGTGAAGGGGCTGGAGAAGCTTACGCAGTTGGAGACGCTGACTCTCTCCGACAATCAACTGGCCGATGTGAAGGGATTGGAGAAGCTGACAAAATTATCGATTCTGGTCCTCTCTAACAATCAACTGAAAGATGTGACGGGTCTAGAGAATCTCACACAGTTAGAGACGCTGTATCTCGGCAACAATCAACTGACTGATGTGAAGGGACTGGAGAAGCTCACGCAGTTAAAAGAGCTGGATCTTAATAACAATCAACTGATTGATGTGAAGGGGCTGGAGAAGCTCACGAAGTTAACGGACCTGACTCTCAATAACAATAGACTGACCGATGTGAAGGGGCTAGAGAATCTCACTCAGTTACGGGCCTTGTTGCTCAATAATAACAAATTAACTGATGTGAAGGGGCTGGAGAAGCTTACGCAGTTAACGCAACTGTGGATCCACGAGAATCAACTAACCGATGTAAGGAGCTTAGAGAAGCTCACGCAGTTAAAGGAGCTGCGTCTCATGAATAATCAACTGACCGAGTTGCCAAAGGGTCTGGATAAGCTCACGCAGTTGGAGAGGCTGGATCTCGTTAACAACAAACTGACCGATTTGAAGGGACTGGAAAACCTCACGCGGTTAGTAGAGCTGCGGCTAGATAGAAATCAGCTGACCGATGTGAAGGGTCTGGAGAAGCTCACGCAGTTAACGTGGCTGCAACTCTCCTCCAATCAACTAACCGACGTGAAGGGGGTGGAGAAGCTCACGCAGTTAAAGGTGTTATATCTCAGGGGCAACCCCGACCTCACCAAGGCTCAGATTGATGAACTGCAAAAGGCGTTGCCAAATTGCAAAATCATCAGCAACCCCAAGAAGTAACCGCCTAACTCAATCCACAGTTGTTCTTGGCCCGGTCCAGTACTGTTGAAGCCAGCGCGCGCGCTTTCTCGGCACTCTCTCTTAAAACCTGATTCACGTAATCGAGGTTATTCTCCAGTTCAGCGCGCTTGGCCCGGGCCTCAGTGAAATATTCCCAGTAATGTTCAAAGAGCGTTTTTTTGAGATCCCCATAGCCCAGCCCGCCTTCGCGCAGTTTATTTTCGGTTTCACCGGCTGCTTCCTCAGTCGCAAAAAGTTTGAGCAGTTGAATGGCGATATTT
>JAOLZA010000059.1 GCA_028343615.1 Verrucomicrobiota bacterium
GGCGGCGAATTTTCTTAATCACGCCAACGGGAATGCAGCAATAATCTCCAACCGGATCGCCGTCCTCACCCACCGGAACCACCCACCAACACACACCGAAAGCCGATGCCGCCGCCGCGACCATCGGGCGAGCCGATGACGCGGTAGGACGACAACAGGTAGTCGGGATCGTAGTTGCCCCAAAACGCACCGCGCAACACACGGACCGTGCTTGTTGGGCTGTGCTTGGCCTCGCACCATTCAAACACGTTGCCGCCCATATCGTGCAGGCCCAGTTTATTGACCGCAAAGCTTCCCACCGGTGAAGTGTACTTAAAATTGTCCACCTTCAGGCTTTTGTTATAATTCCCCGCACCCACAGGCGGTGGCCACTCCTTGCCCCACGGGTAAACATCTTTAATGCCCCGTCTCTTTTCCCTCGGTGTGTCCCCCTTCTCCTTGCCCAAGCCCACCGCCACGCTCCATTCTGCATCCGTTGGCAATCGGTACTTCTGCCCCGCCTTGATTTTCCCTTCCGCCATCTCCTTCTTCGTCAACCACTCACAAAACGCATTCGCATCTTCCCAACTCACGTTCACCACCGGATGCGTGTTCGCCTGCTTGAATCTATCTCCAAAGTCCTTCCAACTCTCATCCACCCCCGCATTCGCCGCCGCGTATGCCGCGTAATCCTTCACCCGCGTTTCCCAAATGCTAAACTGAACGTCCGTACCCGGTACTGGAACGAACTTCATGCCCAAGGTGTTGGTGAATTGCTTGGGTGGTGTTGGCTTCTTCGCTGCCACCTTGGGTTCGGCATTGGCTTCAGGTTCCGCTGGAGTGGTTTTCTTCCCACACCCCACCAACACCACCACCGCACATATCAAGAGGAGCTGTTTCATGCCATTGAGGCTACCGATTGGCTCACCTCAGGGCAAGGGGGCATTCATCAACTGCCCTCAAAGACTTCCACGGGGAGGATTAGTCTTTGAGTATTTCGGGATATTCTTTGAGAAAGGCTCCCATGTTAGCCTTACCTTCAGGATGTCCTTGATCAGCAGATTTTTTGAACCATTTGAATGATTCTTTTAAATTTTTTAAAACTCCTTCACCGTATAGATATGCAAAACCAAGGTTGTTCTGTGCTCGTGCATCTCCCTGCTCAGCAGCGATGCGGTACCATTTTGTTGATTCTTCCAAGTCCTTCTTCACGCCAGCACCAGATCGGAGAAGTCCTGCGAGACTGTATTGTGCCTCTATGTCTCCCCCTTCAGCAGCCTTTCGCATCCATTTAATAGATTTGTTTATATTATTTAATATATGATCACGATTTGGTGGGCGCATATTTGCATACATCATGGAAAGTTTGGATTGGGCAGCACTATCGCCTGACTCCGCCATGGCTTTTGTTTTTAAGAACTCTGCAGAAAGCTCATTAACTACCTGTTCCTCGGCCTCTACGGTTTGGTAGGTCTCAGGAATATTAGGCTCACCCTCAGGCGCTTGAGGCGTTGGTAAAGGCAGAGCTTTTCGCGTGTCGTTGGAACACCCCACCAACACCACCGCCGCCATCATCACGAGAATCTGTTTCATGTGCCACGACCCTACAGGAAACTGCTCACACCCACCCACTACAATAAATCAGGAAGATTATAATGGGATGTGTACAGGCGATGGAGAAGAAGCTGAAAGATGGTTGCCACACTCACCGCTGAAACTTTTCAGAAAACCACTTGTCAATTTTGATACTCATAAGCTTCCACTAACTTCCACTAAACTCACTAAACTTGGACAAACTTGGACAAGAATGGACCGAATTACAAGGGGGAAGTATTGACAAAAAACCCACGTTTAAGCCCGTAAAAGCAGGGGAAAATGGGTGGTAGGAGCGCGGGGGCTCGAACCCCGGACCAATGGCTTAAAAGGCCACTGCTCTACCAACTGAGCTACACTCCCGTCAGTGGGGCGCGCAGTGTAACGGTCAAACCGGATCGATCAAGTCAAAATGAATGAGTGGGCTGAAGGACATTTTTCGAGGAAAACCGCGCTGACGGAACTGTTTTTTGGGTGTGAATAATTACGGATATAAAATACCTGAAAAGGGGTTGCCAGCCTCATGGGGTTTTGATAGAAGAGCGGCTCTGCGGATGCCCCCCATCCAATCCGCAGAACTATAACCGTCGCGGCGACGCCCACCACCCAGCCGCGGCGGTTCCTTTTTGGAGGTTATGGGGATTCCACTTCAAACGTCCGGCGAATTATGGCAGGATAGATGCATAATGTTTTTGGCAGACATCGGATTCGAACTCGTAGCGCTCGTTGGATCTATCCTCTTCGGCATCTGCGCTGCCGTTTGGTTCTGGACGGAATTGCATTGAAGCAATCCTATTTTTCCAATACCCAGATATTCCGATACCTCACGGGGTTGCCGTGATTTTGTAGATGCAAAAACCCTGGCGCGGCACTTTCAGCTAATGGGCTGGCGGTAGTGCGTTTGGGAAGCTTTACGTCATCATGGATTTTCACGCCGTTATGGAAAACGGTAATGCGAGCGTCTTCCACTTTCTTGCCGTCCTTGAATTTTGCAGCGGTGAAATCAATATCGTAGGTTTGCCAAGCGAGTGGCGGGAGGCACATGTTTACATCCGGCGGTTTAATGCTGTAGATGCCACCGCACTCGTTATGTTTTCCAGCAAGACCAAATGAGTCGAGCACCTGCACCTCATAACGGGCCTGCAAATAGCAACCGCTATTGCCGCGCCCCTGCCCTCTAGCCTTTGCCTTAAAAGGCAGTTTAAATTCGACGTGCAAGCGGTGACTCTGAAATTGTTTTACGCTATTTGCGCCTTGCTCCAGCAAACCGTCCTTCGTCATTTTGCCAGGCTTGAATTGTTTTGCATCGGTGCCATTGAAAAGCACGATTGCACCCTTGGGCGGCTTGCTCCCAAGAGTGGGGCTTTTGCGATTCACGGCTTGTAACTCGCGCGTATCCGCGCCAGCCGCAGTCAAGTACAGCTTGCCGCCATTGATACGCACGGCCCAACCATCGGCCTTGGGGAAATCAGCCCCGGTGGCGCTGGTGGCACCGTTGAGTTCGATTTTCTTGCCCTTTTCCCAACCGGCACCGGGCAATCCGCCTTTGTGAATCACCGCACGAAATTTACCATCACCAAGCGCGATTACCTGCACACCGGCGCGTTTGCCGGCATACTCGCCTTGGATTTGATAATCCGGTCCAGCCTCGTTGGCATTGAGAAACGCACCGCCCTTATCCGCCGCAAACGCGAAGTGGGAGGCAAAAAGGGAAAGCAGAGAACAGTGGATGAGTTTTTTCATGTGTGTCATTGTTGAATAGATTCGGGGAAATTATACTCCAACGCCAACACGGAGCAAGCCGCAGATGAAAAAAACGGTTTGAACCAGTTCAACCTTTTGATATAGTTAGTTTTTTCAGCTGCTGCATGAGTCAAGTGAGAACTATTTTTGCAATGATGTGTTTGGGAGCGATTACGGCCTCCGCCGCCGGTCTGCCCAAGGTGGGCGCCGCCGCGCCAGCCATCCAATGCCACGACCAAGCCAACAAACCGTGGAGCCTTGCGGACACACTGGAACGTCACGACGTGAAGGCGGTGTTGCTCTATTTTTATCCCAAGGACGACACGCCGGGATGCACACGGCAAGCCATCGCGCTGCGCGATAACGTAGGCACGCTCGGCCAAAAAGGTGTTCAAGTGGTGGGCGTAAGTTTTGACACTGCCGCAAGCCATCAGCGCTTCATCAAGAAATGCCAGCTCAACTTTACGTTGCTGACCGATCCCAAGGGCAAGGCAGCCGATGCCTACGGCGTGCGCGTCCCAAAACGCGCCCTCGCCCGCCGCGTGAGCTTTCTCATCAGCAAGAAAGGTGAAATCCTCGCCGTATTCGATAACCGAAACCCCGCCAAGCACCTGCCCGAGATGCAGGCGGCCATCGACAAACAATTGGAGTAGCTTTCGTTCGTGAACCTGCCACGGGATTCCAAAATCTATATCACCGGTCACCAAGGCATGGTGGGCAGAGCGCTTTGGCTTGCGCTGGAGTCCGCAGGCTTTACCCAAATCATCGGGCGCACCCGCGCCGAGTTGGATCTGCGCGAGACCGCGGCGACGGATGCTTTTTTGCAAAGTGAAAAACCTGATGTGATTCTCATCGCCGCCGCAAAGGTCGGAGGCATCGAAGCCAACCGCACGCAGCCCGCTGATTTTCTATTCGATAACTTGCAGATTCAAACCAACCTCATCCACGGTGCTTACACGCACCAAACGGGTAAGCTGCTCTTCCTTGGTAGCGCGTGCATTTATCCGCGCCTTGCCGAACAGCCGATGCGCGAGGATTCGCTTTTCACCGGCCGTGTTGAGCCTACTAATGAAGGCTACGCGGCTGCCAAGCTCGCTGGCTTGAAAATGTGTCAAGCCTACCGGGAGCAACACGACTGTGATTTCATCACCGCCATTCCCACGAATCTGTTTGGACGGCACGATCATTACGAACCGGAGCGCTCTCACGTCATTCCCGCGCTCATCGCCAAATATCACACGGCCAAGGCCAACGGCGAGGCGAGCGTGACCAATTGGGGCACCGGCGCGCCGCAACGCGAATTCCTCACAGTTGACGATGCCGCTGCGGCGTGTGTTTTTTTGCTGGATAATTATAGCGCCGCCGAGCCCATCAACATCGCCGGTGGCACGGAGGTTAGCATCCGTAACTTGAACGAAAAAATCGCCGCACTCACAGGCTACACCGGAGCAGTAGAATGGGACACCAAAAAGCCCGACGGCATGCCTCGCAAACTCCTTGATAGCACGCGTCTCGCCGCGCTGGGTTGGCATCCGAAAATCAATTTCGACGACGGTCTAAAAATGGCCTACGAGGATTATTGCGCGCGCGTTGCTTGAGGTCCCTCTGCCTCCTGCGTCATCTCTTCAATCAATTCCCGAAAGGAAGTTTGCAACTCCCAACCCAGTACTGCTCTGGCTTTAGCGGGGGTGCCTACTAACTGGCGGGGCTCGGTGCCGCGGAATAAGGATTTATCAATTTCTACGTGCGAGCGCCAATCCAGCTTTGCTGTTTCAAAGGCTATTTCGATGACGTCCTGGACAGTATGAGTTTGGCCCGAGGCAAAAATGTAATCGTCGGGATCATCAGCTTGGAGGGCCAGCCACATGCCACGGATAACATCGCGCGCGTCGCACCAGTCGCGCGCGGCGGAGGTATCCCCAATCCGCAGCTCGGATTGCTCGCCGCGCGCGATGGCGGCGGCGGCTTGACAGATTTTTTGAGTGACAAAATTGGGACCGCGGCGGGGGGATTCGTGATTGTATAAAATCCCATTAACTGCATAAAAACCGGCCGCGCGCGCTGCCCGCACCGCCTCGGTTGCGCGCGCCTTGCTCACACCGTAAGGGTTGATCGGATTGAGCGGTGTGGTTTCAGTTTGAGGGACTTCACCGGGCCGCCCAAAGATTTCACTGGAGGAGGCGAAGAAAATCTTAGCGTTGGGCGTTTCATGTTGGGCGGTTACAAGTAGGTTTTTAGTGCCCTGAAAATTCACCGCCATCGTCTGAGCCTCGACTTGGGCGCTTTCGCCGACGTGGGTTTGAGCGGCGAGGTGATAAATTTCGTCGGGCTGAGATTGCTGGAGGGCGACGCGGAGCATGTCAGGCTCGGTGATGTCGCAGTCGGCACTGGGCCAGCCGTGGACTTCGTAACCTTTTCCGGCGAGCATTTCCTGAAGGTAGGAGCCGTCCTGCCCGGTGATCCCGGTGATGAAGGCGCTCGGCATTCAGACCCCCTGCTCCACCAGCTTGAGATCGGCATCGACCATCAACCCCACTAGGCCGGCGAATTTTAATTGTGGTTCCCAGCCGAGCTTGTCTTTCGCCTTCGTCGCATCGCCGAGCAGCAAATCGACCTCAGCGGGACGATGATATTGCGCATCGGTCTCGACGTATTTTTCCCAATCCAAATCCACATGTTCGAATGCAGCGCGCGCGAAGTCGCCTACGCTGTGGGTTTCGCCAGTGGCGATGACGAAGTCGTCGGGTTCATCGACCTGAAGCATGCGCCACATAGCCTCAACGTATTCGGCGGCGTAACCCCAGTCGCGTTGAGCATCGAGGTTGCCGAGGCACAGCTTATTC
Source organism: Verrucomicrobiota bacterium (assembly GCA_028343615.1). Lineage (GTDB taxonomy): Bacteria > Verrucomicrobiota > Verrucomicrobiia > Limisphaerales > UBA1100 > JACNJL01. The sequence continues at coordinate 6,159 of JAOLZA010000059.1, forward strand.
TGTCGTCCGGCCTTGATGCGAGCGACGGCGAGGGAGATTTTTCGCGTCACGAAAGTTTCACCGCGCCGGGGTGATTCGTGGTTGAACAAAATGCCACTGCAGGCGTGCATGCCGTAGGACTCACGGAAGTTAATCGTAATCCAATGCGCAAACACCTTGGCGCATCCGTATGGGCTGCGCGGATGGAAGGGAGTGTTTTCTGTCTGCGGCGTCTCGCGCACTTGGCCGAACATCTCGCTGGAGGAGGCCTGATAGTAACGCGTCTTCACGCCGGCGGAGCGAATGGCCTCGAGCAGCCGCACGGCGCCCACGGCGGTGACGTCGGTGGTGTAGTCAGGGATGTCGAAGCTCACCTTCACGTGACTTTGGGCGGCGAGATTATAAACCTCCTCGGGTTTGAGGTCGCCAACCAACCGAGTGAGCGCACCGCCATCGGTGACGTCGCCATAGTGCAGCGTGAGCCGGACGTGCTCGACCAAATGATTGATGCGCTGGAGGTTGTCCGTGCTGCTGCGGCGAACGAGCCCGTGCACTTCATAGCCTTTTTCCAAAAGCAGCTCCGCCAAGTACGATCCATCCTGTCCGGTGATTCCGGTGATGAGAGCGGTTTTTGCCATGCGGCTGTGAACCTGCCGCGAGCCGGCACGCGTTGGCAAGCCAATTTGCAAACTACGCTCTCGGCTTGCACTGAATACGCGTTGCTGCATACTTCGCCGATGCGCGCAACGACACTTACCGCCGCCTGCTGGGTGGCTGCAATTTCAACTTTGGGATGTGGTCAATCAAAAAAAACTTCAGATCATTCTCCCAGCAAAATTGTGAACCCCAGCTCAAAAACCCACACCAACCGACTCGCCAAGGAAAAATCGCCGTACCTTCTCCAGCATGCGCACAATCCAATAGATTGGTTTCCGTGGGGTGAGGAAGCCTTCGCCAAAGCAAAGAAAGAGGGTAAGCCCATCTTCTTGTCGGTTGGCTACTCCACCTGCCATTGGTGCCACGTGATGGAGCGTGAAAGTTTTGAGGATGAGGAAGTTGGTGCCCTGCTCAACAAAAGCTTTATTAACATCAAGCTCGACCGTGAGGAACGACCGGATGTCGATAAAATTTATATGTCCTTCGTGCAGGCTACCACCAGAGGCGGCGGCTGGCCGATGAGTGTATTTATGACGCCCGACAAGAATCCGTTTTTTGGAGGCACTTATTTTCCAAAGCGTGATTTCATGTCGCTCTGTGGTCGTGTGAATGAACTTTGGAACGACCCTGAAAAACGCCCGCTCATTGAGAAGGACGCCCAACGAATGCGGGAAGGCTTGGCCGAAGCCAGCGCTCGTAAACCAGACCCCAATGCCAAGCTTAACTACGCCCTCCTTACCAACGGCCTCGCGCAAATTAAGGCCACTTACGATCCACGTTTTGGGGGCTTTGGCGACAAGCCGAAATTCCCACGCCCCAGCGAACCAGCGTTTGTGCTGTGGCAATCGGCGCGGGCTGACGATGCTGATGGTATTCGAATGGTAACCCACACCTGCGAACGAATGGCTGCGGGCGGGATGTATGACCAACTCGGCGGTGGCTTTGCCCGCTATTCGGTGGATGAAAAATGGCTGGTGCCGCATTTCGAAAAAATGCTCTACGACAATGCACAGCTCATTCATCTATATCTCGATGCCTATTTGGTGAGTGGCGATGAGCGGCACGCTGACGTGGCACGCGACATCCTCCGTTATCTCGCGCGCGATATGACGCACAAGGGGGGCGGTTGGTATTCCGCCGAGGATGCGGACAGCGAAGGACAGGAAGGAAAATTCTATTGCTGGACGAAAGCCGAACTGGAAAAAATTCTCAACACCGAGGAATACACGCTTGTCACCCGCCATTACGGCATCACCGAACATGGCAATTTTGAGGATCACAGCCATCCCGAACCCCTAAAAAACCTCAACGTGCTGAGTATCGTGGACCCCAACCTCACAGATGCCGACAAAGCGCTACTCACTTCTGCCCGCAAAAAAATGAACGCCGTGCGCGCCAAACGCGTCCGACCCCATCTGGATGATAAAATCCTCTCTAGCTGGAATGGACTAATGCTCGGTGCCGTGGCCCGCGCTTATTCGGTATTGGGCGATGCGACATATTTGAAAATGGCCGAGGCCAACAACGCCTTCATCGTCAAAACTTTTTGGGACGCCAAAACCAAGACGATGTATCACCGCTGGCGGGATGGCGAACGCGACTCGGTGCAGTTGCTCGCCGCTTACGCGTTTCAACTCGACGGCACGCTGCATCTTTACGAAGCCACGCTCAAGCCCGAACACCTCACCCAAGCAATTGCTTTAGCCGACCGAATGATCGAGTTATTTTTTGATAAAGAAAACGGCGGATTCTATCAAAGCACCGGAAGTGCTGACCTTATCGTCCGCTCCAAGGAAGATTACGACGGCGCAATGCCCTCGGCTAATTCCGTGGCGGCATTAGCATTCCTCAAGCTGCATAAAATGACAGAGAAAAAAGTGTATCGCGACAAAGCAGGGGCAACGCTCAAATTGTTCGCACTTAATCTGGATCGTGGCGCGCGCGGGGTGCCTTATCTAATGATGGCATTGGATTTTTATTTGCACGAGCCCTACCGCGTGGTGGTGACCGGAACTCCCGGCGATGCTGCCGCACAAAAAATCTTGCGCGCGGTGCACGGTCAATATCAACCCAACCGAATCGTGTTGGGCAATACTGGACCGGTAGAGGAATTTGCCAAGAAACTTAAACTCAGCAAGGACGGACCAGAAGCCTTCATTTGCTCCGGACGTGAATGCAAGCAACCCACGCACCTGGTTACGGAGATTCAAAAGTATCTCAAACCGGCACCGCCGACTTCCATTGATCTTTTGGCAGAACAGGAAAAAGCGCCGAAAACTTCGGGTAAGCCCAAATCCGACTAGGTTTTATGGTAAGTCAAATTGTGCAAGAAGCGTTTTTGTGATAGATTGCTGGGTGGGAAGAAAACAGTATGGATAAAAAAACAAAATTCGGAATCACCCTTGCGGTGACCGCGCTTTTGGTTATTGGCGGGGTGGTGCTCATCACCAAACAATCCAGCGATAAAGTTTGCGAGTATTGCGGGCAAACGGTGGTCAATCTTGGGATGCATCAAATATCGTGCGAAGAAAACCCAAATGACGCCACGATGAATACAAAAGGGACCGGCAAGGTGCGCAATAACGACTAGCGTGGTCTATTCAAACTATATATAGTACATCTCGCGGTCGCGCCCGCTGGCCTCGAGGATTTGCGCGAATGTCATTTGTTCCGCCGTCTCTGTGAGTGATGCGCTCACACTCTCCCAAGCCTCGCGCAGGCCCGGCGAGCAATCATCATCCGCAATAGCCGGCACATCCAAAATCGTTCCCTCCGACGCGCGCCACACCATACCGAGCGTGATTTCCTCGGGCGCTTTCGCCAGCCGATAACCTCCATGTTTGCCGCGCACGCTATTCACCAAACCCGCGCCTTTCAGTTCAATGAGAATTTGCACGAGATAATTGGCGGAAGTCCCCACTGTCTCGGCAAGATCCTCCACCTTACACGCCGACCCTTCCCGCGGCAACGACGCCAGCGAGAGCACCGCGCGCGCTGCGTAATCAGTTTTGACCGAAAGCCTCACACGCCCAATTTATGATGCGCAATGCAATCCGCCAATGGAAATCTTGGCCGATGACACGTCCGCCGCTATAACCCTCACGTGAGCGGCACATTGCGCGTCCATGAAATTTACCTCAGCCTGCAAGGCGAAAGCACTTTCGCCGGCCGGCCATGTGTCTTCGTGCGACTCACCGGCTGCGACCTTCGCTGCTCCTACTGCGACACCGCTTATGCCTTCACCGGCGGTGAAACAATGACGCTTGCCGCCATCCAAAACGAAATCTCGGATCAAGCTGAAGGCTACCCAGAACCTCCGCTTGTGGAACTCACCGGCGGTGAACCGCTCCTGCAAAAGGAAACTCCCGCACTAATGACCGCACTCTGCGACGCCGGTTTCACCGTGCTCCTAGAAACCAGCGGTGCGCACGACATCACTGGCATCGATCCTCGCGTCCATCGCGTTGTGGATCTCAAATGCCCCAGCAGCGGCGAGCACGAAAGGAACCTCGAAAGTAATTTCACGAACCTCCGCCCCACCGACGAAGTCAAATGCGTCATCGGAACCCGCGACGATTACGAATGGGCCAAAGCGCAATTCCAAAAAATTCATGGCCAATGCGAAGTGCTTTTTTCTTGGGTTAATCCACTCACTCCCGGCCAACAAAGCGACGTTCTCAAAACCGTCCCTGCCAACCACACCCCACTCACCCGCCGCCAACTCGCCGAAGCCATCATCGACGACCGCCTCCCCGTCCGCTTCCAGCTCCAACAACACAAACATATTTGGCCCTCGGAGCAACAAGGCGTTTAATGGACCCACACCTCCAATTCCTGCGCGACTATGAAAGTCGCAACGTTACCCACCTTGCAAAGGACAGCTCGTGGCCGATCGTGTGGGATTGCGCCAAGGGCGTACACGTGTGGGATACCGAAGGCAAAAAGTATCTCGACCTCACCGCTGCTTTCGCAGTCGCCACCACCGGCCACGCTAACTCGCGCGTCACCAAGGCCGCACAGGCTCAACTCGCAAAGCTCCCTCACGCCATGGGCGACGTACACCCACATGCCCTCAAGGGCCAACTCGCCCGTGAACTTTCCAAACTCACCTTCGAACGCTGGAAACGCGGCCGCGGTAAAACTATTTTTTGCAACTCCGGTTTTGAAGCCGTCGAAGCGGCACTAAAGACCGCTCTGCTCGCCACCGGCAAAAAGGAGGTTATTGCCTTTGAAGGTGCCTACCACGGCCTTGGCTACGGCGCACTTTCCACTACACACCGAAATCATTTCCGCAGCCCATTCAAAAAACAACTCAGCAAATTCAGCCACTTCGCACCCTTTCCCATCACCGCCAAGGAATTGATCGAAACAGAAACGCAACTCGAAGTCATCCTCAAAAACCATCCCATTGGGGCTATGCTCGTGGAGCCGATCCAGGGCCGGGCAGGTCTTCGTGTTCCTCCAGCAAAGTTTCTCCGAATGCTGCGCAGCTTGTGCGATCAACACGATGCTTTATTGGTTTATGATGAGATTTATACCGGCTTCGGCCGCACGGGCGAATGGTTTGCCTGTGAGCATAGTTCCTCTTTCCCTGATCTCATTTGCCTTGGCAAAGCGCTCACCAACGGTTTCCCACTCAGCGCCTGTGTGGGGCACGCCACGGTGATGGATCGCGCGTGGTCGGAGAGCACCGGCGAAGCCATACACACTAGCACTTTCCTCGGCCACCCCGTCGGTTGCGCCATGGCGCTGGCGCAGGTGCGTGAATTGAAGGAGAAAAAACTCATCACCCAAGCCCGCCGACGAGGGAAACAGTTGAAGAAATTGTGCCAACGCTTTCCCATCCGCGGTGCGCGCTTTGTCGGCAAAGGACTTATGGCTGGACTGACCTTCGATGAGTCTGAAGGCCCGCGAGTTTTCGCCGTGGTCAAGGACATGCTGCGACGTGGATACATTTTGTTGCCCGCTGGGGAGTATGGCAACGTAATCGCTCTCACGCCCGCCTTCACAATCACCGAAAAACAACTCGAACGCACTCTGCGCGCTTTGCAATCGTCATTCGCTAAATCATGAATCGCACTAACATTCGTGAGACGCTTGACGAGCAATCCATTCGGCTCACCAAGTCGCTCGGCCAAAATTTGTTGCACGATCAAAATGTGCTGCGCCGCATCGCCAAGGCGGGCGATCTTTCCCCAACCGACAAAGTACTGGAAATCGGCCCCGGCCTCGGTGCACTGACGGCGCATTTATTACCGGCCGTCAGTCAACTCACTGCCATTGAAATGGATCGGCGACTGGAAGCAAAACTCCGGGAACGATTTGGCGAAGAACCACATTTTGATCTACGCCATTACGATGCCCTCAAATTTTTTACGACTGGCGAGTCCAAGGATACCGATTGGAGCCATTGGAAGTTGATTTCCAACCTCCCCTACTCCGTGGCATCCCCGTTACTGGTGGATCTCGCTGGCATGCCACGCGGGCCGGAGCGATTAGTGGTCACGCTACAGCTCGAAGTAGCCCAGAGATTGTGCGCGATTCCGGCCACCAAAGAATATAGCAAACTGACCTTACTCGTCGGTTGCCGTTATGAAGCGGGCGAAATGTTCCGGATTTCGCCACATTGTTTTTTTCCTGAACCGCGCGTGGATTCCGCCTGCCTCACCTTCCATCGACGTGCCAAGCCGTTGTTTGACGATGCGTTGTATCCGCCGTTCAAGACCGTCGTCAAACGCGCATTCAGCCAACGCCGAAAAATGATGCGCAAGAATCTAAAAGGTGGCTGGCCGGATGACAAAATTGACGCAGCGATGAACGCTACCGGATTGGATGCGAAAATCCGTGCTGAGAAAGTAACGCTCATGCAGTTTGTGGAACTAACTCAAAGGCTCCACGATGAATGAAGACATATTTGACGTCGTTAACGACGACGACGAAATCATCGGACGCGAACTACGCAGCGTCGTACATGCGCGCGGTTTGCTTCATAGAGCGGTGCATGTACTGGTTTACAACGCCGCCGGACAGCTCTTCCTGCAAAAGCGGTCGATGGCCAAAGATAACGACCCCGGCTTATGGGACAGCTCATGCAGCGGCCACGTGGATTCCGGCGAAAACTACGCGGTGGCTGCCGAGCGAGAGTTGATGGAAGAAATCGATTTGCTCGTAGACGAGCCGATGGAGGAGCTTTTCAAAATCGAAGCCAGCGCCGGAACAGGCTTCGAGTTCGCAGTTATCTACCGCACCGAATCTGAAGGCCCATTTACTCTCTGCCCCGAAGAAATCGACGAAGGCCGCTGGTTCACGCCGGAGGAAATTGACAACGCTCTCGCCAACGAGCCTGAAAAATTCTCGCCCACTTTCAAAATTGTGTGGGCCCGCCTTTAAGGGTACGCACAACGCGTCCCTGCCGTCATTGACTCAATCAATACTTCTCTTTTTTTTATCAATTAACGCTCCGTCGATATT
>JAOLZA010000006.1 GCA_028343615.1 Verrucomicrobiota bacterium
GTGAAAAACGGTTTTATACGATTTTTTGCCAGAAATCGGCGGCAGGGCATTGCCGGCATGAATGTAGCCATAACCCGTGTCAGGGTGAGTGGGTTGGATTCCAATGGTGATGATGGCTTGCCCGCGGCTGGCGAGATCAAAACTGTCCTCAAGAATACGTTGAAACTTTTTTTCACCTTTGGCAGAGATCACATGGTCAGAAGGTAGCACCGCCATGACGCCAGTGGTGCTGCGCGCGCCTACCAACGCCGCGGCAAGCGTTACCGCGGGGCAGGTGTCGCGACCGCAGGGCTCGGCGATAACATTATCTTCCGGCACTTGTGGAAGCTGTTTGCGAATAGCGGCGGCCTGCGATTCGTTGGTGATGATGAAAATGTTTTTGGCGGGCACCAGCGCTTTCACGCGTTCAAAGGTGTGTTGTAGAAATGATTTTTTATCAAACAATGCCAGTAATTGTTTCGGTGTGGACTCGCGGCTGAGCGGCCAGAAGCGTTCGCCTTTACCTCCGGCAAGGATGGCGATATAGCGGTCTTTCGGATTCTGGCCGGCTTTCTTTTTTGCGGACATGTCAGTTCTTTTTGATGGCATCCACGAGGGTTTTAACAAAGGCCCCCACACGCTCGGGTAAATTACTTTCTGCGCCATGTTCGGCTATTTGATTCACAATCGCGCTTCCGACTACAACCGCATCGCTGCACGCGGCCACTTGACGGGCTTGCTCGGGGTTTGAGATGCCAAACCCCACCGCAATGGGCAGCTTGGTGTGTTTGCGAATGACGGCTGTGGCTGCTTCCATATTAACAGCCACATTCTGCTGCATGCCGGTCACACCTTCGCGCGAAATGTAATAGATAAAACCATTGCCCCGCACCGCAATCTCAGCGATCCGTTCTTCAGGGGTAGTGGGTGCGACTAGCCAAATACTGCACAAATCAGCATCACTCATGAGTTTTTCGTATTCGTCGGCCTCTTCGGGCGGGAGATCCAGTGTGAGTATTCCATCAACTCCTGCTTTTGAAGCAATATTGATGAATTCAGCCAAGCCGTGCCGGTGAATGAGATTGTAATATATATATAGTACGATTGGGACTTGTGAACGCTTACGGATGTTGGTTACGGAATCCAGTAGTTTGGCGGGAGTAGTTCCGCTGGCAAGGCCTCGTTGGGCGGCGAGTTGATTGACAAGGCCGTCAGCCAGTGGATCGCTGAAAGGCACACCCAGCTCAAGCACGTCTACACCGGCAGCGTCGAGTGCCACGGCAATGTTTTCCGTGGCCCCAAGATTTGGGTCACCCGCGCCTATGTAGGCTACAAAGCCTTTTTGGCCGGCGGCCTGCAAGTCGGCAAAGCGTTGGTCGATTCGATTCATTCGCGAGTTAGCTTATCAATTAGCGTGATAGGAAGCGAGTCGGAGTCCTTCGAGCGTGAGTAAGGGTCGCACGGCAGTGATTTCAGGGCATTGTCGAGCGATGAGCTGCGCTGTTCCGCCGGTGGCCACCACTGGCAATTTCCGAGTGGATAATTCGTGTTTCAGCTCTTTGATGAGCCCGGTGATAAGTCCACGGTAACCGTGAATCGCGCCGATGCGCATGGCGTTTTCGGTGGTCTTGCCAATGACGGATCGTATGTCACGAATTTCAACACGTGGGAGCAGTGCGGTTTTTTCGTACAAATAATCCGTCATCGCGGAAAGCCCGGGGGCGATGATGCCGCCAACGTAACGACCCTTAGTGTCGACGATGTCGAAGGTAACTGCTGTGCCGAAATCGACAATCACCACCGGCGCACCAAAATGTTCGAGCCCTCCTCGCGCATTGGCCAATCGGTCGGGGCCGATGGTGGCGGGTTTGGGGTAGTCAATCTCAAGGCCAAAATTGCGATAGGTTATAACTTGAGATGTTATTCCCATCCCATGCAAAGCTTTCCGCGCCGCGCGCGTGGCGGTCGGCACTACGCTGCATAACGTCGCGTTACTCACAGTTTGTTTTCCAAGAAATCGCTCCAGCCATTTCACAGCGCGGAGGCTTTGCCAACTCGCAGTTGGGAATATATCGTGTGGAGTAATGCGTTTGCCATGGGTGAGGCCCGCATGGGTATGGGTGTTGCCGATGTCGAGCAGTAGGTTCATTTTGTGAGGGTGACTTCGCCGCCGATGATTCGTTCGATCCGGCCGTGTTCGGTGCGAAGCAGTAGAGCGCCATTTTCGTCCAAGGCCTCAGCACGTCCGCGTACGCGGCGGTCGCCCATGTCGATGGTGGCTTGTTTGCCGAGCGTGCTGCAGTGGCTGGCCCATTCCTCCGCCACGGCGGCGAAATTACCGCCAAGGATGCGACCGTATTCGTGGTCAAGGTTGTGCAGCACTGCTTCGGCTAGATCCGGTCGCGAAACTTTTTTGCCCACGGCCAATTTAAGTGAGGTGGCAATTCCGCGTAGATCGTCGGGGAATTCGCTGGCTGTTTGGTTCACATCAATGCCGATGCCGAGTACGACCGAACGCACATGCTCCAGTTCGGCGCTCATTTCGGTAAGGATACCCGCGATTTTCTTGCCTTTAATTAAAAGATCGTTAGGCCATTTAATCTCCGGCGTAATGCCGGTCGCTGACTGAATGGCGCGCACCAGTGCAATGGCTGACGCTGCTGTGAGTTGGGTGCATTCGCCCGGTGTAAGGCTGGGGCGGAGAAGTGCGGAAAACCACAAGCCGCGTCCGGTGGGTGATGACCAACGACGACCCATGCGGCCGCGTCCGGCGGATTGAGATTCAGCAAATATTACGAGCCCTTCGGGGTGCCCTTCCAACGCGGCGCGGCTTGCTTCGTCATTGGTGGACGTGGTGTTCTGTAAAACGCGCACCGTGCTGCCGATGACTTGATCTTTGATGAGTCGTGATTGTAGGTCAACAGCGAGCAAGGCATCGGGCGCGGATACCAGTAGATATCCGCGGTGGGGGCTGGCGATAATTTCAAAACCTGCTTCGCGTAGTGACTCGATGTGCGACCACACTGCGGCGCGCGTGACGTGTAGTTGCTGGCATAAATCTGTTCCGGCAACGCCATCGGGATGGGTGCGGAGAGCTGCGAGCAGTTGGGCGGCAGTGGTCATGAGGTGGGAGAAAATTCCATGGCGATATCCACCGCCACTGCGGAATGCGTGAGCGCGCCAACAGAGATAAAATTTACGCCGGTTTCCGCGACCGCGCGGATACTCTCGAACGTGATGCCTCCGCTGGCTTCGATTTGGCTGCGGCCATCAATGAGCGCCACAGCTTCGCGCAACATTTCCGGAGCCATGTTGTCCAGTAAAATAATGTCAGCACCCGCGGCAGCAGCGGCTTCGGCTTGTTCGAGTGTGTCGGCTTCCACTTCCACTTTCAAATCCGGCTCTGCCTCATGCGCGCGCGTCACGGCGTCGGCTACGGGGTTTGGAGCCTCCAAGGCGGCCAAGTGATTGTCTTTGATCATGATGAGGTCATCGAGTCCACGGCGATGGTTGCGGGCACCTCCGCATTGTACTGCGTATTTTTCGAAAGCCCGCCAGCCGGGTGTGGTTTTACGCGTGTCGAGAATCAATACGCCAGTGCCGCGAGCGGCCTCCACATAATTCGCCGCCTGCGTGGCAATCCCGGAAAGACGTTGGAGATAATTCAGCGCCGTCCGTTCAGCAGTGAGTAACGTACGGCAGGGTGCTTCAATTTTCAGCAATGTCGCGCCAGCACCAACTACTATGCCATCTTCAATTACGGTTCGAAAATTAGTCTTTCCGGATAATTGGGCGAAGGCCTCTTGTGCGAACGCCGTGCCGCACACTGTGAGTGACTCGCGTGCGACAATGGTCGCGCTTCCCATTGCTTCTGCGGGCAGTAGCACATTTGTGGTTACGTCACCTGTGCCGATGTCTTCGGCGAGGGCACGTTGCACATGTTGCTGGATTAATTGTTCTTCAATTGCGGCCACGGCCCATTCTTGGAGTGTGCCGTGCCAAGTGGCAAACTGTTTCACTCAAAAACAGTGGGTGGAAAAAGATGTCATTTTGGCAAATGCTGTGGCACATTATTTGCATGGCTAACGTCATTATTCGACCTGATTGGTTTTTGCCTGAGTCTGCTGTGACACCGGAAGCGACCTACAGCAATCGCCGGCAATTCCTTAAAACAATGGGTTTAGGAGCGGGACTGAGCGGGGGGGTGCTGGCGCGTGACGCCATGGCAGCCGCTACACCGGCGGAAAACCTCAAGCGATACCCGGGCAAGCGAAACGCCAAATATAGCCCCAACTTCCGACCGACCACCGAAGTGTGGGGCACTGGCTATAATAATTTTTATGAGTTTTCGACGGATAAGTTTCAGGTGCGACAGTTGGTCGGTGGTTTTCGCACTACGCCATGGCCGGTAACTATCGGGGGCTTGTGCAAGAAACCTTTCAAAATGGACGCACAGGATTTGGTGGCAAAGTTTGGCATCGAAGAGCGGGTCTATCGTTTTCGTTGCGTGGAAGGGTGGGGGATGATTCTGCCTTGGTCGGGCTTTTCTCTGCGACGGTTGCTTGAACTGGCCGAGCCCACTAAAGAAGCCCGGTATGTTAAATTCACCACCGCGATGATTCCGGCTCAAATGCCAGGAATTGCGCGGCTGCCACAGTATCCGTGGCCCTACACCGAAGGCTTGCGCATTGCTGAGGCGATGCACGATCTCACTTTTGTGGCCACTGGTATTTTTGGTAAACCTTTGCCCAAGCAAAACGGTGCGCCGATACGGCTGGTTGTTCCGTGGAAGTATGGATACAAAAGCATCAAGAGCATTGTGAAGATTGAGTTCGTACGCAATCAGCCCAAGACGTTGTGGAATACTCTCTCAGCTGTTGAGTATCCGTTTGAATCTAATGTAGATCCCGCCAAGCCTCATCCGCGATGGAGTCAGGCCACCGAGGAAATGAAAGGAACGGGTGGTGTGCGCGTTCGCACTCTCAAATATAACGGCTACGGCGCAGTCGCCGGGCTGTACCGTCGTTAAGGCATGCCGCTGCCTGTCATCTCCGTGGCGCAAATGCGCGAGTGGGAGGGGCGCGCTTGGGCCGCAGGTGTTTGCCAAGAGACGGTGATGAAACTTGCCGGAGAGGCAGTGGCACGCCGTGCCTTCGATCTTGAGGATCATTCTGGCTCGACGATGCTGTTTCTGATTGGCAAAGGCAAAAACGGGGATGATGCCCGCATCGCTGCCGAGTTGCTCACGGCGGAGGGGGTGGAGGGTGTTCAGCTAATGAAGCTGGTGGACGGAACTGAATCTTTGCCGGACTTTTCCGGCGTGTCTCTCATAGTGGATGGGGTTTTTGGAATTGGACTTAATCGGGAACTATCACCTGATTGGTGTGATTTTATCGAGCGACTGAATGAAAGCACAAAGGGTTTGCGTGTTCCGGTGTTGTCGATAGACGTCCCCTCCGGATTAGATGCAGATACTGGTCAACCGCGAGGAGCGGCGGTGCGCGCTGATTATACGTTAACCGTTGGTGCGCCCAAGACTGGCTTAATTTCAGATCATGCCTCAGAATTTGTGGGACTCTTGGAAGTGGCTGCGGAAGTTGGTTTGAGCGAAGTGCCACCATTGGGCGAATTGCGATGGGTTGATGCTAATGATTTTAAGAGATTCGTTCCCAAGCGTCACGCCAACGCACACAAAGGTACCTTTGGGCATGTCGGGATTATCGCCGGTTCCACGGGCTATCATGGCGCGGCGGTGTTGGCTGCCCGCGGAGCTGCATGTTCCGGCGTGGGATTGGTGAGCGTGTTTACCCCCGCGTATGCGCCTGTGGCTGCACAGTTGCAATCGGCGATGGTGCATCCGTGGGATGCTAACGTGATTCACACATTAAGCGCATGCACTGCAGTGGTCATTGGCCCGGGCTTACTCGGGCCCGATGTGCCTGAAAGTTTACGGCGGGTGGTTATTAACCTTTGGCGGGAATCGAAAAACCCAATCGTGGTAGACGCTAGCGCGCTAGAATGGGTATCTAGCGAACCTGTTCCGGAAAATGCCGTGCGCGTGGTAACCCCGCATCCCGGGGAAGCGGCAAGAATGTTGGAAACGACAGCAGGCCAAATCCAAGCCGATCGAGTACAATCCCTCCGTCGGTTTTCCGCCCAATACAGCGGAGCCGTTACTGTCCTCAAAGGTCGGCATACGCTCATTGGGGCTTTTGAGGGGCCGGTGATAATCAATGGCAGTGGCAACCCGCACCTTGCGCAAGGGGGTAGCGGGGATGTGCTTTCTGGCTATTTGGGTGGTTGGCTGGCCCGCAAGGATTTAGAGGGGGAACTGGTAAACACAATCGCACTCGCAGTGTGGAGGCACGGGGCAGCGGCTGATCATCTTTCCGCCTTTGGTTTCGAGCGGGATGTTGATTCTTTACTCTCAACACTTGAGGGAAATTTTGATTGCTGAAACCAATTTTTTGGTGCACATTAGGTGAGGAGTGAGGGGGTGGATTTCATTTTTTGTTTGGCTGTTGGCCGTAGTTCCGGAGACGCGGGCTGCGTTTCTCGTGGAATACCAGGGGGCGAGCGAGCCAGTTCAGATACACAGCATCTTATCGGTAAATCCGGATGGCGTCATACTTCGCCCTGAGGGCGCTGGGTTTGGCAATGGCGTGCGCCACCGTTGGGATCAGTTCACGGTGCGCACTTTGGGCGTGCTGATGAGTGAATTATTGAAGGATCCTCTTTTCAATCAAAAATCACGTGATGCTAAATTTAAAATAATGAGTTCGCTTGAGGCAGCCCGGAGTAAACAGGTCCCCGTTGTCATTGCGCCGCCGAATCAACCTGTCCAGCCGATTGCCGCACCGACACCTCTGCCCGTGGCAGTGATCAATACCCCTGCGCCGCCCGCGGTAAACTCCCAAACAGGAATTCCGAAATCTGTGTCCGCGCCCACTAATAGTTTGCCGGCACTGCCTAAGCCCACAAGTCCCACTCCAGTTCGGCCGGCCGCCACCAATGCGGCGTCTCAACCGGCTCCTGCTTTCCAGCTTATTGAACCTCCAGGGGTGGCGTCTTTCCCTAATCGACGCCCACCGGCCAGTGGTATGAGTACGGAAGTGGTGTTTAATCCCGCTGGGATATTTCTAGCTTTACTGGTTATGGGCCTCAGTGGTTATGCCGGTTATGAAATTGCACGTTTTAAAAACAGGCCAGTAAAATTGGTGTGTGTCCTGAGTGCCGTTTTGCCTGTTCTTGGTCCTGTGGTTTTCTTGGTGATGTCGCCGCAACAGGCTACTGGTGCAGCCCAATTTGCCTCGTCAGACGTTCCCGGCTCGGTCGATCTTCCTGGCACCACGCCACCAACGCCTTTGCCGGCAGTTCGGAGCTTAAAATATGAGGACGACCCGGATTCGCCCTACGCCAATCTTGCTGAAGGGCCGGTGGATGAAACCCAATATGTGGATGAATCCGCTGCTGATGGCGCTCCGGTTCCGGTTGCGAAGTCGCTCGAGCATTATCACAGTTCTGAATATGAATTCACTCCGGCATTTTTCAGTGAATATTTTGCTCAGTTTGTGGGTGCAAAGGTCGCCACTAATGAGGCGCTTATCCTGAGAACTAATGCCAATGAATATTCCGTCCGCTACATTTCGGTAGTAGACGCCACCGGGTTACAATTTATTTTTGCGTCCCAGGGTCAATGGATGGAGGAGTTTTTGGCTTACACTGATATTACCGAAGTGGAGGTGCTTGGTCATGCCTGAACAAATGAAATACAACGCCGTACTCCTGTTTGGCGCGCCTGGTTCCGGCAAGGGAACTCAAGGTCGCATTTTGCGCAATCTTCCGAATTGTTATTACTTCGCCTGTGGTGATGCGTTTCGGAATTTACGCCCGGATGATCCGCTGGGTAAAACGTTCCTTGAATACTCCAGTCGAGGCGAGTTGGTGCCCGATGAATTCACCATCACCCTTTGGCAAAAAAACATGGAGAGTGCCATCGTAAAGGGGGCATTCCATCCCAAACAAGACTTTCTGGTTCTCGATGGCATTCCGCGCAATCCACACCAGGTGGAAATGATTGGCGAACATGTCAACGTGTTAGCTGTGCTGCATCTCGCCTGTCCGGATCAGGAGCAAATGATCGAGCGCATCCAGCGCCGTGCCCTCTTAGAAAGCCGACTAGACGATGCTAACCTAGAAATCATCCGGCAACGCTTCCAAACCTACAAGCAGGAAACCCAGCCCGTGCTGGATTGTTTCGCCGCCGACATTGTGCATGATATTGATTCCACCCAATCGCCCGTCAAAGTACTTAGCGGCGTAGCGGAAGCGCTGGGGCAACTGGAGTTTTGCAACTAATGCTTCCCCGCGTGCTCTACATGGGCACGGCCGAACTGGCCTGTTTGCCGCTCGTCGCCCTCCACGCAAGCCCCGTTGCTGACGTGGTAGGCGTGGTCACCCAGCCCGACCGACCCGTTGGACGCAAACTGAAACCCCGACCCAGTTTCGTAAAACAATGCGCACTTGAACTGGGCTTGCCGGTTATCCAGCCACAAACACTTCGCACCCCTCAGGCCATTGAACAACTTGCCTCCTTTGAGCCAGACCTTTTTGTGGTCACAGCCTTTGGGCAAATCCTTCCTCAGTCAGCGCTCGACCTGCCACAGCATGGCGCGCTGAATGTGCACGTCTCACTCCTGCCGCGGCATCGCGGTGCGGCCCCTATCCAATGGGCCATCCTCGAAGGAGATGCTGAAACCGGTGTCACGCTCATGCGAATGGATGCTGGCCTTGATACAGGCGACATTATTTCCACAGTGAAAACTGAAATTACTGAAGGGGACACCGCCCAAACCTTGCACGATCGATTGGCGCAATTGGGTGCCGCGCTGCTAGCTGAATCGCTACCCGGTTATCTCGATGGCACTTGTAAGCCAGTTTCACAGGATGAAGCTCGATCGACGTATGCGCGAAAAATCCTTAAACAAGATGGCCAAATTGACTGGACAGAATCTGCCGAAACTATTTTTCGAAAGCTGCGCGCTTTTACGCCATGGCCCGGGATTTTCACGTACCTACCCACAGATAAATTGAGTTTGGTTAAAATTCAATCCGCCAATATATCCATCACGGAAGGAATCGCTGGCGAAGTGTTATCAGCAGGTGAAGACGGCATCTTGATTGGGTGCGGAAAACAGTCGTTAAATGTTCTTCAGTTACAAAGAGAGGGCGGCCGATCTTTGGGCTCAGGCGATTTCCTTAATGGTTTCTCTCTGCGCGCTGGGCAAAAACTCAGTTAATTTTCAATAACCCAACTCCATCTTGACAATTGTATCTCAGCAGTTAAATTGTTCGACTGATTCAATCGAACGTATGAATTAATAGATGAAGGCGAATGATACAAAGGGTAATATCTTGGATGCGGCAGAGAACTTGTTTGCTGCGCGTGGACCCCATGCGACATCGTTGCGTCAAGTAATCAGCAGCGCTAAGGTGAACTTGGCAGCAGTGCATTATCACTTCGGAAGCAAGGAGTCTCTGATTCAGGCCGTGATGGCGCGGCGGTTGGTGCCGTTGAATGCCGAGCGGTTGGCCTTGCTGGAAGAGCAAGAACGCGCGCATGGACGAAGGGTTGTTCCGCTGTCAAAAGTGCTTACTGCGTTGGTTGGCCCTGCGTTGCGATTGAGCCGAAACCCAAAAAAAGGAGGGGCGGTATTTATGCAGTTATTAGGTCGTTGCTTTATGGAACCAGATCCAAAAATCCAGGCGATGCTTGACCGGCAATTACAAGAGGTGGCCGGTCGGTTTATTCCCGCATTGCAACGGGCCGTGCCAAAATTGCCGGAGGAAGATTTTTTTTGGCGCATTCATTTTTTAGTCGGCGCCATGGCGCACACAATGGCAGACGCTGAACGACTGCGAACTTTTTCGGGCGACTGCTGCAATCCTGATGACACGGAGGCGATGATTGATCATTTGGTGAATTTCCTGACCGCTGGTTTCAAGGCAAAGTCTCGATGAGTGCGCGATGTTTTCATTTTGTGATGATGGTGATTGTTTATTCACTCGTGGGGTGCGCGCTGCGATTGCCAGAGCAACAGGGTTTTCCGATGAACCTGCCGGAGAATTGGTCCTCGGGCCAAAGTTCGACTAATGACCCGACCGGAGAATGGTGGGAATCTTTGGGCAACACGGAATTGACGGGTTTCGTCAAGGAGGCGTTGGTTAATAATCCGAACCTTCAAATGACGGCGGTTCGATTGGAGCAGTCGCGCTTACGCGCTAGGATTGCGGGAGCAGATCGTCGGCCCACATTGAATGCCTCTCTGGATGCCGGTAAAAAACGCAGCAACTTTATTGGTCTGCCAATTGGCGACATGTCAGTACTCACTTCGCGTTCTGAGAATTATGGTTTTGCTCTGTCCAGCAACTGGGAGTTGGACGTGTGGGGTCGAATTCGCGCCGGACAACTTGCCGCATCAATGGACACCGCCGTGGCGCAGGCTGAGTTGGCCGCGGCGCAGCAATCTCTTGCCGCACAGGCGGTGAAAGTGTGGCTGGCACTTACCGAGGCGCGCGAACAATTGGGTTTGGCACAAAGCAATCTCGGCATTCTTGATCTTACTGTACGTCAGGCCGACCTCCGCTATGGACTTGGCGTGGGGCCGGCGTTGGATTTGCGTTTGGCTGAGACGAATCTGGCCTCCGCCCGCGCGACTGTGGAGCAATGGCGTTCTCCGCTCGCGCAGGCGCAGCGACAACTGGAAGTCTTGCTGGGCCGTTATCCGGCGGGCGCGCTCGGGGGTATAGCGAAATTGCCGGATTTGCCGCCGCCGATCCCTATCGGCTTACCATCACAACTACTTACGCGTCGCCCGGATATTTTGGGTGCGCACGGCCGGTTGATAGCCGCCGATGCTCGCATTGCTGTGGCACAAGCGGAATTGTACCCAAAATTTTCACTCACTGCTTCTGGTGGCACTTCCAGTGACGAGTTGGAAAATCTGTTGAACAATCATTTGCTCGTGTGGTCTTTGGGGTCCAACCTCACGCAGCCGATCCTTAATGGCGGTCGTTTGCGGGCCCAAGTAAAATTAAGGGAATCTCTCGCAGCGGAAGCGGTGATCCAATATCGGGGCATAGTGCTTAATGCGTTCGCCGAAGTGGAAATAGCGTTAGTAAACGAACAATTGTTAAGCGCTCGTGAGTCACGTCTAGCGGAGTCTGCCGGCATGGCCGCGCAGGCTTTGGTGCTTGCGGAGGATCGTTTCGCGCGCGGCCTAGAACCCTTTATCCGTGTGCTTGAAACTCAGCGGCGCGTCAATGGATTGCAGAGCCAGCAAGTGGGGGTGCGGAGGTTGTGCTTGGAAAATCGCGTGAATCTTCACCTTGCGCTCGGCGGAAGCTTTGGCATCCCAAAGAACGCAACGAAGGGGACACCGTGACACGCCGTGTTTTACAAATTGCTTTGCCGGTATTGGTGCTTTTGACGGGAGCATATTGTTCTTGGTGGTTGGCGACTAACCGAAAATTAATCTCACCGAGTCCTGTAGTGCGCTTTAAACCCCGCGTGGAAGCTCTCGCGGTGAAACTGGAAATATTTACACCGGTGGTGGAATCACAGGGAACAGTGATGCCGCGCCGCGAAATTGACTTGGCCCCGGAAGTAAGTGGCCGCGTAGTTTGGGTTTCCCCTCAACTGGTCGCCGGCGGTCTTTTTGTGCATGAAGAAGAATTGGTGCGGATCGATCCGGGTGATTATGAACTGGCATTGCGCCAGGCCACGGCGAACATTCAATCTGCTCTTGCATCCATGACTAACGCTTTAGCGCAAGTAAGTCGCGGTGAAGCGCAAATGGCGCAAGCGGGGGCACGTATCACTCGTGAAGAAGCAGAGGCCACTGCAGCACGCGCTGAGTGGAAGTTGCTGGGTCGAGAAGGTGAGCCACCCGCGTTATTGGTTCGCGATTCCCAGTTGCGTGAAGGGAGAGCAGATTTGGCTTCGGCAAAGGCGTTAATTGGAGCTTCGCGCGCGCAATACGAATCGGGCAAAGCTGCGTTAACAGCTGCGGAGGCGGGTCGGGATCAAGCGCAGGTGAACTTGAAGCGTTGCGTTATGTTCGCGCCATTTGCTGGTCGTGTAAAATCACAGTCAATAGGAGTGGGTCAATTGGTGTCACGGGCGAGCGTGTTAGCGAAAATTCAACCTGTGGCAGTAGCGGAAGTGCGGTTGCCCTTGCCGATGAAGGACCTTAAATATCTGCGGCTGGGAGACTCTTTGCGTGGCGGTATGATTGATGGTCCGCTGGTGAGACTCACCACGGGTGACAATGAGTGGTCCGGCCAGATCATTCGTACGGAGGGTGAAGTAGAGGCGGGCACGCGCATGATGGCGGTGGTGGCACGTGTAGTTGCGCCGTATGCCGAGGGGGGCTCTACGTTGAGTTTTGGGCGTTTTGTGATGGCACTCATTGAAGGGGAGCCGATGACGGGTGTGGTTGTTTTGCCTCGCGCGGCATTGCGTGAGGGTGGAGTGGTTTATGTGCTTCGTGAAGGCAAATTGTTTTCCCGAGTAGTGAAAACTTTGTGGAGCGATCGCGATCGAGTGGTGATTGGCTCTGGCTTGAAAGGCGGCGATCGGGTTTGCCTTTCTGCGCTCGATTCATTTGTCGAAGGCATGGAGGTCCGCGCAAGTGAATAGGGTCATTGAATGGTTCGCAGTCAATCGCGTGGCGGCAAACTTATTGGCAGCATTTATTTTGTTGGCGGGGTTTTTGGCAATCCCGAAAATCAAACAAGAAGTGTTTCCAGAGTTTGACTCGGATTGGGTTTTGATTGAGGTGCCGTACCCTGGCGCGGCGCCGGAGGAAACAGAGGAGGGCATCTGCGCACGCGTGGAACAGTCGGTGCAGGGACTGCAGGGCGTAAAGCAAATGGTGTCTACCGCGGCCGAGGGAATGGGCATTGTGGCCATCGAGTTGTTGCCGCATACGGACGGACAAAAGTTTCTTGATGAGGCCAAGGCAAAGGTGGATGCGATTGACACATTCCCTGAGGATTCAGACAAGCCTGTCATTAGCGAAATCATCATCCGTAAACAGGTTGTTAATGTTGCCGTCAAGGGAGAAGTGGGTGAAGTGGCACTCAAGCGCGCGGGTGAACGTGTTCGGGATGAATTACTGGCTCGACCGGGGATCACTCAGGTGGAGTTGGTGAATGTACGCCCCTATGAAGTTTCCATCGAGTTACGCGAAGAGGATTTGCGCCGTTATGGTCTAACCTTTGATGAGGTGGCAGCCGCCGTACGCGAAAGTTCCCTGAATCTTCCCGGGGGTATGCTTAAGACTGCGGGTGGTGATATTCTGCTTCGCGCCAAAGCTCAGGCATATGGACAGGTCGACTTCGAATCGCTGCCGGTGCGCACCCATCAAGACGGCAGTCGGCTTACTTTAGGACAAGTGGCACAAGTTGTTGATGGGTTCGCGGAGGTGGATTCGCACGCTCGCTTTGATGGTCAGCCCTCGGCACTGGTGCGGGTGTTTCGCGTAGGTGATCAAAGTGCGTTGGAGGTTTCGAGGATTGTGAAAAATTATGTTGCCACTGCGGAGGCTAACATGCCGGTTGGTGTCACACTGGAAACGTGGCAGGACGATTCTTCGTACCTGAGAAGCAGGCTCGACCTTCTCCTGCGTAACGGCCGGGCAGGACTGATTTTGGTATTCTTCATTCTTGCTTTATTTCTGAGGTTTCGGTTGGCAATGTGGGTAACCTTTGGGATTCCGGTATCGTTCCTAGGCACGTTGTGGTTAATGCCGGCAATGGACGCCTCCATTAGCCTCATTACACTCTTTGCTTTTATTGTTGTGCTAGGAATTGTGGTCGATGACGCGATCGTGCTCGGCGAAAATATTTACACTCATCAGGAAAAATACGGCGCTGGTATTAAGAGCACAATTAGCGGTGCGTTGGAGGTTGGGCGTCCAGTTATTTTTGGGGTGCTCACCACTGTGGCGGCCTTTTATCCATTGCTTGCAATCGAAGGGAATACCGGAAAAATATTGCGCTATATTCCGTTGATTGTAATGCCAACTCTTTTGTTTTCACTCGTGGAATGCCTTTTGATTTTGCCGGCGCATTTACGAAATTTGCCTGATGTGAAAAACAAAAAAAAATCGGGGCTATGGTCACGGTTACAGTCTTTTTTTTCAGGAGGCGTGGAGTGGTTTATTTTGAAAATCTACCAACCCTTTCTCGAGAGCTGTTTGCGTTGGCGTTACCTCACTCTTTCAATTGGGGTAACGGCTTTGTTTCTCACCTTGGCAGGTTATGCTGGTGGCCACTTCAAATTCATTTTCCTGCCTTCCGTGGAAGGGGATAACGTGGCTGCGTGGGTGAGTTTTCCGCGCGGAACGCCAGTGCAGGTAACTGAAAAGGCCGTGCGACAGCTGGAAGACGCCGCCGAAGAGTTGCGTCTCGAGATAGCTGCGAGCGGAAATGATGGGACTAATACAATCCTCCACTCGCTTGCCAGTATTGGGCAGCAACCTTTTCGGATGGAGGCGGAGATGGCGGGAGGTAACTACGATGCTAATCATTTTGGCAGTCACAAGGGTGAAGTGCATTTGGAAGTCGCCCCATCTGAGGATCGAACAATCACCAGTCAAGGCATGGCTGATCGTTGGCGCGAGTTGGCTGGCGATTTTTCCGGGGCCACGGAAGTTGGGTTCAGCGCCAGTATTTTTTCGGCGGGAAAACCAATAAATATCCGTTTAAGTGGCCCAAGCCTTTCGACGCTCAAGGCCGCAACAGAGGAGCTGAAGTTGCGCTTAAAAAGCTATCCCGGAGTGCAGGATATTTCCGATACATTTCGTGCTGGGAAACGTGAGCTCAAAATCAAACTCAAGCCCGAGGCGGAATTGCTCGGTTTGCGTCAAACTGACCTTGCGCGTCAAGTCCGACAGGCTTTTTTTGGCGAGGAAGCCCAGCGAATTCAGCGCAACCGGGATGATTTAAAAGTCATGGTGCGCTACCCAGCGAACCACCGACGTTCGCTGCATGATTTACATGACCTGCGTATTCTTACGCGCGAAGGATTTCGGGTTCCTTTTACTGAAGTCGCCGACACCGTGGAAGGTCGTGGATACGCGAGTATTCGCCGTGTTGATGGGCGACGGTCGGTGAATGTCACTGCCGAGGTGGACATCACCCGTATTGAGCCCAACAAACTCATCACGAGTTTGGAAGAGAAAGATTTGCCGGAACTATCTGCTGAATTTCCCGGCCTTCAACACAGTTTTCAGGGTGCGAGGCAGGAACAGGAACTCACGCTTAACAGCATGTATCGTGCGTTTCTTGTGGCGATGGTGATGATTTATGCACTGCTTGCGATTCCGTTTGGGTCATATATTCAGCCCTTTATCGTGATGATTGCGATCCCATTTGGGCTTATTGGTGCGGTATTGGGCCATCTAATAATGGGGATGGAATTAACTGTACTCTCGATGTTCGGCGTCGTGGCACTCACTGGTGTGGTTGTGAACGATAGCCTTGTGATGGTCGATTTTGTAAATCGTAATCGACCTAAGCATAATAACCTTATTGATGCCGTGCGCGTGAGTGGTGTGGCACGTTTTCGAGCGATCTTGCTTACTTCGCTGACAACATTTGCTGGGCTCACACCTCTGGTGTTTTTTGAAAAAAGTGTACAAGCCCAATTCCTCATCCCAATGGCTGTCTCGATTGGCTTCGGCGTAATGTTTGCCACTCTCGTTACGCTCGTGTTAGTGCCATCGCTCTATATGATATTGGAAGATCTCCGGGCAAGCTGGCAGTGGCTTTACGGATCAGCGTCCATCAAACCTGAAAAAGTCTGATCGGTTTTGCTTCCCCGCAGGGCTCTTGCACGCTAACGTCACGCCCGTCTCGCATGGCACGTAAAGCATCACTGTTGGTTGTTTTCCTAACTGTCTTCATCGATCTGGTTGGTTTTGGGATCGTGCTGCCTATGTTGCCGCTCTACGCGAAAACTTATGGCGCGGCGGGCATTATTGCCGGGCTCCTCGTGGCCTCGTACTCATTGATGCAATTCCTTTTCGCTCCTTGGTGGGGCCGCCTTTCCGATCGCATTGGGCGCCGCCCCGTGTTGCTCATTAGCACTGCAGGCGCATGTATCTCATATATCTTGTTTGCGTTAGCGTGTTATTATGAATCTTTGTGGGGCCTGCTTGCCTCTCGTATGGCAGCGGGTGTTTGTGGGGCCAACCTGTCTGTGGCCAGTGCGTATATCGCCGATATCTCCTCGCCGGAAGACCGATCCAAACGTATGGGACTCATTGGCATGGCTTTCGGCTTGGGTTTTATTGTGGGGCCGGCGTTGGGCGCGCTGAGCGCGGAATGGTTTGGCGTTACCGGCCCTGGTTGGACGGCGGCCACCATTTGTGGCCTCAACCTCATTTTGGCGTATTTTGTACTGGGAGAAAGCCGCCGGCCTGAGAGCGATCCTGCGCCTCCACCGCCGCGCCTTCAACAAATCACCCGAATGTTGAAACGTAAACAGCTCGCTTGTCTAATGGGCGTATTTTTCTTGGCCACATTTTGTTTCACTTGTTTTGAATCTACCTTTGTAGTGACCTTCACCGGCACCAAGGAATCTCCTGGTACATTTGCCTTCAAACAGGATGTTCCTGTGCCGGATATTGATGAACCTTTTCCCGTTCCAAATTGGCACGTGGTTACGGGTGAAGAAGTGCGACGAGGTGAGCCCATTTGCACTTTGGTCACGTTTGCGAGCACCAATGTCATTAACGCGCCCAAGAGCGGGCGGATCTCCTTAGAGAACTGGGAATTTGCCCCACCAGAAGGCAAGGTGGCCACCATTGATTATACGCGTACCATTGCCTATTACATGTTGGTATTTTGTGGCCTGATTGGAGCTGTTATTCAAGGAAAGTTTATCGGTCCACTTGTAAACTGGCTGGGTGAAAAATGGTTGATCGTTGTCGGTCTTGCTTTGTTGGGACTCAGTCTTGCGTGGTTACCACTAGCGAATGCGCCGCACTTTTATTTACTGCTCGGTGCATTAGCTTTATTTTCCGTCAGTTCAAGTGTGTACCGCGCGCCAACTTACGGGCTGATTTCCCTCAACGCAGGCCCCAATGAGCAGGGCGAAGTTATGGGGGTCACTCAAAGCATCGGGAGTCTCGCGCGGATTATTGGGCCGTTGATTGCGTTGGGATTATTGGATGTGTCCATACGATTGCCGTATTTTATTTGTGCCGCCATCGCAGTGGTGGCGGCTATCGTCGCCGCGGTTTTATTGAAGCCAGCCGACAAGGCTGTACTGGTTGCTGAGGCGGGGCTTCGGGAAAAGAAAGTTGGGGAGAAGCCTCCCGGAAAAATTAACCTGCGAGGTAAGACGATCCACGAAGAGGGGGTTGAAGGTGAATCTCCAGCACAGGTGGGCCCTAAACGTATCAATTTACGCGCGAAGCCGACGGAAGATGTGGATTCAGGAGCGAATGAAAAGGAGGGGGGATGATTCGTAACGTGCTGTTTGATTGGTCCGGTACATTGGTGAACGATTTGCCTGCGGTGTGGCGTGCTACCAATTACACCTTCACCCAATCCGGTTATCCGGAAATGAGCCTTGAGGAGTTTCGCTCGAAGTTCAGTTTACCCTTCGATGAATTCTACGAACGTGTTGCACCAGGAGTGCCATTGCAGCAACTAGAGAAATGGTACAAACTCGGTTTCGCTGTCGAGCAGAAAACCATCGAATTGCTTCCATTTGCAGAGGATTTTTTTAGCTTTTGTAAGTCAAAGCACCTGCGCACTTTTTTGCTGAGCACCATTCATCCGGATCATTACCGCGAGCAGTCTGCGCGCATTGCGTTTGATTTTGATCATGTTTATGTGCGCGTGATGGATAAGCGAGTGCGTATAGCCCAAATTCTCAAAGAACAAAATTTACTTGCCGAGGAAACGATGTTCATTGGCGACATGCAGCATGATGTGGAAACCGCTTATGCGGGCGGTATTCACTCTTGCGCCGTATTGACCGGTTACAATTCTCGCGAACAGCTGGAGGAAGCAGAGCCGGAGCTGATCGTGGAACACTTGGGCGAGTTGGAGGAAATATTGAAGGAATCCGGAATGGAATGGCCCGCGCCAATTTCTGCTAATGAATGATACAATCACCATTGCTGATCTTGAAATACACGCCCGTGTGGGCGTGCCTGACGAGGAACGCGCATCTCCACAACGACTTTTGTTCACTGTCGAAATGGAGCACGACTTTGCCGAAGCCGCCAAGGCCGATGCAATTGGTGGCACGATTGATTACTATGCGGTGACGATGGCTCTCACAAAAATGGCCGATGCCGGTGAATGGCGGTTGATCGAGAAACTTGCAGAGGATGTGGCGGCGCTGGTGCTTGCAAAATTCCAGCCGAATTGCGTGCGGGTGGAGGTAAAGAAGTTTATACTGCCTCAAACACGCTTGGTATCCGTGCGTATTGAGCGCCGCCGTTAATCTTTCTTTTCTTCCTTCGGCTGCGGCGGGGCGAAGGGGCGGTTCTCGATGATTAACTCACGGATTTCTCTGGGATTTTTTTGGTGATGTGAGGCAAGCCCGGCGGATAGTCCGCTGATATAAGCTGAGGATGCTGAAGTTCCACTGATGGCGTATGTGCGGTTTCCAAATCGCGCTGGATGCGTTCCGCGCGCGGCGACATCGATAAAATTACCGCGATTAGCGTATGCCGTCAGCTCGCCGTTGGGGCGTGTGGCTGTGACGGCCATCACTTGCGGGTGCGCGGCGGGGAAATGTGGCGTGGTCACGGGTTCGTTGCCGGCTGCGCCCACGAAAAGCACCCCATTTTTATGATGTGTAGTGATGATGCGCTGAAGCAGCGGGCTGGCTTGATAGCTGCCGAGGCTAAGGTTAATTATTGTGGCACCGTTGTTCACCGCTTCGGTGATGCCGTTGGCGATGTTGAAAGAGTTGGCGTTTACATTAGCTCCAAACACATCCACCGGCAAAATCCGCACGGGACTGTTTTGCACGCCCAAGTCTTTATTGGCTAGGCCGCGCAAAATAATCCCGGCCATTGATGTGCCATGGGTGGGTGCGCTGTTCGGGGGAGTGAAAGGATCGGACATTGAAAGTGCGGGCAAAAGGAATCCGGGTTGGTCAAGTCCGGCGGGTTGCACGGCGGTGTCAATGAGGCCGATGATAAGTTGACCTTTTGTGTCGACTTCTTCCGGCCGCACGGACACGGGTAGTACGCCCGTGCCGCCTGCCACTAGAACAGGTGTGGCGGGGCGAGGGTATAAATGCACGTCATCGATTATATCCGTGACGCCGAGCTCGGCCATGGCTTGGCGCGCAGCGGCCATGGCGCGCGGGTCAGTGAACTTAAGCTGTGCGACGTTGGCAATTTTAATGAAACCGAGAAGATTGGCATTAAAACGCTTGGCTAGGGCGACTGCGTCTTGTTCAGGGCGAAATATGACGGCGAGCTGGTTGGGCGCGACCTTCGGCTTGGAAACCGGTTCTGCCATCGGTTCGGTTTCGGCGATGATATTAGCTGAGTAAACCTCCAGTTTCCCAGGTTCGCCGGGGCGTGCGCTGAGTGTGTAATGAAGGTCGCCTAGCAGAAACCGCAATGCTTCTCCCACGGGCTTAGGTTTGAATTTCACCGAGACAGGCCGGTTAAGACCCGTTTGCATCCGGACTTGCCAGCCAGTTTCGCGTTGTATGCCACCAAGTACTTCAACCAATGACGTGTCTCGCATGTCCAAGGCGAGGTGCTTGCGAAATGCGTTCCATGTGATTTCCTTTTCGGCAGCGAACAAAGGTTCGAACAGGGATAGAAATACTGAAACTGCAACTATGACATGGAATTTCAAGAGCAAAAATTACCCGTTATTTGACTGAAATTACAATGTTTTTGGCTTGCGGATATGCGTTTTGACTGTTAATAACTTGGGATATGGCAGCTATCGGACGGTTTCAAAAAGGAGATGACATCTTTTACGCCAAGGTTGTTGACGGTAAACTTTACAAACTGAAGGGCGATGTTTTCGGTTCGCCTTCCTTCGTTAAGCGCGGCATCACGCCCACGCGTAGTATCAGAACACTTACGCCTGTTCAGCCGAGCAAGGTAATTGCAGTGGGGCTCAATTACGCAGATCACGCACGCGAGTCCAACCTTAACCCCCCAACACAGCCACTCTTCTGGCTGAAGGCTCCCACTTCGTTGATCCCCGATGGCGGTAAAATTGATTTACCTTTTTCTAGCCACCGCAATGATTACGAGGCGGAATTGGCCATCGTGATTGGTCGTCGTGTGCGCAACGTTACCGCGCAAGCCGCCGGTCGCTACATTTTTGGCTACACATCGGCGCAGGATATTAGCGATCGCGACATTCAACAAAGCGAAAGCCAATGGGCGCGCGCCAAGAGCTTTGATACATTCACCCCTTTGGGTCCGTATATCGAAACCAAGGCGGACCCGAATAACCTGACCATTCAACTGTTTAGGAACGGTGAGCTTTGCCAAAATTCACACACCGGACAAATGATTTTTGACTGTTTTCACTTGGTGAGCTTCATTTCCACGAACATGACGCTTCTCCCCGGAGACATCATCCTCACCGGGACACCGAGCGGTGTGGGGCCGATCGAAAGTGGTGATCGACTGGAAGTGCGTATCGGTGATATGGCTTCTCTTTGTAATACTGTAAAGTAGGGCAAGGTTGCCGTCGCGCCCGCTCTCCGCTATTACTGCCGCATGCGCTGGACCGAAACGTTCATTCCCACATTGAAGGAAGCCCCTGCTGAGGCGGAGATTCATTCTCATCAACTTTTATTACGCGCCGGTTTGGTGCGTAAATTAGCCGGTGGGCTATACACGTTTCTCCCATCGGGCATTCGGGTTCTGCGAAAGATCGAAGCCATCGTCCGCGAGGAAATGGATAGCGCGGGCGCGCTGGAAGTATTGATGCCAGCCGTGCAGCCGCCGGAAATCTGGAAGGCAAGCGGCCGATACGAGCAAGCGGCGGACGTTCTCTTTAAAGTGCGCGATAGCAAAAACCGCGAATGGCTGCTTGGCCCCACGCACGAGGAGGTCATCACCACGCTGGCATCGACGGAGCTGCATTCTTATCGGCAGGCACCCGTGAGTTTTTACCAGATTCAAACCAAGTTTCGGGATGAAATTCGCCCGCGTTTTGGGCTGATGCGCGCGCGGGAGTTCATTATGAAAGACGCGTACAGCTTTGATGTTTCCGATGAAGCGGCAATGACTAGTTATCAAAAAATCTACGACGCGTACGTGCAAGTTTTCAAGCGATGCGGCGTGACGACGTTTCCGGTCGAGGCGGACACCGGTGTGATGGGCGGTAAGCATTCGCACGAATTCATGGTGCCCGCGCCTACAGGCGAGAGCGAAGTAGCGTATACGGAAGACGGCTCGTATGCCGCTAATCTTGAGAAGGCAAACAGTCAAGGTGCGACCACCACCACCTCGAGTGAGTGTACAGGGGGTTTGGAGAAGTTTGCCACACCGAATGTGAAGACTATCGAGAATCTTACGCAAGCGCCGTATAACATCGCCGCAGAGGCCCAGATTAAAACGCTCGTATTCATAGCTGAAGAAAAACCGGTCATCGCGTTGGTGCGCGGCGACGACCAGATTAATGAATCTAAACTTTGTGGTGCGCTCGGCACAGCAATTTTCCGAGCGGCGGAAGCAGGGGAAATTCACGCCGCGCTCGGTGCGCATCCCGGCAGTCTTGGAGCGGTGGGCGTGAAGGGCATTCCGGTGTTCATCGATGAACAACTACGCAATGCTGCTGGCATGTCGACGGGCGCGAATGAGAATGGTTTTCACATCCGCAATGTGAATGTTGCCCGCGATTTGCCGGGTGTGCAATGGGCGGATCTCCGCACCGTGCGCGAAGGCGAGTTGAGCGAAAGCGGTCAACCGTTGAAGATTCAGCGCGCCATCGAGGTGGGGCACGTCTTCAAGCTCGGCACTAAATACGCCGAGGCGCTCGACGCTAATTTTCTCGCGGAAGACGGTAAACAACATCCTTTCGTGATGGGCTGTTACGGGCTTGGCGTTACGCGGACGTTTCAGGCGATTATCGAATGCGGCAACGACGAGCACGGCGTAATTTGGCCGCAAGCGGTTGCGCCGTGGCAGGTTTGCCTCACCGTGCTCGACATCGCGCCCGGGGGTGAAGTGATGAAAGCCGCTCAAGCGATTTACGACGAACTGACTTCTGCGGGTATCGAAGTGCTGATGGATGACCGTGACGTGCGTCCGGGCGTGAAATTCAAAGACTCCGAGCTCATCGGCATTCCTGTGCGAGTGAGCGTGGGCGCGCGCTCGCTAAAAGAGGGCAACGTGGAATTCACGTTGCGTGCTGAGGGTGGCCGCGAAAATGTCCCCTTGACCGAGGCGGTTTCCCGCGTGCAGTCAGAGTTGGCCTGATGTTTGCGCTGCGCAATACCGACGGCGATGCACGGCGTGGTACACTTACCACCACGCATGGCGAAGTCCAAACGCCAATGTTTATGCCCGTGGGCACTCGCGCCACAGTGAAGACGTTGGACACGCGTGACCTTAACGAGCTTGAAGCGCAAATCATTCTCGGAAACACTTATCACCTCAACCTTCGCCCCGGACCGGAAACAATTCACGCCGCGGGCGGCTTGCACACCTTTATGGGTTGGAATAAACCAATCCTCACCGACAGCGGCGGGTTTCAGGTTTTCAGTTTGGCGAAGATGGCGAAGATTAAAGATGACGGCGTGGCCTTCCAATCGCACATCGACGGCTCGCCATTATTTCTTGGGCCCAAGAAGGCGATGTCCATTCAGCGTGACTTGGGCAGCGACATCGCGATGGTGTTTGATGATTGTCCGCCGTATCCCGCCGAGCGTGAACGTGTGGTGTCCGCCGTGGAGCGTACCGCGCGTTGGGCCGCCGAATGCCGCGAACAACCGCGCGCGGATGGGCAATTGATTTTTGGGATTGTGCAGGGCGGATGCCACGCGGATTTGCGTGAGCGCAGCGCGGCCGACATCATCGCCCTGGATTTTGACGGTCACGCCATAGGCGGCCTTAGTGTGGGCGAGCCGGAACCGGAGATGCTTGCGATGGCGGCACACACCGCGCCGCTGCTGCCAGCCGGCAAGCCGCGCTATGCGATGGGCCTAGGCACTCCCGCGCAATTGGTGGAGCTAGTGGCTCGCGGGGTGGATATTTTTGATTGTGTACTGCCCACGCGATTGGCTCGGAATGGCACGGCGTTTACCTATGATGGCGCGTTTGCCCTCAAAGGCGCGGCGTACAAGGAAGACTTTGGGCCCATTGAGTCTGGCTGCGATTGCTTCACTTGCACCCATCACACACGCGCATATGTGCGGCATTTACTCAACGTGGATGAGATTTCAGGGCTGCGGCTGCTGACTTTACACAATTTGCGGCTGTATTTGCGTTTGATGAGCGAAGTGCGTAAACACATTGAAGCGGGCACATTTGGCGAGTTTCGGGCTGAATTCGCCTCTCGTTATACACCCACCACTCGCGTGGAGGCACAGCGAAAAAATGCGTAATTTCACCGTAAAAGCTTGCCATTGGGAGCTTTACCCATAGTCTTTGCCGTCTCATTTTTGACTATGGAAAATCTAATCAGTGACGCGTGGTTCGCGATGGGCGGAGGCGGTGGAGGTGGTCAGCCTGCTTCAGGCAAAGACGCCCTTATTCAAATGCTCTGCATGTTCGGCCCTTTGTTCGCCATTATGTACGTGCTTATTTTGCGGCCGCAAAGCCAGCAACGCAAGAAGCTCGAAGCGATTGTGGGAGCACTTAAGCCGGGCGACAAAGTCATCGCCGCCGGTATCATCGGCACGGTAGTAACGGTGAAAGAGAGGAGCGTGACTCTTCGCTCAGGTGATTCAAAGATTGAGGTTAGCAAGTCCGCTGTAGAGGCCACAGTGGGTGAGGACGCCGACAAGGACTAATTTCATGGAGCGAAAACAAATCCAAAAACGCCCGATGCTTTTGCGCTGGGTCATTGTGCTGGCAGTCAGCGTTGGCTTTGGGTGGCAATGGTTGCCACCTGAGGGTCGCCCAATGGTAGATGTCTTTGCGGAAGAAGCGATTGATAAGAATGACGGCAAGTTCGACTTGATCTTGGAAAATATTAAGACTGCTGAAGCCGCAAGCCCTGCAGGGGATTTGACGCTAGAAAAATGGGAGCAAGCGATCGGTTCGGCTAATCTCACCAACTATTTCCCGCTGATTGGAGATTTTAAAACGGATAAAGCCGCGCGTGAGAAAATGGGCCTTAATGGAGCTCTGGAATTGGAAATTGCTGATGGTGTTCCTGTTTCGGAAAAAAATAACTTGGCGGAAACATCGCGAAAGGCGGTCAACCGTTTTATCCTCGGGAAGCTTCAATCAATGGCCGCTGGTAAGGTGAAGCTGGGGCTGGATCTTCGGGGCGGCACTCAATTTACCGTGCGCATTGTCAGTGCCGGAAAACAGGCGGATTCCGCCAAGCGTAAAGACCGGCTCGAGCAGGCGATGGCGACCATCCGTAAACGAATCGATAAATTCGGCGTATCCGAGCCCATCATTCAAAGTTCTTCGAACGATAACGAAGATCATATCATTATTCAAATCCCAGGTCTCTCGAAGGCCGATCGTGATCGCGCTCGTGAGACCATCCAGAAAATAGCCAAACTGGAATTCCGGCTTGAACACGCACGTAGCCGCGCGGCACTCAATAGTCGTGAGGATTTTATTCCGGGCGCGGATTTTCTCAACTACACGTTGAAGGACGATGACGGGCAGAAATACACGCGCAGCCTGTTCGTGGTTACGATGGAAGATCATCCGGAAAAATGCGTTTCTGGAAAACACATCGTGAGTGCCAGCCCAATCCGCGACCCGATCAGCGGTATGGCGAAGATCAGCTTCAAACTCGATGCCGCAGGCGCGGATAAATTCGGGAATATCACGGAGGAGCATCAGGTCAGTGGTGATGATCCACGTGCGCTGTGTATTGTGCTGGATGGTAAATTAATCTCCGCCCCTTCAATCAACAGTCGCATCCATTCGCGCGGTGAGATTAGTGGCGATTTTACCTACGACGAAGCCCGTGAGCTGGCCAACTCACTGGAGAACCCGCTGGAAACACCGGTGGAAATAATTGAAGAGCGCGAAGTGGACCCCTCACTCGGAAAGGAATCAGTGCTCAAAGGGTTTACCGCCGCAAAGTATGGGCTCATCGCCGTTGCGGTGTTTATGCTGGTTTATTATTTATTGTGTGGCGTTGTTGCTAACATTGCACTTGCGCTGAATATTCTCATCCTCATGGGTGTGCTTTCTTGGTTTGACGCCACGCTCACACTGCCGGGCATTGCCGGCGTGGTGCTTACTATCGGTATGGCGGTGGATGCCAATGTGTTGATCTTCGAGCGCATTCGAGAGGAATTGCGTACCGGAAAATCCTTAAAAGGCGCCATTGGGTCCGGCTATGAAAAGGCGTTTGGCACAATTTTTGATGCCAACATAACCACATTGATCGCCTCAGTGATATTGATTTATATGGGCAAAGGTCCAGTGCAGGGATTTGGCGTTACTCTCACTATTGGTATCCTCACCAGCATGTTCACCGCACTGGTGGCCACGCGGTTGGTTTTGGATTTATTACTGAATATGGGATGGATCGGGTCGGAAAACTCGAAGCGCGCGATGCACCTGAGGCCCACGACTGACTTGCCGACTATTAATTTTGTGAAATACAAAGTCGGAAGGACGCGTGCAAAAAATGCTTTCTCGAGCCCTGCAATTTGGGTCACCTGGGTACTTATTCTGTGCTCAACAATTTTTGTGTTCAACCGCGGTTGGGATAAAACAATGGGTGTCGATTTCGCGGGTGGCCAGAGCCTGATGATGAGTTTTGATAATGACAAAGTTTCAGACGAGACAGAGAAACTTCAGGAAAAACTTTCCGCGAAATTATCATTGGGCGATGAAGGCTTACAGGCGGAACTGCAATCGGACCAAGCCTCAGGTGAGCAAGTGCTCCGCCTAAGTTACAAAAGCGGGGATGCAACGGCGCTCATCAACGGGCTGAACGAAATTTATTCCGAAGCAAATTTCGCCCTTCTTTCCAAAGACCTCGTAGGACCAAGCGTGAGCGGAGAAATTCAAAAATCTGCACTCGTGGCCACGGTGCTGGCGTTGTTCGGCATTCTTATTTATGTGGCGTTCCGTTATGAGTACTCTTTTGCGGTTGGCGCCGTCATTGCAGTTTTACATGATGTGCTGTTGACCGGTGGCCTGTTTTTCCTGAGTGGTCGCGAGCTGAATGCTCCGATCGTGGCGGCGATTCTCACCATAATTGGTTTCTCTATAAACGACACCATCGTGATCTTTGACCGCATTCGAGAGAATCTACGACTTGGCACGCGCGGCTCCTTTTCCGATGTGATGAATGCAGCGCTGAACCAAACTCTCAGCCGTACCATTATCACATCGGGCACCACATTGCTTTCGACTGCCACGCTATATTATTTTGGGGGGATGGTAATTAATGATTTCGCCTTCATGTTCCTAGTGGGCATCATTACCGGAACCTATTCCTCCATCTACATCGCCTGCGCCGTCGTATTATGGTGGCATGAAGGCAAGCGCCCCGAGCTGGCGGCTCCGATTCAGGATGCCGATCCGGTAACGATTCAGGCCTGACATGATTGCTGTCAATATCGCCCCTTGGAACTATGGGGTGTTTGTGGTTGGGATGCTGCTGATCCTCTCGCTCGATCTCGGGCTGTTTAACCGCAAAGCACATAAAGTTGGGTTCAAGGAGGCACTTGGTTGGAGTACATTATGGTTCACTCTGGCCATGGTGTTCGCCTTTGCTGCCATACCGGAAGTGTACGATAACGAGTCGAGTGAGCGCTTCCTTGAACTAGATGCAAACCGTAATGGAAAGTTGGAGCAAGAGGAGTGCCTCATTAAACATGATGATGCCAGTTTTGAAAACCCCGACCCGCTTCGCTTTAACGAAACAATATTCAATCAGTTTAATACTGACGGGAACGGGGTTCTCAATAAAGGGGAATATTCCCTTGTGCTTCAACACATCAGCAAGCTGGCGTTCATTACGGGCTACATACTTGAGTTAGCGCTTTCGATGGACAACGTGTTTGTGATCCTGCTTATTTTTTCTTATTTTAAAGTAAAGCCAATATACCAGCACCGCGTTTTATTCTGGGGCATCATGGGGGCGCTAATCATGAGGGGCTTAATGATTGGCGTAGGTGCGGTTGCGGTGGCCGAATTTCATTGGATCCTTTATGTGTTCGGCGCGTTCCTTCTGTTCACAGGCATCAAGATGCTCTTTTACGATGATGAGGACGGGGTGGAGCCCGACAAGAATCCATTGGTCAAATTAGCGCGCAAACTCTTCCCGGTACACGATCAATTTGAGGGAGAGCGTTTTATTGTAATAATTGATGGTAAACGAATGCTCACGCCAATGGCCATTGTGCTGGTGACGATTGAATACACCGACGTGATCTTCGCGGTGGACTCTATTCCTGCGATTTTTGCTGTAACCACCGATCCATACATTGTGTTTACCTCCAACATGTTTGCCATTCTTGGATTGCGCTCACTGTACTTTGTTTTGGCGGGCATGATCGAGGTGTTCCATTATCTCAAATACGGTCTGGCGCTCGTGCTGGCTTTTATTGGCCTAAAGATGCTGGCTGAACCATGGCTCAGGGATTTTGACATACCTGCCTGGGGAGCATTAGTAGTAGTTGTTGGAATTCTGCTGTTCTCCATCCTCGCCTCTTTGTTGCATAAAAAAAATGACTCGGAAGATTCCGGTGATGCGAAGTAACTTGTCCGCGCTATGGGGAAACTGGCGCGCATCAAATGGCTGATTGTCGGTGGGGCTTTTGTCCTGCTTGGGATAGTGGGGCTGTTCCTGCCCATCCTTCAGGGCATTTTGTTCATTGTGATTGGCATTATGTGTTTATCCAAAGGATCGGCCACAGTTCGTGCCCAAAAGATGGGTTTTAAAAAGCGTTTCCCGCGCATTGGGTCCAAGCTTGCCTTTCTTGAAAACAAGGCCCGCAATTGGCGCGAAAAGAGACGCGCTAAAAAAGAAGCGAAAAAATGAAGCATCACTGGCGTATCGCTGAAAACGAGCCCGCTTCTGCCGCGAGCTTAGCTCGGGCTCTGGGCGTTTCAAATCTGCTCGCCCAATGCTTGATGAATCGCGGACTAACAAACGAGGCGGAAACACGAAGATTTCTTGAGCCGCGTTTGGCCAATCTATCCGCCCCGGAAGCCATTCCTAATTTACCGGTCGCCGTGGAACGACTGTTTATGGCGCGCGAACGTAACGAACGTATTACAGTTTTTGGCGATTACGATGTTGATGGTGTAACTTCTTCTGCGTTACTGGTTGATTGTATGCGCACATTGGGTTGGCAGATGGAAGCATATTTGCCGCATCGAATGGTCGAAGGTTACGGGCTTACTGTGGAAGGAGTGGTAAACTGCCTCGAGAAACACGAGACTGATTTGTTGCTAGCGGTAGATTGTGGGTCCACCTCGGTGGATGAAATTGATCTTCTAGAAAAGAAGGGTGTTCCGGTAATAGTGCTCGACCATCATCAGGTTTCTGATCCCGCGCCACCTGCGCATGCAATTGTGAACCCGCAACTTGCGAATGAAGACGAATCAGATTTCCGCGAGCTGTGTTCAGCCGGGCTGGCGTTCAAACTCATCCACGGTCTCGTGAAAATGGGCCGCGAAAAGGGACTTGACGAATTCGTCGAATTTGATGTCCGCACCATGTTGGATCTCGTTGCGCTCGGTACGCTTGCCGACATGGTTCCGTTGCAACGCGAGAACCGCATTCTTGCCCACGCCGGATTACGCCAGCTCAATCGCACCAAACGGCCCGGCATTCTAGCATTGGCCAAAGCCGCGGGAATCACCGGTTGGATTGGCGCATTTGAGGTGGGATTCCAAATTGGTCCGCGCCTCAATGCTGCGGGACGTTTGGAGAGTGCGACAATGGCAATGGATTTACTGCGCGAAGCCGATGCAGCAGTCGCAACCGAACTAGCAGAGAATCTCGACCGCATAAACCGTGAACGTCAACTTGCGGAAAAAGAAATAACGAGGCAAGTGATTGACACAGTTCGCAACCGGTTCGACCCCGAAACCGATTATGTCATCGTGGAAGGTGAAGCTGGATGGCACATCGGGGTGGTCGGTATCGTCGCGTCGCGCGTGATGCGGGAGTTTTATCGCCCTGCGGTTATCGTGGGAGGTAGTCCTGACGGCGTTCTACGTGGGTCCGGCCGAAGTGTGGATGGGCTTGATCTTGCTGCCGCGTTGTGCAAATGCGAACGCGAAGGTCATCTGGAGCGGGCCGGAGGTCACGCGATGGCCGCGGGTGTGAGTTTACAGCCAAAAAATCTTGATGCCTTTCGTGTCCGCCTTAATGAATTAGCACGTGAACAGCTTTCAGGGAAGGAACTTATGCCTACGCTACGCCTCGACGCGAGCGTCCCGTTAAGCGTCTTGACTCTTGCCGTGGTCGATTCTTTGGAGCAATTGCAGCCCACCGGTCAGGGCAACCACTCAACTCAGTTTGTAGTCCCTCAACTTGAGTTGGATGCTCCAGTGCGGCGAATGGGCAAGGAGAAGCAACACGCTAAGCTAAGTGTTACCGACGGCAACACTACCGCCGAAGCGATTTGTTGGAACGCGACCGGGCGCGATCTCCCGGAGGGCCGATTTGATCTTGCTGTGGAGCCTTCCGTTAATACGTGGCGTGGCGCGCGCTCGTTGCAGTTGAAGATTCTCGACTGGCGACCATCCGCTGGGTAAGTTTCCATATGGTTTCAGCCGTCATCGTTGCCGCGGGAAGTGGCACCCGTATGGGCGCGGATAAACTTTTCCTCGAAGTTGCGGGCTTTCCTGTAGTGAGCCACACTTGGAGGCGGTTCGATGCGCATCCGGAAGTTGATGAAGTTGTGATTGTTATTCGTGAAAATGCGCGCGCGGATTTTGAGTTGTTGCGCAAGCAGCTGGCGCTCTCCAAGCCGTATTGTTTCGTTGAGGGCGGTGTGGAGCGCCAACATTCTGTGAGCAATGGTTTGGCCGCTGTGAATTCGAATTGTGAATGGGTGGTGATTCAGGATGGCGCGCGACCTTGCACTGCAAACGAGGCCATCACTGCCACCCTCGCCGCGGCCCGAATGAGTGGGGCGGCAGTTGTCGCCAGCAAAATAACCGACACTCTTAAGTACTCAGGTGGAACGGGACACATTATCAATAACGTGGAACGTACCCATTTGTGGGCGGTGCAAACACCGCAGGTTTTCGCGCTGGAAGTTATCCGAAAGGCAATGCTTGCTGTTAGAGCTCAGGATGCAGTAATTACCGATGACGCTGCTGCGTGCGAGCTCATCGACCAATCCGTTGCGTTAGTGGAAGCTGGTGCGCCCAACCCCAAAGTAACAACGGCAGCCGACCTGCCTTTGGTCGGTTTGCTGATCCGCCAATAAACCCTCCTTGCCATTTTGGCCCTAGACCTTAGGCTTTCCCTCTATGAGACAGCGAATTTTTACCGCCGTGCTCGCCATCGCATTGGGCGTGAACCTATACCTTGGCGCGCGCAACCTTGCGACCAGTGCTGAGGTTCGCGGAAAGGAAGATGTTTATGCCAACATGGAAAAATTCACGCGGGTGCTGGAAACCGTGCGACGTGAGTACGTGGATGAGGATAGGGTTTCGTACGAAGATCTCGTGCAGGGTGCATTGCGCGGGATGATTCAAACACTTGATCCGCACAGTGAATATATGGATGCCAAAAAATATCAGGCGTTGCAATCGGATACCATGCAACAGTTTGGCGGCATCGGCGTGGTGGTAAGCATGCGCGACAATTGGTTAACAGTGGTGGCGCCTATGGATGATACTCCGGGCAGTCGCGCGGGGTTGATGCCCGGTGATCGGATCATGAAAATCGGGGAAAAATCCGCAAAGAATATGAGCCTTAATGATGCAGTTGGAATTATGCGTGGAAAACCCGGCACAGAGGTTACGGTTGTTTTTTACAGACCCTCTTCCGATAAGGATTTAACTTTCACGTTCAAGCGCGAGATCATTAAAACCAAGAGCGTGAGTGACCTGGACGGTGGTGGGAAATATGATTTGTTGGAAAGTGAAATTGGCTATGTGCGAATGTCGGGCTTCTCTGAAAAAACCGCCAGCGAATTGGAATTGGCGTTGGTGAAAATGGAAGAGCGCGGACTCAAGGCAATTGTACTTGATTTGCGCGATAACCCCGGAGGCCTACTAACGCAATCGGCATACGTTACAGAAAAGTTCATACCCGAAGGGCAGGTAGTTGTTACTACCGAAGGCCGCGAGCAACGCCAACTCGATAAGTTAGTGGCTGGTGGCCGATTCAAGGAACGCACACTCCCGATGGTTGTTCTCGTCAATGGCGGGAGCGCCAGCGCCGCGGAGATTGTTGCCGGTTGCCTGCAGGATCTCGGTCGCGCCGAATTGGTGGGCATGAAAACGTTTGGCAAGGGCTCGGTTCAAAGCATATTGCCTCTGCATGATGGCTCTGCCTTACGGCTTACAACGGCCAAGTATTATACACCAAAACACAGAACCATTCACGGCAAAGGAATCATGCCCGATCACGTGGTGGAAATGAGCCCTGAACAAATGGGGCACCTTGCCCTCAAGCGCTCTCCGGGCGGTTTGGGAACCTTGTCGGAAGAAGATCGCAAAAAAGCCGAAGCCACCATAGATCTTCAACTTAAAAAGGCGCTCGAACTGCTCAAGGCGAAACTGAAGTAACGTTCATGCGGCTGCTTGCCATCGAAACTTCGTGTGACGAAACAAGCGCGGCAGTGGTTGTAGACGGGTGCGTGGTCAGCATGGAGGTTTCCTCGCAAATAAAAATTCACACCGAGTACGGCGGGGTGGTGCCTGAGTTGGCCACTCGCGAACATCTTCGCAACCTTTCGCCCGTGGTGCGCAATGTATTACAACAATCCCAAACCAAACCCGCCGACTTAAACGCCATCGCCGCCACGCGTGGCCCTGGTTTGCCGCCAGCACTAATGGTGGGGTGGAAGGCCGCGCAATCAATGTCTTATGCGCTGGGTGTTCCTTTGATGGGAGTGAATCATGTTCAGGCGCATTTGTATTCGCCGTGGTTTACCAGTGAACCGCCGGTTGCAGATTGGGAAAGTTTAAAGCCAAACCTTTCCCTCATAGTCAGCGGCGGCCACACATTGTTAGTGAAAGTAGATGCGCCCTTGAAACATCAGATTCTAGGTGGCACACAGGACGACGCTGCGGGTGAGTGTTTTGACAAAATTGCCAAGCTTCTCGGCTTGGCTTATCCGGGTGGGCCCGAAGTTGATAGGCTGGCGCGCACAGGTAACCCCACCGCGTTTGAGTTTGCGCGGCCGATGCTTAATCAGCCCAATGACGACTTCAGCTTTAGTGGGCTGAAGACTTCTGTCCGGTACTTCCTAGAAAAACACCCTGAATTGGCTGCCGATAACACGCGCCTACCCGACCTCTGCGCCAGCGCTCAAGCCGCCATCGTGGAAGTGCTTGTCAAAAAAGCCATACGAGCGGTCAAGCGCGAGCGAGTGCAATGCCTCACGCTCTCCGGAGGCGTCGCCAACAACAGTGAACTCCAAAGAAAATTGCAGTCATCTTGTGAGGAAAACGATTTCACCTTGCACCTTGCATCACCAGATTTGTGCACAGATAACGCGGCAATGGTCGGTCTACTAGCAGAAAAGCAAATCTCCGAGGGCAAAGAGTTTGCTGATCTTGAAATGGACTTTAAGCCCGGATGGCTTTTAGGCGATTAGGTGAGTTTTTTTAAAAACAAGGCCAATCGTTTAAGCGCTTCTTTCAGGTTCCCCATGCCAGTGGCGTAACTAATTCGGATGTATTCGTCAGAGCCAAAAGCAACGCCGGGGACGGCGGCCACTTTAGCTTCGGACAATAGGCGTTCACAAAACTCTGCTGATTTCATTCCGGTGCTGGAAATATTTGGGAACAAATAGAACGCGCCCTGTGCGTTGACGCAAGTGATACCAGGCATGGCGTTAAGTTGTTCGCAGGCAAAGGCGCGGCGCTTTGAGAATTCAGTCATCCATTCTACAATGTGTTCCTGAGGGCCGTCGAGCGCCTGGATGGCACCGGATTGCGCAAAAGAGGTGGGGTTGCTGGTGCTATGGCTTTGGATGGCGCTGATGGCTCTTGCAATGGGCAATGGCGCAGCAGTGAAACCAATGCGCCAACCGGTCATCGAATACGCCTTGGCGAGACCGTGGACGATGATGGTGTGATCTTGGTGGTCGGGTGAGCAGGCGGCCACGCTTTTAAATACGGCATCGCCGTACAGCAGTTTTTCGTAAATTTCATCACTCATGATAAGAACACCTTTTTCCACGCACACATCGCCGAGAGCGCGCGCTTCGTCGGGGGTGTAAACGCTGCCGGTAGGGTTGCTGGGAGAGTTGAAAACAAAAAGGCGGGTGCGGTCGGTAATGGCGGAACGGAGCTGGTCGGGTGTTAGCTTGAATTCAGTGGCGTCGGTAGTCTGCACAATCACTGGAGTGGCGCCCGCAAGAGTGACCATTTCTGGGTAGCTCAACCAATACGGCGCGGGGATGATTACCTCATCACCTTCCTCACAGGTCGCGAGCATCACGTTGTAGCAGGAATGTTTGCCACCGCAAGAAACGATGATTTGCTGAGGGTCGTACTCGATATTGTTTTCGCGCTCAAATTTGCGAGCTACTGCCGATCGCAATTCAGGCGTGCCGGCAGCCGGCGTGTACTTGGTGAATCCATCAGCCAACGCCTTGACGGCGGCATCCTTAATATGGCTGGGAGTGTCAAAATCC
This sequence comes from Verrucomicrobiota bacterium, assembly GCA_028343615.1. GTDB lineage: Bacteria > Verrucomicrobiota > Verrucomicrobiia > Limisphaerales > UBA1100 > JACNJL01. The sequence continues at coordinate 33,989 of JAOLZA010000006.1, forward strand.
GGTTCGCCCGCACCCAATCCAATCACATCCTCGCCTGCCGCGCGCAGCTCCTTAGCCTTGGCGGTAATGGCCAGGGTGAGCGAGGGCGACAGTGAAGCGGCACGTTGAGAAACATGATATTCCATTGCGTCGGGAACATGCCGCACACGGCATCGCGGCGCAAGTGGTTTTCTCCTTTCTATACTGCAGCCCCGAAGGTAAATAAACAGCCATGCGTACGATTTATCACTTGTTGTTGTTGACTTGCGTAGCCTGCAACAAGAAACCCAAAACCGAATTTAGCCAACAGCTAGAACTGGCTGATGCGGGCGACGTGAGCGCGCAATTCAAGGTCGGCAATTCGTACTATTTCCGTAACAGCAAGCGTGAACATGCGTTGGGCCTAGAGTACCTTGAAATGGCTGCTGAGAATGGCCACATGGAAGCTCAATTTCTGGTCGGATTTATGTATGACATTGGCGAGGGACAAATAGGTCGTGACAGTAAAAAAGCTGGCAAATTCCTTTTGCGCGCCGCCCTGCAGGGTCACGCCGAGGCTCAACAACGAATGATCTTGCGTACTCAATACGGAGATGGAGTACCTAAAAGTCCTGCAAAGGCATTTATGTGGGCGGTGCTCGCCACCGCCAGCGGCGACCCTAAGGCAGCGAAACAAAGGCGAGGCATGGAGGCGGAGTTGTCGGCGCCCCTTGTTGAGGAGGGACGTAAAATGGCCAAAGAATTTAAGGCTAAGCGGGAGTTGATTGGGCAGCAGAAGGATTGATGTCGCCTTATTTGTCGCCCCTCCAGGCCAGCAAATCCAATGCGCGGAGCCCTTTGGTTGTAAGTACCCAGCGCGCGCCTTTTTTGAAAACTAGCGAACTGCACGGATGTTCGCGGCGCACATCCTCGTTGACCTCGAGTAACTCAAACCGGACGCCGCCTGCTTTTTTCTTCAACCCTTCCTCAAACAAAGGCTTGAGGCGGATTGGGATGGCATTAAAATTCAGATCAACTTCCCATGCCTTAACGGGAAGTGTTTCATTTTTGGCAGCCTGTATGACTAACCCAGGAAACCGTTCCGCCCATTCCAACTGTGCCTGATGAATGCGTACGCGACACAGTAGGGGTTGTTTGGAGATATGGGATGTGAAATTGAAACTTCCAGCTGTGTCTTGTTGCAAAATATCGGCGGCATCAAGTCCGAGAAGATTTATTCCATTCCATGCGCCGTGGTGATTTTTTCCGCCCCTATACCAATGGTTAAACCAGCTATCAAACTGCGTGTTGATTTGCAGTCCGATTTCAAAATGCAAATGTGCGCGATCCTTGGAGATAGCGTCTCTCGTATTGGTGGTACGCCCAAGAACTCCAAGTGTATCGCCGCCGGTCACGGACTGGTCGACTTTTAATCCTTCTCTAATTTTGCTTAAATGGGCGTACAGTGAGTAAGCCTGTAGACCCTCAATTGCATGGCGCAACACGATATATTTCCCATAATTAGAAGCGCTGACATTGGGGTTAATATACGTCACCACGCCGTCTCGAACTGCTCGCACAAGATCGGTTGGCTCGTTTTGCTCGTCGCGGTGCAGGGCGCGGATGTCGATCCCTTCATGAATGCGGGTGCGCGTGTTTCTCACACACCCGAAGGCGCCACTGCTCCATGGTCGCCCCGGACCGGTGGGTGCAAAAAAGTTTATTTCTTCGCCTGAGCGGAGCAGGGTGCGGTTTTCCGTGGGGAACAAAAATTTTGGTTTAGTGGCAGGTAGGGGCCGGACGGGCAGAACCGGTGTGGATGGCTCAGTGGGTCGCCCGCACCCAATTGCCACCGTTAAGAAGACCAGCCAAAGGCGCGGCCACATACGTTATTGGGCCCCCACTTTCAAATTTAATTCCTCAACAATGAACTCCAGCTCCATACGGGAAGCATCCGGAATTACATCCAGCACTCGGGCAGCGACAACCCCTTCAACGCGGTACGTCCCTACGCAGCATGATTTGAATTTCCCATTTTGCTTGGGGTCTGGCAGCGGGTATAGAAAAAACAAATTGCGCTGCAGGTAGCGACTCGTAATCCCTTCAAACTGGCGGGATCCAGCCGTGGTTAGCCAGAGCCTCAATATTTCGAATCCCTGCTTATCCACAACCAGCTCGGCACTTTGAAGTCCATCAGCCACCCAAAACAACGGTTCCGCGTCTATCCATACCGATCGATTTGAAGCGCGAGGAACCTCGATTTGAATCGTAAGCTGCACCCCTGCCGTTGCCGACTGGCCAAAAATGGCCATCTCATATTCATTGCCAGTATCACGCCCCGGCAATTTGCAACCGGCAAAACCTAGATTCAGGAGTGTTGCCGCCAAAATTAAATTGCACGTCCGCTGCATCGGCTTCATACTCACGGAGGCAACACAGAAAACCAAATTCAGTAAAGAGGAAGTAATTCACCATGGGTCAACAAACCAACAAAGTGCAAAAGCGCCGGCGGCGCACTGACTACCTTAAGCGTAAAAAAACTACCACCAAAACCAAGGGCGGCAAGTAATCCAGTCCAGCCCTTTCCGCAACCCCTAGGGGTTTTTGTGTGAATCTAATCCCAGATTTATTCACAAACCCAAGCACCTTCACCCGGCCTGCTTGAGATTTTTTTCACAAGCGTCTTGTTTGGCCATAAAAATGTGGGGTTATTTTCATGTGTGACGTTATATTTCTAATTTAATAATGGGAACAATCTGTTCACAATAACTAGTGGCCAAACTTAAAAAGTGGGGTATCTTATCTTTAGTTCTGCGAGTGATCGTTAGAGCTAAGGTTCCTTGAAAGAACGGAGTATATTGCCGGGCAACTGGCACGAAACTCTCAGGATAAATCCCAGGAAACTGGGCGAAAGGGCAGGCGAGGCTGATTCGACTGCCCCCTTTGAAACGCCACGAATTCGCGTTGAGATTCGGCTTGAACGTCACTTCGGTGATTGGATGGCCCTAAGGGAACGAGGAAAACCGAGCGCAGAAGAGGCACAGTTCACTTGAGTGGACGGTGGCGGTCGCACGCCATCGAATGCGATAAATCCACTCAAGAGGTTAGGGGCGAAACATACGGGCGCAAGCCCGGCAAGAAGCCGCCCTGATCTGGCTACGGAAAGCGCTGCACGCATCAGGCTCACTTCGGTGAACCCGATAATCCGTGACAGTTGCCGTACATAGCCCAGTTTGCGCAACCTTCGGGAGGCGTTAAACTGAGTCAAGTAGGTGCGAGCACGTTTCGAGCGAGCATCGAACGCAGTTGCCCATAGGGTGAAGATTACCTACTGCAGCATCAGCCCGGCGGGAAACGAAAATTGGCCGGAAACGGCCAGCCAGACGAAATCCTCTGAAAAGAGGGACAAAGCTGGGGTCCCCGTCGGGATGGCCACGAGCCCAAGACAACGGCCGTGAAAACCATCCGACGCGGTGGCGATACAAAAACTGTAGCGCTGCCATGTGAACGAAATGGTAATCTGAGGGGTAAGAGGCGAGACCCGTGGCAAGGGCCAACGCACCGTCAAAAACGGTGGCCGACCCATGCTATCTGGCTTGGAAGTGAATAGTTCACATCCGCGTCCAAGCCTGGTCCGCAGGTCAGCGGCCGCAACCACTGGCTGAAGCGGGCTTATAAACCTCACCCAACAATCCAAGTGCCGAAAGGCCTTGAACGGCCCTGCTATGAGGCCGACAACTCCGCGAGTCACGGAGAATGGCGTCGGGGAGCAACCGACCTGCATTGTGGGTGCCCAACGGTTGCATCGGGAAAGAGCGTGTGGCGAACGCCCACCCCCCAATTTGTCCCTGCTGGACTTCGGTCCGGCAGGGACCTTTTGTTTTCACGCAGATCATGATTTTCAATTGTGCTTGCCCGAAGCTCTTATTCCGTGCTCAATCAGCCCTCACCACTTTCCAGTTATGGGTAAAATCTACGACAACATCGTGCAAACCGTCGGCGGTACTCCGCTCGTACGGCTCAATAAAGTCACCGAAGGCATCGACGCTACCGTGCTACTCAAGTGCGAATTCTTCAATCCGCTCTCCAGCGTTAAAGATCGCATCGGTAAATCGATGATCGAGACGGCGGAAGCCGACGGTACCTTAACAAAGGATACTATCATTATTGAGCCCACTAGTGGCAACACAGGTATTGCTCTCGCCTTTGTGGCTGCCGCCAAAGGTTATTCACTCATCCTAACGATGCCCGAGAGTATGTCGCTCGAACGCCGCACGTTACTGGCGATGTTGGGCGCGGACCTTGTGCTTACGCCCGCCGCAAAGGGGATGAAAGGCGCAATTGCAATGGCGGAGAAACTTGCCGCCGAGACGCCCAATGCTTGGGTTCCTCAACAGTTTGAAAACCCGGCAAACCCCGCCATTCACCGCAAAACTACCGCGGAGGAAATTTGGGAGGATACCGACGGTGAGGTGGATTTTGTTGTCGCCGGCGTTGGGACGGGCGGCACACTCACCGGTTGCTGCGAAGTTATTCGCGCGCGAAAAGAATCATTTCGGGCCATAGCCGTGGAGCCCGCAGATTCCCCCGTAATTTCTCAAACCATTGCGGGAGAAGAACTCACTCCGGGGCCGCACAAGATTCAAGGCACCGGTGCCGGTTTCGTGCCGGACAATCTTCACCTCAAGGCAGAGGACGGAATCGAACAAATCGCTGAGTGTATTAGGGTCAGCAATGATGACTCATTCGCAATGGCCCGTGAGTTGGCCAAAACCGAAGGTATCTTGTGTGGCATTTCCGCCGGGGCAAACGTAGTTGCCGCGCTAGAGTTGGCCCGTCGCTCGGAGAATTCCGGTAAGACAATTGTGACCATGGCGCCTTCCACTGGCGAACGCTATTTAAGTACTCCATTGGCCGAGGAAGCCCGCATGATTGTCACAGAACTACCCGTGCAGGATCCTGCTGCATAATATTTACTGAAAAAAGTGTTGCCAGTCGCACTTGCTTGACCCTAAATGAGGGCGGTTTACGCCTCCGTCACGGATTCAGTCCGCGAAGGGAATCCCCGTTCGATTGTCTCGATTCAGGCCATCCTGTTTCGTTTCGCTTGCACACACCAATTTTTTATTATGGGAAACAACAATAAAACCGAGTGGCCCGAAGAAGGTGGTGGCTACTTGGAAATCTCTGACAAAGGCTTTGGCTTTCTGCGTTCTTCGGGCAACCGATTCCAGTCGAAGCCCACCGACATCTTTGTGACGCCTGATACTATCCGGCGTCACTACCTCCGTGAAGGCTGTCACATTCAAGGCCGACTCGTGCCGCCACACAAGGGGCACAGCCCGCAGCTCAAGGAGATTTACACCGTGAACGAAATGCCGTTTAAGGAATATACCGAATGCTCGCGATTTGAAAACCTCACCACCATCGATCCGCTTGAAAAATTCAATCTCGAGACCGAGTCCGACAGCATTGAAACGCGCATTATTGATCTCGTAACCCCCATCGGTAAAGGTACTCGCGGCATGATTGTTTCGCCCCCCCGTACGGGCAAGACGACCATTCTTAAGCAAATTTGCAACGCCGTTACCACGAACCATCCTGATGTGAAAACCATCGTGATGCTCATCGACGAGCGCCCCGAGGAAGTTACGGACTTCGAGCGTTCCGTGGACGCCGAAGTGGTCGCCTCCTCCAACGACATGGATCTCGAAACGCACGTTCGCCTTTCACGTTTCATGATCGAGCGTTGCCGCCGAATGGTCGAGTGCGGGCAGGATGTGTTTATGCTGATGGATTCAATCACCCGCATTGCGCGTGCTTACAATAACGTGAACACCGGGAGTGGTCGAACGATGTCTGGCGGCGTTGACGCGCGGGCACTTGAAATCCCTCGACGAATGTTTGCTGCTGCCCGCAATATTGAAAACGGTGGCTCACTCACCATTCTTGCCACTGCATTGGTGGACACCGGCAGTCGCATGGACGAGCTGATCTTTCAAGAGTTTAAAGGCACCGGTAATATGGAGCTCATCCTCGACAAAAAACTCGCCGAACGTCGCCTTTATCCCGCCATAGACATCCCCAAAAGCGGCACTCGCAAAGAAGAGAAGCTCTTCCCTGAAGAACACCTTGATGCCATCCACAAGCTCAGGCGGACAATGATTGATCTTGACCCTGTCCAAGCAATGGAAACTCTTATTGGCGCGTTAAAAAAGCACAACACCAACGCGGAGTTGCTTACCAAGCTAAAAACCTAGATCATTCCTTCTATGGCACCCACCAAGGGGCGAATAAAAAAAACAAAACCCGGTCGCCCGACGGAGTTGAAATCGCGTCCGCCTTATGCGCGGATGCTGCAAATTCATGATATGGTACAGCAGGGCAACTACCCCAACGCCACCTCGCTTTCAAAAAAACTGGAGGTCACCACCAAAACGATACATCGCGACATCGGATTTATGCGCGACCGATTCACCTTGCCCATTGAATATGATGCCCTTCGAAATGGCTATCATTACTCCGCGCCAGTTGATTCGTTTCCCATGCTGCAAATAGACGAAGGCGAACTCTTCGCATTGCTCGTAGCTGAAAAAGTACTGCAACAGTATCGCGGCACGGTTTTCGAAAAACAACTAAACACCGCCTTTGGAAAAATTTCTAAATCTTTGCCTGACACAGTTTCCATGCGGCTCAGCGACTGGGATGATGCCCTTGATATTCGTAGCACCGGCAAGGTAAATGTGGATGAGAAAATATTTGACTTGCTGTTCAAATCCGTTGCCAAGGGCCGCCAGTTAGAAATTCTTTACACCAAGCCCAATGACGCGCCTGAGAAACGCGTAATTGACCCTTATCAAATCGCCAACATTAACAACGATTGGTATCTATATGCCTACGACCACAAGCAAAATGACATACGCTGCTTCGTTCCTGCGCGAATGGAATCAGCAGAAATTACGGGTCAAAAATTTAAGCGGCCTGATTCCTTTTCCCTCGACCAATATCTCGAAGGTGCCTTTGGGCCTTTCTCCAGTGACGAATCCTACGACATTCGGATCCAATTCACCAAGGCTGCCGCGCCCTTCATTCGCGAAAAAAAGTGGCACCCTTCTCAAGAGCTCAGGGAATTAAAAAATGGGCGCGTTGAAGTTTCGCTCCAATTGAGCCACCTCATCGACATCCGTCGATGGGTTCTCGGTTGGGGCGGTCAAGCCAAAGTTTTAGCCCCAGCGGAATTGCTGGAATCCGTGCGGGCCGAAGCCAAAGCCATTCTGGCAAAATAACCGATTTTACGCTCGCCAATCACCCCGAATCCGCTAAATTAACCGGCGTCTGCTTTGGGCGGGAAACCATTTGTAGGGGTGGGTGTGGATAACTCACACATTATCTTGTGGGTTTTTGGTTGCCAGCGTTCCGCTTGAGAAGGCACAAGGAGGTCCAAATGTATTTGAAAAGCCTAAAGGCGATCGGTTTCAAGAGCTTTGCCGATAAAACAACGCTCAATTTTGAACCCGGCATCACGGCCGTTGTTGGTCCCAATGGCTGCGGTAAATCCAACATTTCTGATGCTATTCGCTGGGTGCTTGGCGAACAATCGGCCAAGGCCCTGCGCGGCGGGGAAATGGCCGATGTCATTTTCACCGGTACAGACGGGCCGCGCGGACGCAAAGCGATCGGGATGGCCGAAGTGTCACTCACCATTGGTGATGTGGATGAGGCGAATCTCAGCGCCGCAGGTGTGGATTTGGATTTCAACGAAGTAACTGTTACGCGACGCGTTTTCCGTGATGGCGGCAGCGAGTATTTTCTCAATGGCACTGGCTGCCGACTGCGCGATGTGCAGCAACTTTTTATGGGCACCGGCGTCGGGCGCAATAGTTACAGCATCATGGCGCAAGGCCAAATCACGAATATTATCCAAAGTCGCCCAGTGGAGCGCCGGGCGGTAATCGAGGAAGCGGCGGGCATCACTAAATTCAAGCAACAGAAAAAAGAAGCACTGCGCAAACTTGATTATACGGAGCAAAATTTATTACGACTCGATGACACCATTCGTGAAGTGAAGCGCCAGATTGGCTCGCTTCAACGCCAAGCTGGTAAGGCTCGGCGTTTCCAGAAAACCATGGACGAGCTGAAGCGTCTTGAGACGCAACTTGCCCGCCACGATTTTGATGTTATTGATGCCGACCTGATTTCCATCCGCGAAGAGTCCGGCCAGATTCGCGATGAACTGGAGAGCCATTCCAGTGGCATCATCGAGGAGGAATCTGCGCTTAAGCATCTGCGCGAACTGCTGGCCGACCTCGACCGGCAAGTTAACGCCGCGCAAACCAAGGGGCTCGAACTGAAATCCGAAACCGACCGTCATGAAAACCGGATCCAGTTTAACGAGAAGCGGATGGAGGAATTGGCCGCCCAACACGCTGAAGCTGAGGATGACATCGCCAGCGCTCAGGAGCGCTGCAAACAAGTGGACGCCGATTTAGAAGGCATCAATCAACAGCTCGGCGATTCGGGTCATTCACTGGAGCGCGCCATCCAACACGTGGTCGAAAAACGTAATAGGCTGGAGTCCATCGACACCGCCATTCGTGAACGCCAAGCCATACAGGAACGATCCCAGAATGAATCTGGCGAATTGCAAGGCCGCCTTACTCACGCGCGTAATCAATTGACGGCGTTGGAAATGCAAAAGCAAGGTAACTCCGTGCGTCTGGAAAAGCTTTCCGCTGAGAAAATTCAGTTAGAAGAAGAGCGCTCCAAACTAGAGGGCAGTCTTTCCGTTTTCGAAAAACAGGTGGCAGGCGACTCGTTGCACGTCCAATCCCATCGCGGCACCGTCGAAGAGCGCCAGGCTAGGCTGGTGCAGTTGACCGACGAGCTGAATGTTGTCGATGATGCCCTGGATGCCCGACTCCAAAGCCAAGCCGAAGCCAAGGCGCGGTGTGATGTCTTGAGGCAGCTGATTGAAAATAAAGAGGGGTTCAGTGCCGGCGCGCAAGCGGTGCTTTCTCATTTTGATTCGGCGCACGGCTCACTGGCTGATCAAATCCGTGTGCCAGATGAGCACGTACGTGCGGTGGAAGCCGCTTTGGGCGCGAACTTACAGCTTGTGCTCACTGACCAATCTGCGCATGCGAACGATATGCTTGGCCATCTCGCAAGCGGCGAACAGGGGCGCGCGAGTATTGTGGCGTTGGAATTGCTAAATGAACGCGGCGGGGCCATTCCGCCAAGTGATTTACCTTCGGAGGGAACGGCTGCCTTGCACGTGGTGGAAACGGATGAGCAGAACCAATCACTGCTGCAAACGTTGCTGGGGCGCACGATGATCGTCGACACGCTTGAAACAGCAACGCGCCTGTGGCGAGCAAATCCGGGTAGGTTTGATTTTGTCACGCGCCAGGGTGAGTCCCTCAGTCAGCAGGGCATTTACACCGGCGGTCGCGGGCATTCCGGTGAACGGGATCACACTTCCGTACTTGCTCGGCGCAATCAAGTGGATGAGCTGGAGCAGCAGCTCACCTCACTGACGCACGAAATTGATGAATCCAGCCGTCATAAGGGGCAGTTGTTGGCGGAGCAAACGGAATTGCAGGCGAGTTTACAAAATGCGCGTGACGAATTGAGTGACCGCGAAGTGGCGGTTGCCACCTCGAAGGGTGAATTTAACGTGCTGCAAAATTCGCGTAAGGTCTTACGCCAGAAGATCGACACCGTGGTTTTTGAGGTGCGCAATCTTGCTGAGCAAGAGGAAGGCGCGAAGGGCCGGTCGCAGGGATTGGGCGCGCGTATTCGTGAGATGGAAGAGGGTGCGCACGATTTCCAGGAAGCGCTTGACGGGCATGAGCAGTTCATACACGAACAACGCGAGCGCCGCGAAAACGCCATCGAGGATTTAACGGAAGCAAAGGTTGCCCTGTCCAAAGCTGAGGAACGTGAGAATTCATTGCTCGAGCGCAAAACCCCGATGGAGCAGCGACTTGAGGAACTGCAGCGTACACTCGAGCGCGCGCAACAAACCTTGAGCGAAAGTGCCGAGCGAAAAGTGCAGTTTGAAGCTCAGAATGTGGAGTCGCGCCGCGAGATTGATAGGCTGCGCATCGAGCGTGAGGCTTCCAGTGAGCAATCGGCGGAACTGACGCAGCAGCGTAATCTACAAGCCGCCGGAGCCGAGCGTCGCGAGATGGAGCTTTCGGACAAACGCAATTCACTCACGGACCTGCAGGAACGTAAGAGCGATATCGAAGTGGAGCTGGCAGAAAAGCGAATGAAACAGGAGCAGCTCGTGGAACGTATCCGCGAGAAGTACAGCGTGAACCTCCACGAAGTGCGCGGTGATTGCGTGACAATTAATATCACCGACAACGGCCAAACCACCACCGAAACCGTCACGGCGGAAGAAATGACTGGTGATGCGCAGTCGATAAATTGGGCCGCCGTGGGTGAGCAAGTCTCTGCCTTGCAGGAAAAAATTGACGGGATGGGCCCAGTTAACCTGGTGGCAATTGATGAGTATGAAGAGATTGAAGAGCGCCACACATTCCTCAGTGCGCAACATGATGATTTAGTGAATGCTAAGGCCGAGCTCCAGGAAGTGATCGCGCGCATCGATAAACAGTCGCGCGAAATGTTCATGGAAACCTTTGAGAAAGTGCGCGAGAATTTTCAGAAAATGTTCCCTGATCTCTTCGGTGGCGGCAAAGCAAATCTTGTACTCACGGAGGAAGCGGATGTGCTTGAATCTGGTGTGGAGATCGTAGCCTCTCCTCCCGGCAAACAGTTGCGTAGCATCAGCTTGCTCTCCGGTGGCGAACAAACAATGACCGCCGTGGCACTGCTGTTTTCGTTATATCAAGTGAAGCCCAGTCCGTTTTGTGTGTTGGACGAATTGGACGCCCCGCTTGATGACGCCAACATTGAGCGTTATGTGAAAAAGCTCAAAGAATTCCTCACGTTTTCTCAATTCATCGTCATCACCCACAGTAAGCGCACTATTTCGGCGGCGGATGTACTATACGGCGTAACAATGCAGGAACGCGGTGTAAGTAAGATTGTGAGCGTGAAATTCCACTCGTCACACGACAGCTCCCCATCTTCGCAGAACCGAAATGATGCCGGTGATTCCCTCAAGGCCAATCCCCGCGCGGATGAAGACGAGGAAGTCTTTCTCGCCAAATAGCTTTCGCAGTTCTTTGCCTTAGCTGAAAGCTTGCCCTTGCCAACGGCGGGGCGGATGCGTAGCGTTCACCTCCTATGCCACAGGAAACTGAACAAGTCGTTATCATTGGCTCCGGCTGCGCAGGCCTTACCGCAGCGCTTTACTCAGCTCGCGCACAGCTTGCGCCAACCGTGCTCACCGGCACGATGCCGGGCGGGCTTCTTACCACGACCAGTATTGTTGAAAATTACCCGGGTTTCCCGGACGGTATCGATGGCACAGAGCTGATGATCAACATGCAACAACAAGCCGAACGCTTTGGCGCTAAAGTGAAATTCGGCAGCACGGTGGAAGCGGTTGACTTAAGCGAACGCCCCTTCAAGCTAACCGTGGACGGTGAGCTAGCGCTGGCGCAAACGCTCATCATCGCGAGTGGGGCAGGGCATCGGCATCTCGGCTTAGACAGCGAAGCGCGACTCGACAAAAAAGGCGTTACCTATTGCGCCACATGCGACGGCGCGTTGCCGATGTTTCGTGACCAGCCGCTTGTGGTGGTCGGCGGTGGCGATTCAGCTTGCGAAGAAGCGACTTTTCTCACGCGGTTTGCCAACAAAGTGCATCTCGTCCATCGGCGCGACGAATTGCGCGCATCGAAAATCATGGCCGAGCGCACCCTTGGAAACGACAAGATTGAGATGGTGTGGGACTCCGAAGTGGAGGAAATTTTAGGTGAAGATAAAGTGAGCGGCGTGCGCCTGCGGAACAATAAAACCGATGCGGAGCAAATTGTAGAATGTTCGGGTGTATTTATCGCAATCGGGCACGTGCCTAACACGCAAATTTTCAAGGGACAATTGGAAATGGACGACGCAGGATATATCACCCGAGCCGAAGGTGCGCAAACGAGTACGCCCGGCGTCTTCGTGGCAGGCGATTGCTCAGACAAAGTATACCGGCAAGCCGTCACAGCCGCCGGAATGGGCTGCGCAGCAGCGATCGAAGCGGAGCGGTTACTGGCGGCCGAAAGCCAATAGATATCGCAATTGTATGCATTTTCCACTAAAGCAAACCCAATGAAAGTACGCACGGCGGAGGTTGATCGCGCCACTGGGGAAACCCGGATCCAGCTGAAGTTGAAAATCGATGGGCGGGGTGAGGCATCGTCGGACACCGGCATTCCGTTCCTTGACCACATGTTCACGCTGTTTGCAAAGCACTCAGTGTGCGACCTCACGGTGAAGTGTGCGGGCGATCTTGAGGTGGACGCCCACCATACGGTGGAAGATTGCGGCATCGCACTCGGCCAAGCCTATTATGCGGCGCTTGGAGAGAAACGTGGCCTTCGTCGGTACGGCACTGGATTTGATCCGCGCAATCCGATTTGGGGCGACGCGCACGTGCCAATGGATGAAACGCTGGCGCGATGCGTGGTTGATTTCAGCGGGAGACCGTATTTGGTTTGGAAGGGAATGGACAAACTCGGCTTTCGTATTTTGAAAAGCGAACAAGCGCAGGACGATGCGTGCGCGTTTCGGTTTGGGTTGGCGCGCGAATTCTTCCAAGGGTTTACGAATGAGGCGCGATGTAATTTACATTTAGAATTATTGTACGGGCAGGAACCGCATCACGTGGTGGAGTCGTTATTTAAAGCCTTTGCCAAGGCTGTTGATTTCGCATGCCAAAAAGATCCGCGCATTGGCAAAGCGGTGCCGAGCACGAAAGGTCGATTAAAAGGCTGAGTGATGGCAAGGAAGCTGGATATCCCGAATGCCGACGATGAGTCGTTGGTTCGCGCCGCGCAACGGGGTGCAATGCCGCCTTATGAGGAATTAGTGCATCGCCACCGAGATAAAATTTACGCGCGGGCGTTTAGCATGTTACGCAATGAGGAAGAGGCGTTGGATCTCTCGCAGGGAGCATGGGTCAAGGGTTGGCAACGACTGAAGCAGTTTAAGCACAATTCCAGTTTCACCACGTGGATGACGCGAATTTGTATCAATCTCTGCCTTGATTTTTTGCGAAAACGGAAGAGGAAGCAAACCGATTCACTTGAGCAAATGGAAGAGGAGTCCGGCGGCGTGGAACGGCGTATGCCGGTGGAGGAATTCAACCCAACCGAAAATGTGGAGCGCGAAGAGCTTCGCTCACAAATTGATGACGCGATGTTGAAACTCAGTTACGAGCACCGTACGGTATTGATTTTGCACGAGTTCGAGCGGCTTGAGTACAAGGAGATCGCCAAAGCGATGCATTGCTCCATCGGCACGGTGATGAGCCGATTGTTTTATGCCCGAAGAAAATTGGCCACCTTGCTGATTTCTTTGAAGAAAGAGCGCCAAAAGTGAGTCTGAACAGGAGAAGGTAAGATGAAGCACGAAGATAAACTCAGAATACAGGCGTGGATGGACGGAGAATTGGCCCCGAAAGAGGCCGCGCAGATCGCCACGCTCATCGAGCAAAACCCTGAATCCTTAGCGTTATCCGAGGAATTGAGGGTGGTGGAAAACGCTCTGCATTTCGGAGAAAAACCCGCAATTTTGGACGATTCACGCGATTTTTACTGGTCGCAGATTGAACGTCAAATCGATGCTGGGGAATCGCTGCCTGAACCTTACGTGGGTCCGGTGACTGCCTCGAGTAACCTTTTGCGTTGGATGGTTCCGATGGGGAGCTTGGGTGCCATTGTGATTTTGATGGTAAACTTTGGGGCAATGAGCCCACAGTCCCAGCTTCCTGTGCCTGACGTTATTTTGGATGCCCCGGTTTCCGCGACTCCCACTGGGCTTACTGAATCTTCGGGTGGGCGCGAAAAAGAGAACACGGAGCCCAACGGTATGGGTGTTATCAACTTCCAAGGCATTCAAGGGTCGCGCTATTTATCAGATCCTGAAGATCAAAACACTCTGCCCGAATCCATCGAAAACCCGATTCGCTAATCGTAAAAGCGACAATTTCAAGCGCCTCCAATTAGGGGGTGCTTTTTATTTACCGCAAACTTATTCACAGGGCTACATCTTGTTGTTTAGTTTTTGCGCTGCACCACATCTGGTGTGATTTTCCTAAAATTCATACGAAAAGATTTGTTGTGAAATTGGATTTCAGGTAGGCTTCGCTTTTAAGTTTGGGCCCGAAAAACAGGCATTTTATAGGATTTACATGGCTAATAATAAGAAGACCCCGGTTGCTGAACAAAAGTACGACGCGTCGAAAATCGACAAGCTGGAGGGGCTCGAGGCAGTCCGTAAGCGCCCCGGAATGTACATTGGTGATCCCGATGAACATGGGCTGCATCATTGCGTTTTTGAGGTGCTCGATAACTCGATCGATGAGCATTTGGCCGGCTATTGCAATCATATCACAATCTCTATTCATGTGGATGGTTCGGTGAGTATTCGCGATGACGGTCGCGGCATTCCGGTGGACAATCATCCGAAGTTTAAAATCCCCGCCGTGGAACTGGTGCTTACCAATCTGCACGCGGGCGGCAAGTTCGGGCAAGGGGCCTACAAATACTCGGGCGGATTACACGGGGTCGGCGCCAAGTGTGTGAACGCACTTTCGGAGTGGTTCAAGGTGGAAGTGAGCCGGGATGGCAAGGTTCACACGATGGAATTTGAGCGCGGAAAAACGACGCGCAAACTTGAGGTCATCGGTAAAACAAAAAGCACTGGTACGCTGGTGACGTTCAAGCCGGATGCAGAAATTTTCAATATCACTACGGAGTTTCAATTCAACTTGTTGTCAAGCCGTTTGCGTGAGCTAGCCTTCTTGAATCCCGGCGTGGAGATAAAGCTGATTGATGATCGCGAGGATGATAAATCAGAAACGTTTTTTTACCGGGACGGCATTGTGCAATTTGTTCGGCAATTGGGGAAAAACAAACAGTTGGTTCACGCCAACCCAATTGTGATTGCGAACAAAGCAGGCGATGTTTTTGTGGACGTTGTGATACAGTACAACGACAGCTACAACGATCAAATCCTGTGTTATGCGAACTCGATTCCAAACGCGGATGGCGGAACGCACCTCTCGGGTTTTCGAAGCGCTCTCACGCGAGCGATCAATCAGCATGCTAAGAAGAACAATTTACTGAAAGAAAAAGATCCAAATATTTCCGGCGACGATGTGCGCGAGGGCTTGGTGGCAGTGGTGAGCTTGCGCCTGACCGATCCGCGCTTCAATTCACAAACAAAAGGCAAGCTCGTCAATACCGAGATCGAGGGCATTACGAGTAAGGCCACATATGATGGTTTGATGCATCATTTTGATACGAATCCTTCGGTGGCCAAGAAGATCATCGACAAGGGGCTGACCGCCGCGCGTGCGCGTGAGGCGGCACGCAAGGCAAGGGAAACGGTTCGCAAAAGCGCAATGGCCGGTGGCGGTTTGCCGGGTAAATTGGCCGATTGCTCAGATCGTGACCCCGCGAACACGGAACTTTATATCGTGGAAGGTGACTCGGCGGGGGGCTCCGCCAAGCAGGGGCGCGACCGAAAGTTTCAGGCGATTCTTCCTCTCCGCGGCAAGTTAATTAACGTAGAAAAGGCGCGCCTTATCAAGGTTCTAGAAAATAAGGAAATCCGTACAATGATCACCGCTGTGGGCACAGGGATTGGTGATGGCGACGCTGAGGGCGCGTTCGACCTGAGTAAGCTGCGATATCACAAGGTGATTATTATGACGGATGCGGACGTAGATGGCAGTCACATTCGAACGCTTTTGCTCACGTTTTTTTATCGGCAAATGCCGGAACTTCTGAAACAGGGCTATATGTATATCGCCCAGCCGCCGCTCTATCAAATCTCTCGTAAGAAACGCGTTGAGTATGTGCAGGATGATAACGAACTGAATAAAATCTTGGTGAGTCTTGGCGCGGAAGATGTGTCGCTAAAGCTCGTCGGTAAAAAGAAGACCCTAAACACGAAGCAGCTTGGTGAGATTTTGGGCTTGCTGGAGACTCTCGATAAGTACGCTCGCTCCATTCGAAGACATGGCGGTGACTTTAATGAATACATCGAACAACGGAAAAAGTCCGGAGAGTTACCTACTCATTTAGTGAAAGTGCGCGACGGCAACGACGAGGCGGTTCATTATTTTCATTCCGATAGTGATTTGGCAAAGTTTGCCAAAAAGAACACAGATCTCAATTTGTTCGAAGACGAGCGCGATGAGGAGGCCGAGGGGATCAGTGGAGCCGTTAAATCTTCCGTCAAGAATGGCAACACCCGGCGAGGCTCGCATTTCGACTTACACGAATCGAAGCCGGTCCAAGAATTGCTTGGCCAACTCAGCCGTAAAGGGCTGCCTGTTGAGCATTACGCCGCGCAGGATAAGCCGCTATTTGAGCTGATTGAAGGTGACCGCGAAGGGCGAGCGCATCCGCTGTTTTCCGTTTCTGAAATCCTCTCCACTGTGAAGGAAATCGGGCGTCGCGGTATTCAGCTTAAACGATTCAAAGGCCTTGGCGAAATGAATCCTAAAGAACTTTTTGACACCACCATGAACCCTGAAACACGTAAGCTCTTACGGATCGAAGTTTCTGATGCTGTTGAGGCGGAGAATATGTTCGCTAAACTTATGGGCGATGAGGTGCCACCGCGCCGCCAGTTTATTGAAGACAACGCATTAAACGTTCGCAATCTGGACATCTGATTTACCTAATATGGCCAAGAAAAAGAGTTCTGAAGAACTCCCTGTAAATACTACCCCGCTTTTCGCTGCAAACGAGAAGATTGATCCGATCAATGTCGCCGACGAGATTAAAAACTCGTTCCTTGACTACTCAATGTCGGTCATTATTTCTCGGGCACTACCCGATGCGCGCGACGGCCTTAAGCCCTCGCAACGACGCATCCTTTATGCGATGCACGAACTGTCGCTGTATCCGCCCAAAAAACACTTTAAGTGCGCCAAGATTTGCGGCGATACCAGCGGCAACTACCACCCCCATGGCGAAGCTGTTATTTACCCCACGCTAGTTAACATGGCCCAGCCGTGGTCGATCCGAGACACTCTCGTTGACGGACAGGGGAACTTTGGCAGTGTTGAAGGCGACCCCCCCGCCGCGATGCGTTACACCGAGGCACGCCTGACTCATCTGGGCGGTTCCCTGATGGACGATATGGACAAGGGGACTGTTGATTGGGTAGCAAACTATGATGAGCGCCTCACGGAACCCACTGTATTTCCAGCTGCTTTCCCCAATTTGCTAGTCAATGGCGGCACCGGCATTGCTGTGGGCATGGCCACCAATATGCCGCCGCATAATCTGGGTGAAGTTATTGATGGAATCACCGCCCAAATTGACAACCCCGAGATCACTCTCAAGCAGCTGATGAAGTACGTGAAGGGACCGGACTTCCCGACCGGTTGCACCATCTGCGGGCTCAGCCCCATTGAGCAATATTTCACCACCGGGAAAGGCTCGGTGAAAGTGCGTGGTCGCCTTGGCGTGGAAGAAATGCGAGGGGGTAAACAGCAAATCGTTATCACAGAAATTCCGTACAACGTAAATCGCGCTACTCTCGTCAGCCGCGTGGCTGAGTTGGCTAACGAAAAAATTCTCTCGGAAATCACCGCCGTGCGTGATGAATCGGATGAAAACACTCGCGTGGTAATCGAACTCAAACGCGATGCTGTGCCGAAGGTGGTTATCAATAATCTCTACAAACACACTCAGCTCGAAACGTCGTTTAGTGTCAATATGCTTGCCATCGACCACGGGAAGCCGAGGTCTTTGCCGTTGAAGGATGCCATCAATTGTTATATTGAACACCGACGGGAAGTTGTTGTTCGCCGCACGCGATTCGAGTTGGAAAAAGCCGAGCGCCGCGCCGAATCCCTCGAAGGTTTTCTTATTGCGCTTTCAAATTTAGATAAGTTTATCAAAATCATTCGTGAATCTTCCAATCGCGAAGAGGCGAAAGTCAAATTAATGGCGCACGATTTCACCAAAGCAGCGGTGGAAAAGCTTGGTATTCTCATTCGCAAGAAGTCGCGCCTTGTCAGTGGTCGTTACGAATTCAGCGAAGAGCAGGCCAACGCCATTCTTGAATTGCGCCTATACCAGCTCACCGGATTGGAAATTGACAAAGTCCGCGCTGAGTACAAAGAGCTCGTCAAAAAGATTAAGGATCTCTTGGATATTCTTGCCAAGGAGGCCCGTGTGCTGGCAATCATTAAAGATGAGTTAGCCGCCATTCGCGACAAGCACGCCACACCGCGTCGCACTGATCTCGCCCCCGATGAAGGCGAAATGTCCATCGAGGATCTCATTGCAAACGAAGCGGTTATTATCACTCTAACGCATAATGGCCTCATAAAACGTACAAATATCAGCGCATACCGCGCCCAGCGCCGCGGCGGCAAGGGTGTCATCGGTATGAAAACTCGTAAAGCGACTACTGAGAAGGATGCCAATGATTTCATTGAGCACCTCTTCACGGCGAGCACACATGATTATTTAATGTTCTTTACCAACACCGGTCGTGCGTATGTCGAGCGCGTACACGAAATCCCCGACCTAGGGCGTGCCTCCAAAGGTCGCAGCATCGCCAACGTGCTTGAGCTGAAGCACGGCGAAAAAATTTCCGACGTTATCCGGGTGAAAGCCGCCTACAGTGAAAGCAAGGAAGACGTCACTTGGCAACAGGAACATTATATCTTTTTCGCTTCGCGCGAAGGTAAGGTGAAGAAAACTGCGCTTAGCGATTTCGCAAATGTCCGGCGGGGCGGCATCATTGCCATCAAGATTGTCCCGGGTGACAATCTCATCGAGGCGCGCTTCACTTCCGGCCAAAACGATGTCGTGCTCATCACCAGTAATGGCCAGAGCATCCGTTTCCACGAAGAAGACGTCCGCACAATGGGTCGATCAGCGGCTGGCGTGCGTGGCATCCGATTGGTTAAGGAGGATCACGTTATCGCATTGGCTATTGCTGATCCTGAGGCCACATTACTCGTGGCTGGCGAAAATGGCGTGGGCAAACGTACAGAGTTTGATGAGTACCGTGTTCAATCGCGTGGCGGTAAAGGCATCATCACGATGAAGACCACTAAGAAAACCGGCAAAGTAGTTGGCGCTCTGACAGTGCACGATCACGATGAAATAATGGTCATTACTGTCGGCGGGCAAATGGTACGCACCAACGTGAAGGGCATCCGCCAAACCGGTCGTAACGCCCAAGGTGTTCGCATAGTCAAACTGGATGTGAATGACCGTCTTCAGGACATCGCTCCCGTTATCACTTCAGAACGCGAAGATGAAGTTGAGGAGCCTGAAGGAGAGGGCGGAGAAGCGGCTGGCTAGCAAGAAATTGGGCTTCCGCCGGATTTAATGTCTTCAGTCGCCAGAAATGCAACCGCTCCGCGACTCCGTGTCTTGTTGTAAATTATCAGGCATAACATCGTGCGGCTAATGTCCTTGATCGAATAAAAGAGATTTCCTCCGCCTGCCCGACATAGCCTTATCGACCCCGGATGATGCCCTCAGTTATTCCAGCAGTGATTATTCGCCGCGATAAATATATGAGAGCGCGATGACGCTGTAGGCGGTTACTAGTGGCTTTTCGTTCTCCCACCAACGAGCGGATTTTGAATTTATCCATGAGCCATCCTGTTGTTGCAATCCAATCAGCTTAAGTGCCAAGAGTTTGCGCCAATCTACTTTCTCCCCCTTCACGGTGATGGTTCGGTCACCGGAAAATGAAAGCGCCTTGGCCATGAGGTAGTAATAATAATACAACCCCTGGGCGCCCATCGCAGGGTTTTCCTCCAGTGTGAAATTATCAAAGAGCCATTTGCGCACCGCAACCACGCGCGGGTCGTCGGCCTTAAGGCGGGCGTATGAGTAGCTCATCATCCCAGCATAGCTAATGCTACCGTAACTGCGCAGTGCCGTCTTGCCGTTTTCATCTTTCACGGCACCGGCCATGCTTTTTCCAGGGAAATAAACCATACCTCCTTTTTGCTTGGGGTCGCTACTGGCCCACGGTTGCTTGTTGTGGCTGGGTAGGTTCTGGCAATTCTGAATGAAACTGATGGCTGCCCTCCAGTTGAGGTCATCCTGTGGCGGGGCATCCTTCACGAGATGACGAGTGAAATAAAGTGCTTCGAGCGAGGAAAGGGTGTTGTTTAAATCGCTGTGCGGATAGCGCCCGCCATAGCCCACGCCGCCGTCGAGCGGATGGTCTTCTTTGCCTTCTTCGCCGAGGTCCCACTGTTGTTTGGTTAAAAACGCGCGGGCCTTGAGCAGGGCTGGGTTGTGCTTTTTATCGTTCGCAGCCAGTAACGCCATCATGCACAGAGAGGTGTTGTAATTGGCCAAACCTTTGCCGGGTACGTAAATGCTGCCGTCGGGCTGCACGTGGGTGAGAATGAAATTGTAGCCTTTCTCAATCCACCTTGGAGTCTGCTTCGGTTTGTTGGGATTACCCTGCCACGCGATGAGCGCGAGAGCCGTCACTGCCGGGTGCTCCGGGCTCGTCCACCACCCTCTCGGGTTTTGGCTGGCCTTAAGAGAGGCAATGCCGCGGTCAGCCGAACGTTGCAGCTCGTTCATAAACGAAATGTCGCGCTGCGCCAGCGCCGGCGGCGTGAGAATGAGTAGAGCAAAAAGAGTAAGTGCAGTTTTCATTTTATTTCAAATGGTTATTTCGATTCATTGCCGTCTGGATCCCAGGAGCGCTGAGAAATTAGCTTTCCATTTTTGTAGATCAACTCCCAGCGTTTCACGCCGGAATCGTACCAATGCGTTTCTACGCCAACCTGAATTCCGTTTTCGTAAAAGCGTTCGGATTCCAGCTGTTTATTCTTGTAATACCCCACCACGCGGCCAGTGTACGACCCAGATCCTCCTCGCTTATACCATAGACCTTTTTCAAGCAAGCCGACCCGGGCGCCTTTGGCGTTACGTTTTTCCACTTCTTCAAACTTGGACGTTTGCGGCTCTTTGTTTTTTTGTGCGGAGAATTTTAACAGGCGAATCACCACCGTGGCTTTGCTGTCAATCGCCGGAAGTCCTTTGGGTTGGGGTCGCCACAGTTCGTCATCATCGCGGCCGGGGCGGGGGTTGTTAAATTGGGCGGCGTTGTCGGTGATGAGCGAAATGATAGAGCCATCGCGCTGCGCCAGAAACTGTCCCTCGAACACGCGGGACCCATTGAAGATGAACGGCCCCTTTTTTGCCGGTTGTAGTTTTGGGTGTATGGTCTGTACGAACCGTTCGATGCGCTCCTTCTTTCCTTTACCGTCCTCTTCCCAGTGCAATTCAATATCAACAGGCTGACCGGGGATTGGGGTTTTTGCATCATCAGAAATGAGTTTGCCGACGCTGCCTTTGGCGTTAAGAAGCAGCATTGCTACTTGAACGTGGTGAGGCTCGGCGGTGGTGACGAACAGGCTCTCATGCACCTTGCCGCGACCGGTGACCACGAGATATTCGATGGGCCCTTCGTGCATTTCAATGGTAACCGGGATGTGAACTTCCTTCGCTTTTTTCACTAGTTTCACTGTGCCGACTTGCAGTATGTCCGGCGTGATTTCTTTGATGACTGGCTGGGGCAAAGGCTCCGGCTTGAAAGGGTCGTCCTGCGCGTGGATGCTCACCAGAGCACTGGATAAAATGAGGGGAAGGCAGAATCGTTTCATCGTGTTGCTGATTAGATTGACGGTTTTTTTGGGATTTTGCGACAAAATTCGGCTTGGTTTTTAGGGCAGTCGCCACTACCAATTCCGTCGATGGAAATTCCTGAAACAGTCATCGCGCTGAACAAACTTGCGCGTAATATTTGGTGGACGTGGAATCAGGATGCGCGCGGCATCTTCGGCGAGCTTTCGCCGCGTACGTGGCAGAATGTGTATCACAATCCCGTAGCGATCCTGAGGGAGGTGTCGAACACAGAATTGCGCATGCGTTTGCTGGAGCCGGATTATGCGAAGCGCGTGGCCGATGTGTTGGAGGAATTCGAGAGCTACATGAACGCCAAGGACACTTGGGTGACGCGAGAAGTCCCCGAGCTGAACAATCGGCGCGTGACATATTTCTCGGCGGAATTCGGCCTCCACGAAACGCTCCCTATCGCCGCAGGCGGCTTGGGTGTGTTGGCGGGTGACCATATCAAAAGCGCCAGCGATCTCGGCCTTAACTTTTGCGGCATCACACTTTTTTATCGAGAAGGTTATTTCCAGCAAGCCATTAACCACGACAACTGGCAGGCCGAATATTACAACCAACTTAATCCGCGCAATCTCCCGATGGACGCCGTAATCGATGTCGACGGCAAACCTATCACTTGCTCAGTGGACATCGCCACAGACACCATCTGCTTCCGCGCCTGGCGTATCAATGTCGGTCGCTGCCCTTTGTACCTTCTCGATACCAATCTGCCCGAAAACCCTGCTCATTATCGTGATCTAACTTTGCGAGTGTACGGCGGTGACACCACCACACGCATACAACAGGAAATACTTCTCGGCATCGGCGGCGTAAAACTCATGCGCGCCTTGGGTGAAAAGCCCAGTGTTTTTCATATGAACGAGGGCCATGCGGCATTTCTCGCACTGGAACTCATCCGCGAAAAAATGGCTACCGGAGACAGCTTTAATGAAGCACTTACCGCCACGCGTGATCAGTGTGTTTTCACCACGCACACGCCAGTGCCAGCGGGGCACGACCGTTTCTCTCCGGAGCTGATGAACTATTCGCTCAGTCGCTTCGCGAAACAGCTCGATCTCACGCACAAAGAATTGATGGCGATGGGTCGTTTGGATGCCGGCGACGAAACCGAGCAATTTTGCATGACCGTGCTCGCGCTCAACGCCGCGCGCGCTGCCAATGGGGTTAGCGAGCTTCACGGCGCGGTTAGTCGCGAAATGTGGCAGGAGAAATTTAACGTGCCCGTTAGTGATGTGCCCATCGGCCACATCACTAACGGCATTCACACACTCGGCTGGATGAGCCGCAGCGCTCGCGATTTCTGGCAACCGCGTCTCGGCAATGGCCCGAAATTTTACGAACATATTAATGACGCCAAATTCTGGGAGAAGGTGGAGGACAAAGATTTTATTTCCGACGAGGAGCTTTGGGCCTTGCGCTACCGTTTGCGGCGCGAGTTAATCGATTTCACCCGCGGACGTCTCGTTGATGTGCCGCCTTCGCGAGAGGGTGACTTTATCAGTTATGATCATCTTCTCGATGCTGACACGCTTACTGTCGGCTTCGCCCGCCGCTTTGCCACATACAAGCGCGCCCCACTTATTTTCGATCACTTCGAGAAAGTTGTGAAGCTCGCAAAAGACGCCGAGCGGCCTGTTCAATTCATCTTTGCTGGTAAAGCACATCCTGCCGATGAGGACGGCAAGCGGTTCATTCAAAAAATTGTCCACCTCGCCAAGCACAGCGAGCTGCAGGGGCACTTGGTGTTCATTGAAAATTACGATATCCAAGTTGGCAGAATGCTCGTTGGTGGTTGCGATGTGTGGCTAAACAATCCCCGCCGCCCACTCGAAGCCAGTGGCACGAGTGGCATGAAAACCGCCGCACACGGCGGCCTTAATTGCAGTATAATGGACGGTTGGTGGCGCGAGATTTATGATGGAGATAACGGGTACTCCATCGGCGATGATTCGCATCCGAATAACCTCGAGGAACAGGATCGAGTTGATAGTGAGAATTTGTTTCGAGTGTTGTCCGAGGAGGTGATCCCCACTTTTTATAATCGCGATGCTGCAGGCTTGCCGCGCCAGTGGATTCGCAAAATGCGCCACGCGATGGCGACTGTAACGCCGAAATATAACACTTGGCGAATGGTGCAGGATTATTCGCGCAAATATTATTTAGAAGACTAACGTGAGCCGGCCCATTTCATCGCAAACGCCCGAGGCCCTTGGCGCATGGCTGGACGAACGTGGCGAGAAGCCGTATCGCGCCACCCAAATCCTCAAATGGGTGCACCAACATTTTGTCGCTGATTGGGCGGCGATGTCCAATCTATCGAAGCCACTCCAAGCCGGCCTCAGCGAGGCATTTGACTTTTCCACCATTGAGCTGGCTCGCAAAGAGGGCGACGCGGACGCCACCCAAAAGTTCCTCTGGAAACTGCGCGACCATCAACTGGTTGAAAGTGTGCTTATCCCCGCTAGTCCCGCGCTATACGGAGAGCCCAGTGATCGCCATACGCTTTGCGTTTCCACCCAAGTCGGCTGTGCGTACGGCTGCACCTTTTGCGCTAGCGGACTATACGGCTTCAAGCGCAACCTAGAGCCGGCCGAAATCATTGACCAAGTGCTCGCCGTGGAACGTTTGCAGGGCAGGGGAGGGGAGCGTGCCATCAACAACCTCGTCATTATGGGAATGGGTGAGCCATTAGCCAATTACGCCAACCTGATGGCCGCCCTCGAAATTCTCAATGCTGATTGGGGTACAAATATCGGCGCGCGTAAAATTACCATTTCCACTAGCGGACTCGTGCCACAAGTTAAAAAACTCGCTGCCCAGCCTCGCCAGTACCGCCTCGCCATCAGCCTCCACGGCGCTACTGATGCCGTGCGCAATCGGATAATGCCGATCAACCGCAAGTATCCCTTGCGCGAACTCACTGCCGCTATCGAAGAATATCAACAATCAAAAAGCGGCAAGGTCACGCTGGAGTACATTCTCATTGCCGGCGTGAATGATGTCCTCGACCAAGTTGCCCCGCTCGCCGAACTTGCGCACCGCCTTCGTGCAAAAGTAAATCTTATTCCTTACAACCATGTTGACGGCCTTGAATGGAGCCGCCCCGATGACGCTGTCCAAGATGTTTTCCACGAGGCGTTGATGTCCCATGGAACTCTCACCACCCTCCGCCGCGAAAAAGGCCATGACATCGATGCCGCATGTGGTCAGCTCCGCCTACGAACAGAAAAAGAATTGGCTGAAGCGAATGGCTAAGCTACAACTTTCTAGGTGATTGCGTTGCTGGATTATGGAGCGGGTAATGTCCGCAGTGTTCAGAAGGCGTTAATGGCGGCCGGCGGGGAGGTGGCTTTAGTGTCATCGCCGGAGGAATTGGCGCGCGCGGATTCAGTTGTGCTCCCGGGCGTGGGGGCATTTGATGATTGTGTGAACGCGATGCAACAGCAGGAATTGTTTGGCGCGGCAAAAGACTTCATTCAAACAGGCAAGCCATTCCTTGGGATTTGCGTGGGCTATCAGGCGTTGTTCGAGAAGAGCGAGGAGTTTAGTTCATGCGCGGCGGGCTTAGGCGTTTTCGATGGCAGTGTGGTGCGGTTTGCGGAGAACGGAATTAAGGTGCCGCAAATTGGCTGGAACGAAGTGGAGTTTGAAAAGCCAGAGTGCCCTATTCTGATGGGGATCGAATCGGGAAGCCATTTTTATTTCGTGCACAGTTATTTCCCGAAGCCCACAGACCAATCTATCGTGGCGACGCGGACGACCTATGGCGAATCATTTGCCTCGGCGGCGTGGCGCGACAATGTGTTTGCCACGCAATTTCATCCAGAAAAAAGCCAAAAAGTGGGGCTGAAAATGCTTGAGAACTTTGTTGGGCTTGCCTGATACCCTTACGATTGCTAACGTCCGCCGAACAAAAAATATGTCTTACGAACTCCCCGACCTCCCGTACGCGCACGACGCGTTGGAACCCCACATCGATGCGCAGACGATGGAAATCCATCACGGCAAGCATCACGCCACTTACATAGCCAAGCTCAATGCGGCGCTGGGAGGCCACGACGATCTTGCCGGCAAAAGCATCGACGATCTTGTGAGTGATCTCGAATCAGTGCCGGATGAGATTCGTGGTGCCGTACGCAACCACGGCGGCGGACACGCCAACCATTCGCTTTTCTGGAAGATTATGGGGCCCGGCGGTGGCGGAGAACCCACGGGCGCATTGGCTGAAGCCATCGAGGCGGAACTCGGCGGAATGGATTCGTTTAAGGAGAAATTCGAAGCCGCCGGCGCCACACGTTTCGGAAGCGGTTGGGCTTGGCTTTGCGTCAAGCCCGACGGCACCTTATGTGTTTGCAGCACGGCGAACCAAGACACCCCGCTGATGGAAGACCGCACGCCCATTCTCGGCTGTGATGTTTGGGAGCATGCCTATTATTTGAAATACCAAAACCGCCGACCTGATTATCTTAAGGCGTTTTGGAGCGTGGTGAACTGGGACGCCGTGGCCGGAAATTACACTGAAGCCAAGGGCTAAGTTTCCCCTAACAATAAAACCAACACGATGGGCAGGATTTATTCCTGCTCATTTTTTTGGTCGCCCAAATTGCTTTGGGCGGTTTTTGTATTTTTCGTAGAGACGGGTGTGGCGGCTTTGTAGGCTGACTTTTACGCCGTCGATCCACATATGTTTTACGTTGGTGCGGATATCGAAAATGTCGCCATCCACCGCGATGAAGGTGGCTTCCTTTTGTGGGGTGAGCGAGCCAAGGCGGTCGGCCACGTTGAGCATTTGAGCGGGGTGCAGGGTGAGGCTGCGCAGGGCTGCTTCGCGTGGCAGGCCGTGGGCAATGGACTTTGCGGCGGCGTAGACGATGTTTCGCACGCGGGATGCGCCCCACGAACCCATCGCTTCGCTGTGAGCGATTTTCACGCCGGCTTTATGAAGTATGCCGGCAGCGCGGAAATGGATGTCATGCGGGTCGGTGTCGCGTTGGGGCAGGGTGAAGACATTGTCGAAAATCACGGGCACCTTTTCCTTGGCGAGCAGATCGGCGATTTGCCACGCATCGCGTGAGGCGGCGAGTAAAATTTTGAATTTGCGCTGCTTGGCCCACGCCACCGCGGTTTTGATTTGGCGGATCTCATTGGCATGTACCATTATCGGTTGTTTTCCCGAAAGGGCGCTGAGCATCCCTTCCCACGCAGGAACCTTCCTGAAGCCCGCACCACCGGCTTTGCGCGCACGGGCGTACGCTTGGGCCTCATTAAAAAAATCATCAATCGTTTTAATTTTTTTGTCCCGAGAGCGAATTTGCTCCTTGGGCGATTTGTGTTTGTCGGGGTCACGCAGGGTTTCTTTGGGGCGCGTGTTGAGTGTCATCACGGGCCACCAAAGATGAAGAGCAGCATGGGGTTTTACAGTCATATCCTCCACGCCCCAACCGGCCAGCTTAATGAGGCCAGAAGAGCCAGTGATACTGCCGCCCATTGGCGCGACGAGTGCGTGAGTGAATCCATTGGCTCGCGCGACTGGGATCAGCTCCGAATCAGGGTTAACAGAAACCCATGCCTCCACGTCGGGGGTGAACTCGCCCACCTCGGTGGTGTCTTGCGTGGCGCGCACGGCGTTAATCTCTGTGAGCCCCAGCGACGTGGTGGCAGCGATGAGTCCGGGGTACAGATGCAGCTTGCCTAGATCGACCACTTTTGTCTGGCGCGTTACCCGGAGGTTTTGGCCGATGGCTTGAATGATGCCGTCGGTGACGAGCATTTGAGCGTTTTCAATCGTGCCCTTATCCGCCGTGTGAATGACGGCTGCTTTATAAAGCACTGTTTGAGGTTGCTCTTGCGCTTGGAGCGTGGAGGCGGCGAATAGAATTAGTATGAGTTTGTTCACGGTTTGACTTTTCGGCATTCGTAGCAGTTGTTAAGTGCGTGCGCCTTCTCGAGGGCGCGAAGAAAAAAAGCTGAACGCGCAGCAACACCGGCGTTTTCTTTTCCGTCCTTCTTGCGGGCCTTTGCGAGAAGCGCCGTGCGCTCGCCGGCAAGTGCCTTGGCGCGGGCGGGGGCTTTGGAGCGGGCGTAGTATTGTTTACCTTCGATCCACGTTTGTTCGCAGAGGGCTTGGGTGGAGAGCGGGTGACCGTTCCATAGGACAAAGTCTGCGTCCTTGCCAATTTCGAGTGAGCCGACCCATTGATCGATGTGGAGTTGTTTGGCGGGGTTGAGCGTCACAAACTTCAGCGCGGCTTCTTCGCTGGTGCCACCATACTTCACGGCCTTGGCGGCTTCGAGGTTCATTCGGCGAGCGAGGTCGCTCGAATCAGAATTGAAACTCACAACCGCACCGCGCGCATGCATTAACGAACCGGCGTAAGGAATGGCGTCATACACCTCAAATTTGTACGCCCACCAATCGCTAAAGGCCGATGCACCCGCACCATGCGCGGCAATTTCATCAGCAATTTTATACCCCTCTAATACGTGTTGCAGTGTACCAATCTTTACTCCGAAGCGTTCCATCGTGCGCATAAAAATGAGCATCTCGTCCTGCCGATACGAATGGCAGTGAACAAGGCGCTTCCCGTTGATGATTTCGCCGATGGCTTCGAGTTCAAGATTGCGGCGTATGGGCGCAACGTCCTCGCGCAGTTGATCGGAAAGATATTGGCGAGCGGCGGTGAAGCGATTGTTGAAAAACGTCTTCACGCCCATTCGCGTTTGCGGAAAGCGCGTGGTTTTATCGTCGCCCCAGTTAGATTGCTTCACGTTTTCCCCAAGGGCAAACTTGATGCCGGATGGAGCTTTGGTAAATTTCATGTCATCCGGCGGCGCGCCATGGCGAAGCTTGATCACTTGGTTTTGCCCGCCAATGGGATTAGCCGATCCGTGTAACAGATTTGCGGTCGTAAGCCCGCCGGCGAGTTGGCGGAAAATGTTTTCTGTCTCGGAATTGACCACATCCCCAATGCGTACCATTGCGCTGGAGGGCAGGGTGCCTTCGTTCACGCCTCCGAGAATCATGCTGTGGCTATGGCAATCGATGAGGCCGGGCGTAACGTGCATCCCCTTCGCATTAACCACAATGCCGTCGAAGGATTCCGGTGGGTTAAGATTGCGCCCCACCTCAACAAATCGACCATTGGCGATGCGAATGGAGCCATTGGTGATCACGCCCTCCGGTCCGCACGTCCAAATTGTGGCGTTTTGTATAATCACATTCTTCGGCGAGAGCAATGGCCCGCGAAAAGCGTCAGGTGATTGCGCAATGCGCGGAGCGGGTTTGGAGTCTTTCTTTTTCTTTCCATCCTTTCCATCATTGTCAGATTTCTCAGGCGCGGGGTTATCGTTTGCGAAATGGCGACCTTCAATCCAGACAGAATCGATTTCATTTTCAGGGTCAAACCAACCACTTCCATCAACAATGGTTAAGTTGGCGAGCTTGCCTTTTTCGATGGTGCCGATTTGTTTTTCAGCGCCCATCATTCGCGCCGGTTCAGTGGTGAGCGCTGCGAGAGCTTCGTCTTCCTTAAGGCCGCGTTCGATGGCGCGCGCGATGTTTTTGCGAAACATCTTACGATCGCTCAGGCCATGGGTGGTGAGGGCGATAGCATGGTCGCGCTGGAGCATAGCGGGGATCTCCGGAGCCCAATCCCATCCTCGCAGTTGGTCGAGTGACACTTGATTCCAATCATCTTCCTCGGGCAACTCGGGGATCGCCGGGAACACCACTGGCACGATGAAGGGTGCTTTGATTTGTTTCATCAATTGCGGTCTTCGCCATTCCTGGCCGGTAGCGACGAGGATAGGATTGAAGCCCAGCTCCGCAGCGAGCACTTGCGCGCGGTTTAGCATTAGCACGCTGCCTGACTCGATAACGATGTGCTGCTGGCCTGTCTTCGCCAGCACTGGGCGCAGGGCTTCGAGCGAGGGATTGTATTCGGGGCGCGCATCGGTTGGGTGCGCTTTGTGCCACGCTTGCATCGCGTAATAATGCCGCGCATCAAAAACCGTTTGGCGAATGACCGCGATCACACCCATCAGCGAGTTGGGGTAGCCTTCCGTGCGTTTGGCGGTGCTGGCAAACGCAAGATGCTGCACGGTGTCCGGCCGCAGAACCAGTTGGTTGGGGTTCCCATCGCCGAGCAATGCTAGCGTGCCCGTACCGCGATAAATGCCCTCGGTAGGAATCACGTTGGCGGCGGTGAAGCCCAACGCGCGCAGGGCGACCAGCTCTTTGGCGTCGGGCGAAAACTGTGCAGCCACGCGGTGCTCCGGGCGCACGCCGGCTATTTCGTGGCCGGGCCCTTTACGGCCCATATCACTTTTGGTGGTGGGCACCCCGGTAAAACTCACCCCCGCGCGAGCGTCGATGGGGACCGTCCAGCGATTGGAAACCGGCTTGCCCTTCTCATCACCCAGCGAAAGATAGGGGTCAATGAAACCGGCGTAAATGGTTTTGCCTTTTAAATCCCAAACGCGCGCGTCAGCGGGAATGGTCGATTGCCCTTTGGGCAGCACGGCTTGGATGCGTCCGTTGCGGATGATCAGCGTGCCATCCTCCAACACCGTGCCCGGTTTCACCACCAACCGCGCGCCAACGAGCGCGTTGGACCCCAGCGGCCTCGGCCGTTGCCCCGGCGGCAGGATTTCAGCGGCCTGAACAGGAAACAGAGAAACCAGTTGGCCAAATAGAATAGCCAAAGCTGCCCGGACCAAGTGAGTGGATTTCATGCGCGTAGCGTAGGCTGTGGCAGGACAAGGGGCAATTGTTTTTAGTGGCGGGAACCAAACTTCCCAAGGCGGGTGAGTTGTTGGAGCTCACCTCCTTTCACTCATGCGAACCAAGATTATTCGAGCACGGAAGATAATAGTGCTGCCAGTTTATCTACCCGAATAACTTATCGAATAGGCCCTGTTTGTAACCTTTTGATTCCAGAGTATTCATATCCTGCAAGTGTTCACCAAGATCTATGCCAAGCCAATGACAAGTCGGAGCTAATTTCCGTTGCTTTAATGAATTCACGAATTGCTAAGTCAAGATCTTCGCACTGGAGCCTCATGGCTTTAAATATGTGTTTATAGGCAGCTGCATCACGGAAATCTGATGAGATCTTGGACGCTGTTTTCATGGCCTCCTCAAGCTCT
>JAOLZA010000060.1 GCA_028343615.1 Verrucomicrobiota bacterium
ACCACCCGGCACCGATTGACCGACACCGTGCGGCGTGATGGCCGGCTTGGATGAGTCGACCCTGTAGATCACGATCTGGTCGAGCCCGAGATCTGGCACGAGGGCGTACTTTCCATCTGGGGAAAATCCTGTCCAGTGGGGATGGGGGGATTGTTGCCTGCGCTCGACAACCTTCGATCCACCTTCATGTTCGGTCACGGTGGGCTCACCCAGTTTACCGGACGAATCGAGCGGGAAGAGGGCAACCGATCCACCTCCGTACTGGGCGGTAAGAAGAAACTTTCCACTAGGATGAACAGCGATGTGGCAGCCTCCACCGTCGGGGCAGGCCATGCGGGTGAATTCCTTGAGCTCTCCACCGGCGACTTGGTAACCAACGGCCCCCGTTCCACCCTCCCAGCGGCCTACCGAATAAAGAATCTTGCCGTTGGGATGCAATGTGAGGAAACCGGGCGAGCCGATCTTCGCCGCCAGCTTGGCGGGAGAAAACCTCCCGTTGGCCGGGTTGAAGGTGGCATGGTAGATGCCCTCGGCTCCGCGCCCACCCGTCCCGAAGAAGACATCGAGAGGCTTGGCCACGCCAACTGAAAAAAGAGCGAGAAGCAGGGTAGATAAAAATATACGGTGAAGAGAATTCATTAGACTGAAAAAATTTAGGCCCACGAGTCGCCCTTGTCAAATTACATTTGAAGGATAAACATCGGTCTATCCGTCTTTATAATTCATGGTGAGATTAAAAGCAGGATTAAAATTTGTTAACCCATTCAAGGAATTTATTTTTTACTGAGTTAGTTTTAACCCGAAATGTTTTCGCATCCAATTGAAAACCAATGGATGATGGGCCTTATCCACATGATGTTTGGCGTGGGGATAAACGCGGTACTCTTTTTTCCCTTTAACCCGGTTGTACACCGCAAAGCATGTGACTGGCGGGCAGATCGCGTCCTGCAGTCCTACCCCCATGAATACCGGGCACTCAATCCACGGAGCCATATTCATGGTATCAAAGTAACTCATGGTTTTAAGCGTACTTTGCCACGTACGTGACTCCTTCGCCTCAATCCATTTGTCCATCTCCGGCCAGTGCGAGGTTTTAAAATAGAGATCCCAATTGGTCAGGAAAGGAATGTGCGGTGCACAAAGGCTGATGCGCGAATCCAAAGCGGCAGTCGATAAACTTAACCCTCCGCCCTGACTGCCGCCTGCTACTGCAATCCGTTCTGGGTTCACCTCTTTTCGCGAGCACAGAAAATCTACTGCGCGAACGCAATCCAAATAGGCTCCCTGATAATAGTAGCCTTCCTTGTTATCCAGTCCGCGGATCCAGTAGTTACCGGGTTTTCCCTTGACATCCTCCTGACTGTTCCCGTGACCGCGCGGGTTAAAGGAAAAGATAATCATATCATTGAAACGGGCAATAGGTTTCATATTCCCGCCATAACCGGGTACGCGCAGAATCACTGGATGGGGACCTTTACTCTTAGGCACTTCATACCAGCCCCTAACACGAATATTACCGAAGCTACGCATGGAAACTTCATACACATTGAGTTCGCCCTTGCTTAGTTCAGGCTGATGAATGAGCCGATACTGCGGATTCACTTTCCTGAGCCTCGCACGCGATTCATCCCAGAACTTTGCGAAATCGGATTCTGTGGTTAAAGGCGGCAATAATTTCTCGGGGGCGTAACCTACCTGAACGGTCTTAGTTAACCGACCGCCTTCCCAAGAACACGTGATGATGCCCTTATAAAAACCCGGCCTCGGAATTTTAGCCGCGTAGCTGGCCACTCTCTTTTCGCCGACTTGAATTTTTATCGTCGAAGAAGTCGATTTGCCGATCGACTTCTTTTGATCGGTCATCACCTGCCATACTACTTTAATTTCAACTGGATCCTTTAACCGGTTATTGAGTTCGAAACTAAAGTGGACTTCTTTATTTTGATCAAAAATTCCGTTGGCCGATTTCTCAAAGACCGGACGCAAATAGATGCCAGGAGCCCCATGAGCGACGCCGGTAAGGCCCAACAAGATTAAGATAACTAGTTTCACCGACTTAGCGTTCCCCGTAGATGCGGGCTTTCCAATCCTTGGGTAGACGACCTTGAGGACGTGCGCCGCGGGCATCGGCGGGAATAGGATGATCCTTGAGCTGCAGAAGCGGCAGGTCATCAGGCAGATGCTTAATAAGCATGTCCTTGAACTCAATTGTCATGGGCGGTCCCTTATGTACCTGCATGGCGAGCACTCCATCCAGTGCCCTGCCTTTTTCATCAAGATCGATAAGGTCACCGGTGGGATGCCCATCAATCCAATGACGATGACGATTTCCCTCAACCAAAATTCGGTATTCATGCCACTGCTCAGGAGCAAATTCCTTTACCTCGAAATTTCCCACCACCCAACGGTCACCCTTGGGATCAACCACCACCTTCTCTCCGGTCTGCGAGAGAATTCGCCGGCCCTTTTCCTCATAAACCATACCGTTATATTGGGGTTTATCGGCTACAATATCGCACTGATAACCGGTTACTACATCAAGCCCAAGCTCAGGCGCATGGGCACTGCGATATTGAATTCCACTATTACCCCCCTTGGAGATACGCACCTTAACCCTCAGATCGAAATTGCGAACAGTGGCAACCTTCCAGGTGATGAAGTGGTTCATCTTAAGCGTGCCATCGGTCTTGCCAGTCAGAACCCCATTCTTGTGTGACCAAAACTTTGAGTCGCCCGCCCAACTGCGCATTCCTCCACCGATAAGGTTGGAAAAACCATTCGCTCCCGGGCGATTGGCTACGGTTGCAGCCGCTATAGGGTGCGGAGGTGTAGAGACAGACAAGTCCCCTTGCATCGGCTGCAGGGGGCCACCCAGTTCAGCGACGCGTTCGTCGGTTCGCTTACGCAATTGCTTGAGCGTCTTGGTGTACTTGGGGTTCTTGGCAAAGTTGGTTAATTCATCAGGATCCTCCTTCAGGTCGTGTAGAAACTCATAGTTATCTTCGTCAACGTAACGAACATACTTGTAGCGGTCGGTCCGCAACCCTTCGAAGGCAGGAATACGCGAACGCACTGCGAAGTGCTCGTGAAAAGTTTGTTTGCGCCAATTATCAGCCTTCCCGGTGGAGACAATGGACTTGAGACTGCGACCCTGATAACGCTCAGGCACAGGGGCCCCGGCCCAGTCAAGGAAGGTGGAGGGAAGATCGAGGTTAAGGGCCGAATAGTCGACCACTTGCCCACGAGCAGACTTGGGCGCACGGGGATCCCATATAATCATGGGAACGCGCAGGGACTCCTCGTAATGAGACCACTTACCCGCGAACCCACGATTACCCAGATGATATCCATTATCGGCGGTGTAAACGATGATGGTATTGTCGGCCAAGCCCTTTGCCTCAAGAACCTTAATGAAGCGCCCAATGGCGTTGTCGATTCCGCTCACCATCCGTAGGTAAGCCCGCATGTTGGTGCGGTACTTGGTTTCTGTGTTCCAACGCCAAAAGAAACGTTCGCGGTTGATGGTGGTCTTAAGAAAATACGGCTGGCTCTCGAATATCTTGGGATCATTCAATCGGGGTGGAGCAATCTCATCCTCCACGTACAAGTCATCGGCTGCCCGTGGCCAGGGGAAATGCCCGATACCCGGTCGACGATCCCCATCCTCGGCATGGCAGGCATTAAACCACATGTTAAGGGCAAAGGGTTTGTCCTTTGGTTGGTTCTCGAGGAACTCAATCCCACGATCGACAATCAACTCAGTCTCATGACGCAGAGAACCATCAGGTTGTTTCTTATAGAAAGGGTTGCGACCGATCTTTTGAAAGACATCAAAGTGATCGGTAGGATTCCATCCCTTGGGCATCTTAGCATGCCATTTACCGGCAAAACCGGTCCGGTAACCAGCTTTACGAAGGTAGTCCACATAGAGTTCCCTGACCGCATCAGGGCGGGCGGCATCATGCCTGCCTGGCGTGCCATAACTGCGTCCGGTAAGCCCGGTTAGGATGGTAGTCCGGCTGACCCAACAAATGGCCTGGCTCACGTAGGAATTAGAGAACCTCGTGCCTCTGGCAGCCAGACGATCAATATTGGGTGTCTTGGCTAAGGGATGACCATAACAAGCGAGCGAGCTTGAAGTCTGATCGTCAGCAAAGAAAAAGACGATGTTGGGTTGCTTGGCAGCCTGCGCAGAGCAAGCCAACAGGAAACAAAAGGTGATGATGAATTTTTTCATTTTGGTTTCTCGATATCCCGAGGAAAGCGGTACTTGCGAACTATGATAGAATCTTGAGGGGATGACAATCAATAGAGACAAGTTGTTTCTTTAAATAGTGATCCAATGTCCCTATTTTCTCCTAAACTTTTCTGAACTGACAAGCGTCCTGATGAATTCGCTGACGCTATATTGTTTGGCTTTGGCAACAGCTCACATTCTGGGATTCGTATGCACCCATCCGGGGTTCCCTCTGCCTCACAAAGAAGCCACAATGATGGACAATGCACTCCCGATTTTCGTTTTGTTTATTTGGTTAGCTTAAAATTAGCCACCACCGCACGATGATCGGACGGATAGGGAGAAATAACGATATCTGCATCTTTCTGGTTTTCGCCCACGATCTTTACTTCGGTCAGTTTTATACCTTTGCCTTTGAAGTATACGAAATCGATACGGTCATGGTGAGTCGTGGGATCATCGAACTTGTAAAAGGAAGACCAGGTGTAGCCCGGGTGCTTCATCTCGTCGTGATAGATCGCGCGATAGGCATCGGTAAAGCCAGCTTTTATCATCGCCAATGAATTGGGATACTCCACTTTGATCGGGTGGCGAGCTGCCTTGGCCGCTCTCTCCGTCCAGTCCAGGTGGGAGGGCTCGTTGAAATCGCCCACCACGAAAATGGGAGCCTGTTTGTCGGGTATGGACCTTATTAGCCTAAGGAGCTTGGAGAGCTCGCGGCCGCGAGCCTTTTTTGCCCATTCAATTGCCTCGGCCTCGGTCTTGATGAATGTGATATCATTTGTGTGCTTGTGCCACTTTGGACGGATGCCCAGAAGCTGATACGGCTGGTAGGGATGGGAAGGCAGGTGGAGGTTAAAGACGTAAGCTTCCTTGCCTGAATCCAGTTTTATCTTAACGCCACTGTTGAGTGATTCGAGTATTTCATGACGGGTTAAAATTTGAGAACCCTTCCCCATGTCATGGTTCCAACCAAGCAACTTGGCAAGCTCCTCCAATTTGTCACCCCGCGGTGACCTCGTTTCCTGAATGCCGACAATGTCAGCCTTGGCCAACTGTATCGCTTTGGCCGTTTGAGACAACGGTTGCTTCAGCATTACAACCCCGCCACGGTGTATGTTGTAGGACATTACCCGAACGCTTTCCTCCTCGGTTTGCGCATGTAGGGCAGTTACGAAAGCCGAAGCAACTGCCAACAGTATTCCAGTAATAATTTTGCAAATTACTTTCCTCATCATATCAAATATCTCCGATGGAAACCTTTGAGGCAACTCATGCAAATCAGTGTGTAGAGTTCCCCGTCTTGTTCGCGTCTTTGAGTTGCTCCCCGGATTTAGGCATTGCCAAGGTGGGTTCCCCCTCGATGAAATCATGCTCTTTCAGAAACTTGTCCGCTGCGATAAGGGTAATATCCGCCCAAGGCTGTCTGTTGAAAAAAGCGTGCCCCATCCCCTCGGCAATCCTTAAGTCCGTCGACTTGATGCCTAGCGACTTCATTTTTTCAGAGGCGGGAACCCACCCTTTTTTCATCCAATTGTCCTCACTCCCGAAAAATACGATTGCCGGTGGAAAATCAGCCTTGAGGTGTCGCAAGAAGTCGACTTGCGGGTCCTTAGCGTCACCGGCACTAAGTGCGGGATTGAACAATAGGTAGGCAGCGACAGTTGCGTCGTACTCCTTGGGGTCTCCGGGATCGTTCAATCCGGGATTGGTTGTTGCCAGCAAGCTGATATGACCGCCAGCTGAGCCCCCACCTGCAATAATACGCTTGGGATCAATGCCAAGTTCATCCGCATTCTGCTTATACCAGCGAATGGCGCTTTTGGCGTCGGTGATGCAGACCCGCTTTCGAGATTCCGTACCTTTGGTCTTGTTCGCGACGGCTTTCTCAGCAAGCTTGTAGGTCACGGTCGCAGCCACCAGCCCACGACTTGCAAAATAGTTACACTGATAG
The DNA here is from genome assembly GCA_028343615.1 of Verrucomicrobiota bacterium. GTDB lineage: Bacteria > Verrucomicrobiota > Verrucomicrobiia > Limisphaerales > UBA1100 > JACNJL01. The sequence continues at coordinate 6,192 of JAOLZA010000060.1, forward strand.
CTGAACATTACGCGGGAGCCGCTACCCCAACCGCCACCATGAAACATAATGACTCCCGGGACGGACTTCTTGGATGAGTCATGATCTTTCGGGAAAAAAATTTCCATCTCCCGGGTCATGCCATCCACTTCTTTATAGACGTAGACTTTACCTTTTGGGGGATCGTTGCTGTAAACTCGCTCAGCATCGAGGGAGGCTAAGGTCAGTAAAAAAATGATAATCGAGGTAAGTTTCTTCATGTGGAGGTGTTAATTGCCGAACCGTCCGCATCACCCGCCGAGGCATGAGGTTGGGTGCGATGGTTCGCGTTTCTAATTAGTTAATGACGTACAGATGGAGGTTTCTAATGTAACGAGTTGAGGAGAATTATTTGGTTATGAAGGTCTTACTCTGCACCAAAGCATGAACAAATTCGCTAACTGAGTATTGCTCTTTCCTAGCCGTTTCCAAAATCTCCAATGCCAAGCCTTCGTCGGTGAAGCCGAAGGGGCGGCCGAGGGAGTAGCTGACCAGAGCTTCGGTGAAGCCGCGGGCGAAGTCTGGTTCGCGTTCAGCAACTCGATCGCGCAATTCGAAATAATCGGCGAAGGCCGGGCCTTTGTGGAAGGCTCCGGAGGCGTCGATTTCCCAAGTCTTGTTTGTCTTCCAATTCCTTCCAGCTTTAGTCCGGTTGACTCCGGTCGTCCGCCATTTACCCGCAGCGTCAAAGTTCTCAAGACCAAATCCAATGGGATCAATCTTGCGATGGCAACTGGCGCACTGGGCTTCCTCCTGATGGGCGGACAGCTTTTCGCGGACGGTGAGCGGTTTGTCGGCTAGACGTGAGAGTTGCGGCACATTAGGCGGCGCAGGAGGCGACGGATCATTCAATAGATATCGCAACACCCAAGCGCCGCGTTCAACGGGACTACTCTCAACGCCGTCACTACCCATAGCGTGAATAGCAGCGGTGCCGAGCAACCCACCACGTGGAGAATCGACCGGCAGTTTTACTTTACGGAATTCTTCTCCCGTGACTCCTTCGATACCGTAATAGTTGGCCAACAGACCATTGATAAAAACGTAGTCGCTTTTCAGGAGTTTACCGAGGCGACCAGACTCAGGATCACGCAAGAGATGAGCGAAGGATTCATAAACCTCCCTACGGGCAGAGGCACGAACGCTCTCGTCGAATTCCCGATGAAGCTTAGTATCGAACTGAAAGAAGTCCAATCGCTCCATGTGCAGCCACTGATGCACAAAGCCGGAAACGAACTCATCGGAACGCGGATCGGCTAGTAGGCGATTCACTTGTTGGCGCAGCGTTGCAGGTTTGTGGAGGGCATTTTTTTCTGCAAGGGCAAGCAGTTCTGCATCGGGCGGGGCGCTCCATAGGAAATAAGCCAGCCGCACGGCCAGTTCGCGATCAGTTAAGGTGCGGCGTTGCTTTTCAGAACTTGGTTCGTGCAGGTAAAGGAAACCGGGAGAGGCAAGAATCACACTAAGGGGTGTGCGAATAGCCACTTCGAAAGGTTCACCAGCAGTTCGTCGGGTTTTGAACAAGGCCAACAATTGATCGATGAATTTTGGTGCTGGTTTAACCTGGCGAAAAGCGGTTAGGGAAAATTCCGAAAGGATTTTTCGAGCCCGTTCCGATTCGGATTCTATGGAACCTGTTAGATTCTCGGTGAGAATTCGAGCCAGCCCGGCCTTAGTGCCTGCTTTGGACAGCGGCCCTTCCAGTTCAACCCAGTCGACCCAGATCGCCGGCGGATGACCGTAGCCGTTCTCTTTCTTGAGTTTGTTATGCTCGTCCCAGAGTACTTTCAAATTTCCGGTGTTAGGCTGCTTTTCTTGCACGGCAAATTCCCGATTCGTATCCGAACTCACCTCAATGGGAATCTCAATGATCTGCGGCTCCTCGATGGTTCCGGTGACTTGATGCGCGCTGATCGATCGTCCCTCTAATCCCCAGTCCCTCGAAGCGATAACCCGCTGCGGGTGACCGATCTCGATGAAACGGCGCGCGGCCGGAGTGCCCTTCACCGTGCCAACACGAACCCGCAAAACATAGCTGCCCACAGGCATCTTTTTTGGCGCAACGATTACCCGTCCGGTTCCGAGAGTCAGTTTAAGGTAGGTGCCGGTATCCCGATGAGGGAGGCTCGCGTAATGTTCATGCAGAGCAAGATTTTTGGATCTCGAAGGATCGAAGGCTGCTGCTTTATTCGAATCGATAAACCCGAAGTCCTTGGGGTTGGGAGTGCCCTTTAAACGATCGGCATAAGTATAAAAACGATTAGGATGATCGATCAGGCGGTCGGTCTTTCGAATCTTGGCAATGATTGCCTGGTTCTCGGGAGTCTTGGCGGCCTCATCCACTCCTTTTTTCCACTGTTTAAAACGCTCCTGCCGTTCTTTGGTCCGCTTGATGAATTCCTCATTGGCCGGATTAATGGTCTTCTCAGGTTCAACTCTCGTGACTACTGATTCCGGCACTTGCTGCTTCTGAATCGGGCCTTCCAGTTCGATCCAATCGACCCAAACCGCCGGAGGGAAACCATAGCCATTCTCCTTCTTGATACGGAAGAACTCTTTGCGATGTAAATTTCTGTCTTCAGGTTGGCGTTCCTGAATACCGAATTCACGTGGCGTGTCCGCTCCGATTTTCACAGTAGTTTCGATGATTTCCGGATTTTCTGTCGTGCCATTGACCTGGTGGCCGCTGATTGGTTTGCCTTCAAAGCCAGCCATAATTCCGTTGAGGCGTTGCGGGTGCCCAATCTGGATAAAACGTCTCTTTGGATCGGAGCCTTTCACTGAACCAGCCCGAATCCTGAGTTTGTAGGTGCCGGGCACAAGTTTGTCCTTGGGCGGAGTAATATCAATTCGCTGGATTCCCCAACCAAGTTTCAGGTAGGTACCGCGATCACTCAAAGGAAGTTCAGCATAGTGTTTGAGGTAGGCATACTTTCGCTCGTACCCACCCCGATAGGAAAAAGATGCGTCGTTGGCATCTTTAAAACCGAACTTCTTAGGATCAGGCACCCCTTTGAGGAGGTTGGCGTTTTGGTAGAGTCTGATATTATCAGTCAGATCGGTAAGTTTGTACTTCTTGCGAATCTGCTCGAGCGCTTTCTGATTCTCCGGAGCGAGAGTAGCCTTATCAACTCCAGCCTTCCAGCCAAGGTAGCGTTCGTAGGTCTCCTCCATTTGCTTCATGTTTTTCGCGCTCTGAACGTTGACGGTGGTCTCAGGCTCAACCCGAAAAGTCTGCCCCGCGGTCTCCTTGATCGGACCTTCCAGCTCCATCCAATCGACCCAAATCGCAGGCGGCGTACCGTACCCGTTCTTCTGCTTGTGGCGGTCGAATTCTTCTCTGACAAGTTTTGCCGACTTGGGCTGGCGTTCCTGGATGCCGATTGCTCGCGGCGTGCGTTCCCCGAATTCAATATTGACCTCAATGATCTCCGGATTCTCAATGGTGCCGGATATCTGTTGCATGCTGAGCAGTTTGGTGAAGCCGGGTGAGGTTCCTTTGAGATTTTGGGGATGACCGATCTCGATGAAATGGCGGGAAGGATCGGAACCTTTGACCGCTCCGGCCCGGATCCTGAGCTTGTAGGTGCCTGAAGGAACGTCTTTCGGATCGGGGTGAATGTCAAAGCGTTGAATCCCCCGTGAAAGTTGCAGGTAGGCCCCCCGATTGTTGTGAGGAAGCTTGGCGTAGTGCTTCATGTAGCTGTGATATCGCCGGTAGGGGCTGTACAAGGCGGCTACGGCATTGATTGGATCGCTGCCGCCATAGTCGCGAGGATCGGGGGCTCCTTTCAGAAGACCAGCCATTTTATACTTGAGGACAGGATCGGTATCATAATTGGGATGCTTTTTACGAAGCTCGGCCACAATCTGTTGGTTCTCTGGAGCTTTTGCGGCCTTGTCGACCCCTTCTTTCCATGGAAGCCATTTCCTCTGATATGTTTCCTCCAAATTATTAATGATCTGCAATTTCCTCGGGTTTACGGATTTTTCAAGTTCCACCCGGAAAACCTTGGTGGGCTTTGCACGTGTGGAGTGGCGGACGAAGGCCTCGTCAACCGCAGTCCGGCCAAGTCTCAAATACTGCTCAAACTGGTCCGAGGAAATAAACTGGGAAGCCCCCACTGTATCAAAAGTGCCGGTTCCTTCATCTGAAGGTAGCGATTCAACATTCAAGCTAACGCCAATAAGCGATTCGATCGTGTTGTGGTATTCGCGGCGATTCAACCTACGCATGGTAATCTTACCGCCTGAATCAGAGAGTTTCCTCCGGGCAAGCACCATGGTTTGTGCTAGGTCATCCAAGAAATCGGCCTTCTCCTCATTCTTCGGTTGCCGTTTATTTTCAGGCGGCATCTCACCCGAATTCATGACGTCTAACACTTTCTGCCATAATCCTGCCTGCTCAAGGGTGTCCACTTTGAACGATAACGCCTCGAGGTTGACCTTCCCCTTTTGCGTTTCTCCATCGTGACAATCCAGACAATAGGATTCGATTAGGTCAAAATGCTTGGCCGGCAGCTCCACCACTAAGTCCGCCGCCTCGGAAAGGCCAACAAGCCCCAGAAAGACTGTTACCGTTGAGAGAGATAATTTCCTCACGCCAGCAGTTCCTTCACCACGCCAGAACTATCACCATGGCGCTCTGTCTGAATGCCCAAACCTTGCAGCATTGTCAGCCACACGTTGCAGAGCGGTGTGTCTTTAGGCAAAGCAAGGTGTTGGCCTAATTTCAAGTTGGCGCCACCGCCGGTAAGTATGGTTGGACAGTTGTCGAGATAATGGATTGAACTAATATTCGAACCAAAGGCCAATGCGGTGTGATCGAATAGGCTCGATCCATCGGCTTCCTTGGTCGCCTTGAGCTTATCGATCAGGCCGGTCAGCAATTCAGCGTGCGCCTTGTCCCGCGCCTTGGAGGCCTCCATGCGTTCGCCGGGAGAATAGTGGCTGATGTTATGAGCACTCAGAGTAACGCCCATGCTCTTCAATAATTCCTGACCAGGCAGGCGGTAGGTCAACACCCGTGTGCTGTCGGTTTGCAGGGCGGCCACGATAAGATTGTACATGATCTCGATTTCGTCTCTGCCCTTCAGCCCGGGCGCAGGCTCGGCCATGGGCGCCTTGGCCTTGGGCACGTCGAGCCAGTCTTCGTCCTTGCCGAGGCGGGTTTCGATATCGCGAATACCCTGGAAATATTCGTCGAGTTTATCGTTGTCGGTTTTGGTAAGCCCGCGCTGTACACGCTTGGCCTCCGTGAACACTGCATCCAACACACTACGTTTCTCAGCAATAGCCGCCTGCCTTTGAGCCAACGGGAGGTCATCGGCCGAAAACAGTTTATGAAAAACCTGTAGCGGATCATTCATACCTGCCACAGGTTTGCCGCGTTGATCCCAAGCCAGGGACAAGCCCGGTCCATGGCCTGAGGCGCTGCCATCACTACTATCCAACTGCATGGAAGCAAAGCGGGTATCCCGCCCTAGATTCTGGGCAATCACTTGGTCCACAGAAATGCTGTTGGCCATGTTCTGACCGGGAACGGAGTAACGATTGGCGCCGGTTAACCAAAAGGTACTACCCCAGTGAGCTTCATTGCTGTACTGGTTGGAGCAACCCTGCAACACGGTGAAATCTTTTTTGTGCCGTGCCAAAGGCGCTAATCCTTCGGTTAATTTGTAACCCGCTCCGGTGTCTTTTAAATCCGGATACCAGGTTTCCTTGGTGACTCCAAAACCCATCCCCATGAAGACCGCCCGCTTAGGAACACCATCCGTTGCTTTAGGAGTAGGCGAGGCAAACATTCGGAACCCGATAGATTCCAATGCCGGTAACGCGATAAGGGCTCCAGTGCCACGAAGAAAGTGACGGCGATGTAGTTTGGTGCTCATAGTTTGATCAATTACCTTTTTTCAAATTAAGCTGCTGCTAATTACACTCCCAAATCCTGACCGAGTCGAAAATAATTTCACACTCAGGTCCACCCTTGAAGGTAAATCTGTGCTTTCCGTTGGCTTTGGGGTTTATGATGGTGACCTTTTCATGCTCGTAAGTTCTACCCTTGCCGTTAACCACGACCCGAATCTTTCCCAATTCGTATTCGATCACCAGATCGATCCACTTGTTTAACGCC
>JAOLZA010000061.1 GCA_028343615.1 Verrucomicrobiota bacterium
AGTTGAACGGATTCTGCAGAAGTTATCCGATGCAGGGAGACCGCACACTCGCGGCGAACCAGGGCAGACTTATCACGCACCAATTGCCTCACGACAGGTTCAACCGGCAACTGATGACGACGTGCGATGCGCAACCCTAGCGCACGAATGTTTTCGGACTCATCTCCCAATGCCAGCTCTATGGCTTTTGGGGCGCTATTCTTGATTGCGGCCAATGCCCACAGGGCGCGGGCCCGGAAGCGCGGGTTATCATAACTCGCCATTGTTTCCAATGAAGAGCGCGCGCGCTCCTGCATTCCAATCAAGGCCGTCCACGCTTTATACCGCGCCGACAAGTTTGGGCTCCGCAATGCCTTTGCCGTGCCTGCTGGTGTTTTGAAATCATAGGCAGGCACCGTGTAGGCGTGCTTTGGAGGTGCCACACGGAAAATACGGCCAGCGTCATTGATGGTGCGGTGGCAGCAGTCCACCGGATCAAACCAGTCGGCGATAAAGAGCGATCCATCCGGGGCCACGGAGACATCCGAAGGTCGATAGTTGCGACCTACCGAGCTACGGACAATATCGACAATGGAAGCGGAATAACCGGCGCCGACCTGCTTTGCGGGGAACGCCCACACCACGTTGCGACCAGGCTCAGCGTGAATCATTTGCCCACGGAATGGTTCGGGCAATAGATCGCCTTCATACACTAAAATTCCGGTCGGTGCACCTGAACCGGTGATAAGCAGGTTCGGAATCACACCCGGGTCATTCTGGTGCCACATGCGACGTTGCATGGTGGCCTCCATGTTGGTGCGCTTACTGTGGTAATCGGCTCCCGTCCGTTCATCGCGGTAGCCATAGTTGCCGTACTCCATCACGAAGTTAACGCGGCAGGAACTCGACCCGTTGTCATTGTCCGACTGCCACATGGTGCCGAAAGAATCGACCGTCACTTCCCAGTTGTTGCGGAAGTTGTGGCCAAGCACTTCGACCTTGCTGCCATCCAGCTCGCACCGGATGACCATGCCTTCCTGATACGGCTTACGACTATTATCCACGGGATTCCCAAAAACATCCTTCACCAAGGTGCCATCCGCACGCCACAACCCTGCGTTTAAATTGCCGAAGTTAAAATAAAGTCGCCCATCGGGCCCAAACATCACGGCATGTATTGCGTGGTCATGCTGGCCATTTACCGGACTCAAAACTTTTCCTGTGAACAGCACCTTCTTCGCGTCCGCCTTGTCATCGCCATCGGTGTCGGTGAGCAAAAGAATCCTGTCCGACACGGAAACAATTGCCATGTTTCCGAGCACGCAGACTCCGTGCACACCATCAATATCCGGGTTCTGGTAAAAAACTGTTGTCTTGTCGGCTCGCCCATCGCCGCTGCTGTCCTCAAGGATCAGAATACGGTCACCCGCCTTGCGGGTCTTCTTGCGATAGTTGAACGCCTCGGCCACCCATACCCGCCCGCGATCATCCACATCGATACTCGACGGATTGGAAAGCTGCCCCTGAGTTGCAAACGAATGCACAGCTAAACCGTTTGCCACAACAAACTGTTCGTTTGTCTTCTGAACCTCAGCAGCATTCACCGCTACCGAAAGAATTAAGGCCGAAAGTAGTGTTCTCATTTTTTGGTCTCCCGACTTGTTGCATGTTTGATCATAAAGTCGACTAGATTTTGGCTTTGAAACCAGCCAAACCACATGTTGTGCCCCTGCCCCTTGACGACTTCCAACGTCATGGGGCCACCCAGTTTATCGTATCGCTTCTTGATGAGATCAGAATTCTTATTCAAGGGTACCACGCGGTCCTTGTCACCGTGAATGTGAAAGATGGGGACCTTAGCCTTGGCCAACAACTCCAAGCGGTCGATGGGGTTGTGTTTAGTCAGTTGAGCTCCGAGTTGGTCGGCGGTTAAACCATACGCGCCGCAAGCACGTTTTAAGCCGGGGTAACTGGCGATGTTGCAGACCGGATAGATACCGGTGATGCAGCGAACCTTGTCCGGGTTTTCCGCTGCCCAGCAGTAGAGCATGAGGCCTCCACGGCTGCGGGCCAAAAGGCAGGCCTGTTTGTCTAGCCCACGTTTCTTAACCAAGTGTTCATGCAGTGCGGAGTAAAAGGCTCTTCCTTTCGGGCTACCGTAGGATTCGCCCACATCCACGCCGGCAATGGCGATGCCCGCCTTAAGGAATCGCTCGAACATCCATTTCTCTGAATCCGCCGGTAGTCCGCGCAAGGTCGGGGCATACCAAACCCATGGGATCGGTTTTCCCGCCTTGGGTTTGTCGGGCAGAATCAGGAACGCAGTATGCTCCTGAATGAGGAACACTTCACCCTTGAGAGGCAGTCGCTTCTCCGCCGCTTGAATCGGTATAACTACCGCAAAATAAAATACGGTCAATAAGCTGAAGAATCCATTCATTGAGGCGATGGTCATTTTAGACAAAAGCCCAGCAGAGGCCGTTCCTTTAATCATATCGCGGTGACGGATGCCGCGCTGGAAACTTCGTGACTCTTTCATATTATCTATCGGATCTTTCGTTTGCGTCCGGGAGGGGTGTACGTGAGGCCTGGTGGCTCATGATGAGCAGGAATCCCCTTGCGCATGTCCTTTTTCACTTTGGCATATTCAGGATTATCCGCGAGGTTGCGCCATTCCCACTTGTCTTTCTGGTGATCATACAACTCTTCTGTTCCGTCAGCGTAAACTATGTACCTGTACCGTTCGGATCGAATGCCATAGTTCTTATGGCCAAAAATAGTCAGTGAGGTCTTATCCCAAGTAGCCTTTGGGCTTTTCATCAATACGGTGAGATCGTTTCCTTCCAGTTGTTTTTTAGGCGGCTTGAGTCCGGTCAGGGTGGCGAGGGTCGGATAAATATCCAACAGGTTCACCGGCTTGTCGGTAACTGTTCCAGGCTTCGTCACCCCTGGCACCACCCAGAGGAGATTAACTCGCGTGGCCCGCTCCCAGAGAGAGTACTTTCCCCAACGCCCTTTTTCACCTAGCTGAAAGCCGTGGTCGCTCCACAGCACGATAATCGTGTTGTCGGCATACTTGGATTTCTCAAGCGCCTCGACGATCTGGCCAATGAGGTCATCCACCATGGAGGTGCACGCTAGGTAGGCCTGGATCGCCGGCTTCCATTGATTCATTGCCCTGATTCTCTTCAACCAAGGATTGTGGGCCATCTTGGCATGAGCCGCGGGCACATCATTCAGGTCATCTTCCCGGAAACCTTCCGGAAGCTTGATGTCCTTCAGAGGGAATCGGTCGAAATACTCCTGAGGCGCGTAGTTGGGCAGATGCGGCATAAAGATCCCGGCTCCCAGAAAGAACGGTTCTTTCAGATTTCCTCCAAGCAGTTTCTTCGTCGCCCAGTTGGCGGTCTTGCCATCGGGATGGTCGTCCACCGTTACGCCCGGGAGGCATGGTCCCCAATCCGCCTGCCTTGCCCACCCGTTCAGGGGCAACTTGGATGCAAATTTGAGTCCCGCGAAGGAAGGAAGGTCCTGCGTTTTGCTCGGGTAATACTCATCAAAGCCCCGACCCTTTACTTCATTATTGAAATGGTAACCGTGAAAAAGTTTTCCGGCGCCACAAACGTAGTAGCCATTCCGCCCGAAAAACTCAGGCAGCAAAACCGAGTTGTTCAGGATCGGGTTGTGGATCAGGGAACTCTTGTTGATGTAATTGCCCGAAGTCGAAGGCCTGATTCCGCTCATGATGGCAGACCGTGAAGGACCGCAGGCGGGCGCCGCGCAATGGGCATTGGTAAAAACCATCCCCTTGGAAGCCAGTTTATCCATGTGCGGCGTCCTGGCCTGAGGGTTGCCCTTCAACATGCCCGTCCAGTCATTCAGATCATCGATGGCGATGAACAATACGTTCGGTTTTCCCTTCTTGCGGGCGGCGTCCTTTCCTTCGCTGTTGGCGCCCATTACGCAAAACAGCAAAACTGACAGAACGAGTATCTTTGTTTTTACAAGAGTCAAATACTTCACGAGATGATTCGTTGAAACAGGTTGGCGGTAATTTGCTGCGCGCGTTTGTCGGGGCCTTGTTGGGTGACGCCGTGCCGGGAGGGGTTCTTATGCCCCGGAGGGCTGGACAAGCCATTGGCCCACCAGATCGTGGCAGCATTAAAGACGACATTGTCTTTAGGGCCATCGTAGAGGGTGGCGCTGTATTGGCCCACGGTCTTTCCGTGGATGGTGGCATCGCCTCTCGCGACGATGTTCATGCCGGGCAGGTCCATGGCAGGGGCTCCATGCCATTCCCAACCAAGAAGACCTTTGATGGAATCTCCCTTCTTCATTCCCGTGCCCTCAAAAAGCCAGTGCTCGGGCATCGCACAGGTCCAATCGCCACTCCCCATGCCGCGTCCGGTCTCTTGATCTTTGTCCAGCCGTCCTCCCATCAACTGGGCGCCATCCGGTCCCATGTTCAGTTCAGATTCTCGACGGTTGAGTAGCCTTCGTTTTACCGCTTCGGGAATTTCATCTGGCACCGGCATAAACCAACCTTCGCGCCGCGCAGATCGGTTAGGCATCCCGTTGTCCGAAGGCAAAAGGGGAACGACACAGAGAACGGAATTGCCACCAAAGAAGGCAAGGCTGACTCCTTGGTCTCGGGCTTGAAGTACATTCTTGTACATGTCCTTCGTCCAATACTCATCGTGCCCGACCGAGATGAATCCCTTGGCCCGCAGCAGCCCCTTGGGATTCGCATGGGTGTCGATGTTGGAGATGTAGGAGACGTCGTAACCGTGCTGCTCCATCCAGAAGGCCAAGGGAAATTCCCAGGGCAGGTACTCACCAGAGCCGCCCGACTTCTTCATCCTGTTGACGGGGTGAGTGAACAATCCGTAGGGCCGGTCGAAGCTTACTGTTCCGCTCGGCACACCAGTGGTGGAGAAGCCCTTCTCATGGGGTGTGTAGATGGAGTAGTCAGCCGGCCAGCGGTTGTAGGCTGACCAGGTCAGGTCGCTGCATTGAAAGAGAAAGTCGCATTGCCGGTCATCGCGGACGATGAAGATGACGTAGCTCTGAAGGTTCTCCTTCTCTGCAGTGAGTTTACCGAGATAGACGCCACTGAGCCAATCCTCCGGAATCTCGAATTCAACGGAGGGCTCCCAATTGCATTCACGAACATAGTTTTCGCCCACGGGAGGATCGGGCTGAATTTTGCCTTGGATAGATTCAAACGTCCGCATGAGACGACCGCCGGCGCCGTTGTAGTAGCCGGTGCGAAAGATCTCCAGCTTGAAGGCAGAGGCAGGGTTAGTGCTTACCATGATCTGCAGTTTTTCGCCGGCCCGCACACTGTTGGCGGAGCAATACCCTTCGATCCAGGGGCAACGGCCATTGGGCAGGATCTTGTTGATCTTGCCGGGGAGTTGACGCGTATTTGTGAGCATCCAGTCACGCGTGCCGGGCTTGGCGTTTTCGTGCTGTATCAAATCACTCTTCGGTGACTTAGAGGGTTTCCCTGTTTTTTTGGGCCCTCCGTATGCTCCGGCCGCAATACCTAAGCCAGCGACTGCTGCGCCTTTTAGTAGATCGCGACGATTCACTACACTCTGGTTTTCGTTTGATTCGTTGCCTCGCTTTTTGTTGTTCATATTAGCTGAGAGGTTGAAGTTCATGGTTGTTTCTTTGGCGCCACTTTGAAGTGATGCAAAACATTCCGGACCAGTTTGCCTAAGGATTCGTCGTGATACATGGCCCAGGCGGTTGCGATCGATCCGGTATGAAAAACCCGTCCACCCTCAGGCCGTTCCCAATAAATAATCTCGGCAATCGTCTGTTCGCCCCCTGCCCTAGGCCTATGCCCTTCAGCATTGAAATCGAGGATGTTGCGCTTGCTCTGACTACTGGCAATGGTGACGATGCCCTTCGGTTCAACCAACCCCTTTAGCATGGGGTTCTTGGTTGCCCGCAACAGGGTCGAGAGACGTACGTCGAACTCGTGACCGACTGCACCGATGCTCTTGTTGACAAAACCAAAGAGATCTCCCTTTTTTAGCTCGATCTTGTGGGGCTTGTTGAAAAGGAAGTGATCGGACTGGTCGACCTGATAGCTGGCAAAGTTCCCTCCGGCCCACCCGATGCATTCCAACCCAACCAGTTTCCATGCGGGGTATCCGCAAAAACGCATCAGGCTGCCGCGCTTGAAGTCATGGCTATGATAAAGCTCGCCCACCTTGGCCAAATTACGGCCACCTATACCCTTTCCAAACTTGCGACACTCCATGACCTCGCCGCTCTCATCAAAGCTTACCCGCCAGAACATGGTGTTGCCGGACATGACCACGGCCGCACCGCCGGCCTTCAGGTAATTATCCAGACCATTGTAGGCGCGGGCCGACCAGTACTCGCTATGTCCGTTAATCAGGACCGCCTTGTATCCTTTTAATAGGTCGGGATTCCGGTCCAGATCGTGATCGGTGATGACGTCATACTCGTATCCGTATTTATCCAGCCAAAGATGCAGGAAACGCTCACCACGGAGCAAATGACTATATCCGCCACCGATGTAGGTCTTGTTGGGACCGGCGGCCGGCCAGGGCACTTTCATGCCAATCTTGTAAGTCGGCTGGCCGTTGTGATGATCACTGTAGCAGCTATATCTGGGAGCTTTCGGGTGACTGTTTCCCAGACCGCCTGTACCCATGTTGATCAAGCTCGGCCCATGGTTGACCGGGAACGGAGTCGAATTGTAGGCCAGCCAGGTGTTCGACGAAACGAGCACCAGCAGGGGTGCCTTCGGCTTGGACTCAGGGCGCCGCACGATGAAGGAAACATGGTAGCGCATCGGCTTGCCGTTCAACTTGAAATCGAAGCGCCCGGCGTAAACGCCCGACTTGGAACCCGCGGGAACACGGAAGCGATGGCTGACCTTCCAGCGGGCATTGTAGATTTCGTCTGCAGCCAGACGAAGCCCGTGACCGCGTTTGGCATCCTTGGTCGGATCGTAGGCCGAATCGTGTCGATCGATCGCCGCGGCATTAAAACTTGGACCGCCGATCATCCAGGTCCCCCGGTTGATGATCCGGCCAGCCCTCCCGAAGTCACTTATATCGGCGACCTGTGTGCCGCGTTCCTCGGCGAACGGCCAGCAGGCCAGCAGACGGTCATTCTTGGGAACGGTCAATCCGCGATCGGCAAAGCGTTTGCTTACTTGCTCTCCATTCAAAGCCCGATCGTAGATGGCGCACATCGCGAGGTCACCGTTGAAGAAGTTCACGGCCTTGCCCTCTTGGCCATAGGCACCGATGCGAAGCGCGGTCTCGCCCGGGCGCACCGTGCCGGAAAAGGCCACCTCGTCCACAAGTTTGCCATCGAGGAAGATGCGCTTTTTCTTCCCGTCCCAAGTGCCGACAAGGTGTTGCCATTGCTGGGTCTTGACCAACCCGGGCTTCGTTTGCTGAAAGGAGGCCGCATCGAAGGCGCCTCCTGCCCCGGTCCCGAAGACGATGGTCCCCTCGCTAAGGAACAACCCAACTCCACAACGTTCCGGGTAATCATGCTGGGTAACCAACCCCTGCCAACCGGTCAACTTGAACGGGCGAATCCAGCATTCCAAGGTCAACTGCGCTAGGCGTCTCTTGACCGGCAGCGCTTTAGACACGTGAAGGTAGGAGCCCGGATGAATAGGCTGGATACTAGGTTTTTCTACGCGAAAGGTCTTGAGAACCGGATCCTTGCCCCGGTTCTCCGGGTCCGGGCCCAACTGCACGATGGACAAGTCATAGGGAACGGCACTGCTAACGCGCAGTTCAATCTCCTCCCCCCCAGCAATACTCTTTTGGGCGTAGGCATGCAGTCCGGGCAGGTCAATCGAATCATGAGGCGGCATGTCATCGGCCGGAACTGATGCACTCGGCCCTTTTGCCTCTTTCAAAAAGGCGACCAGATCGGCGATTTGCTCAGGTTTCAAGAGCTTGTCGAACACCTCGGGCATCAGGGAGACATTGGAATACTTTGCTCCCTTGATTTCCTTTATTGGGATAGATTTTTCCACCCTCGGGGCCGGCCCGAGGACGATTTGGTCGAGAGTATCCCTACGCAACAGGCCTGCTGCTTCACCGTTTCTTTTCTGCACCATTAAGAGCTCGTAGTAACGGGCGATGGTGGAACTGGGATACACGATTGCCTCAAGCAAATCCCGTTCACTGCGTATGGCACCAATCCGGGTAAGGTCCGGCCCAAAATCCACCCCCTTGTCCCCCTTGATGTGGCAGGTGATGCACAAGGACTTGGCTGCATCATGGAAAAGCTTTTCGCCTCGAATGGGATCTCCCTTGGACAGGAAACCGGCAAGCTGATCGAGGCGTTTGGCTTGGCGGGCCTCCCTAGCTGGATCCGGTTTCACAGCATCAGCCAGTTGAATTTTAGGCATGAGGTGCGGGGAGGGGTTACGCTTGGCGACCTGATGCATGAGCCCAACGTGTTTAGTCATCGGATGATCACCGGGAAGATTCTTTTCATCCCCTAGCTCATACAGGGCATAGATGATGGCGTGATTCAAAAATGGATCCATTTTTTCCAAGCCAGCGGCGAGCAAAGGTTCAATAGCCCTGCGATCGCCTATTCTACCCAAGGCCATAGCAGCCAATCGACGGAGCAGGACATCATCGGAAGCCAGGAGTTGGATCAATGGTACCATCGCCGCCGAATCACGCCAAAGCCCCACGCTGTGAATGGCCGCAGAGCGGGCATCCGAACTTTCGTTCCTGAGAAAATCCCGAACCGCGGTTCGGGCCTCCTTTCCTGGAATGCGATGGAGTGCCCAGAGAGCGGGAATACGAGCTTTGGCCGCTCTCAATTCCTCGATGTTTGCCTTATTGGCAAGAGCTTCAATGGCCCGCTTGACCACAGTGGGCCGGTCATCGGTCAGCCAATTGACTTGAGGCTTCGTCCAATCCAGTTCCAAGCCGCGGGGATCCTCGGGAGAGGCTGCGTTCTTCCGTTGAACCCGGTAGATCGCCCCGAGAACGTCGGGCTTGGCAACCTTGGAGGTCGGGCAACAGATCATGTACCAACTGCCGGTATCGGCCACCAGCAGGCTTCCATCCGCATCCTCGATTACGTCGGTGGGATGAAAGTCAGTCTGATCGCTCTCAAGAAAAGTGCTCGTCTCAGCCGAATAGGTTGATCCGGATCGAGACAGCCTATGTCTGGAAAGGCGGCGCAGGTTGAAATCGGAGCAGAGCAGATCGCCCCTCATACCGAGCGCATCACTCTTGGGCATCACGATTCCCGAGGAAGCCGAGGGGCCCATTTGGGTAAGAATTGGCAACAAACCTCCCGAACTTGGGTGCGGTGAGAGAACACGAGGGTTTTTCCTGCCATACATTCCGCCATACACCGCGTGTAAAATACCATCGCGCCTGCCGGGTTTGGACAAATCAAAGAAGGTGCCGCTCAAAAAGCGCTCCCCGCCGTCACTAAAGGCCAGCCCAACAGGGTTGTTCATTCCCCCGGTGATGACCACTTCGAGTCGACTGCCATCAGGTCTGGCGCGATAGATATGGGCGGCACTCGACTTGAACGTCCTCCCATTACCAAGCATATGGCTCTGCGGTGCAAAGGCTCCCTTGCACCAGTAGAAATATCCGTCCGGGCCGAGGTAGGGCCCGTGCATATCATTGCCGCAACCTTCGATTGATCCACCGTCAAACCAAATCGTCCGCTCATCGGCCTTGTGATCGCCGTTCGTATCGCGAAGTTTCCAGATGTGTGGAGGAGCCCCCACATAAACCGCGCCCTGATGCACGAGGATGCCTTCCGGGAACGGCACGTTATCGGCAAAGACGGTCGAATGATCAAATACCCCATCATCGTCCCGGTCGACCAACCTCAATATGCGATGTCTTGGGTTCTTGAGTTGTTTCGGGGCCTTATCCGTATTCCCCGAGCTATCCGTGACATAAAGAGAGCCATCCACGTCGAAATACATGTGGATGGGACGCTTCACCAAGGGCGGAGCGGCAACACGCTTCAAGACATAACCATCGGGAAGCGTAAAGGTATGCGGGGAGAACTTAGCTTTTTCCACGCTGTAAACCGACACGGAGGAAAAAAAGAGAAATGCCTGCAATATAAAGCAGGTGGTTAGAGTTAAACATGAAATGTGACTCTTCATTAGGGCGATCGCCATTTTAGACAAAAGCCCGCGGAAGATCGATCATTTTGCCTTCGCCGAACCGAACCCGACGCCTTTCACAAGTTGACAGACAGGAGATTCGCGCGGCGAATATCAGTCCGGAATCACCGCTTTCCCTACCTTGCGAGTAGCTCGGAAGTATCCCAGTGAATTTTCTTCTTCATCGGTTATGAGCCAGATCGCATCGGAGTAGGTGTTCTGGTTGCGGGTTTCGCCCGGGGCAAGCTTGCCGTAGAACTTCAGTCCGCCGCCAAAATTTACCCAGTAGATCTTCACCCTCTTTTTCATCCTGTTGAGAAAATGAATCTCCGTCGCGGAGCCATCAAGCGATCTGGGAGGAGAACCCTCTGCTATCTCCGTCCACTTCAGCGTTTCAGTCCGAAAGGACGACTCGACGGAGTTCCGGTTCGGAGAGTCGATCCCCTGTAGATGCATCCTGAAGAAATCTTTCCGCTTGCGGTCGCCGTAGCGCCCGCCGTCGCCATGTCCTCCGCCGGGAATGACGACGAGCTCAAATTCCTTGTTGGCCCGGATCAAGGCATCGGCCAATCGGAAAGTTGATTCCGGGGGAACGTTCTTGTCCAGTTCCCCGACGATCAGCATCAGCTTGCCCTGCAGGCGATGGGCGTTATCAATGTTCGAGCTAGCGGAGTAATGTGGCCCGACGGGATACCCCATCCACTGTTCGTTCCAGGATGCTTTGTCCATGCGATTGTCGTGGCATCCACAAGCGGAAACGGCGACCTTGTAGAACTCAGGGTGAAAGAGTAGTGCCCCAGTCGAGCTTTGTCCTCCGGCTGACCCGCCGTAGATCCCCACCCGAGAGGTGTCGTACCATGGGTACTTCTTCGCCACGGCCTTGTGCCAGAGAATGCGATCTGGAAAGCCACCATCCTTGAGGTTCTTCCAGCAGACATCATGAAAGGCCTTGGAACGATTGGCTGTCCCCATCCCGTCAATCTTGACGACGACAAAGCCCATGTCCGTCCAGGAGGCGTAGCGGCGTGAAGAGCTGAAGCTCTTGGGGACGTAGGAATCGTGCGGCCCGGCGTACATGGACTCGAGAACCGGGTATTTCTTCTTCGGATCATAGTCCTTTGGCCGGCAGATGAATCCCCAGATCCCGGTCTCTCCATCCCGCCCCTTGGCCGAGAACACCTCGGGAGCCTCCCAACCACTCGCCTCGAGCTGGCTGATATCTGATTCTTCCAGTTTGCAGACCAGACCTCCGTCGGAGACTCTCCGCAACTCATTCACCGGTGCCATATCGATGCGGGAATAGGTGTCGATGAGGTATTTGTGATCCGGTGAATAGCGAACCTCATGCGTGCCATTTCCCTCGGTCAATGCAGTGAGACCACTGCCGTCGAAATTGATCCGGTAGTAATGAATCAAGTATGGATCCTGCTTTGCATTACGGCCTGAGGCGCGGAACCAGATCTGGCGCTTTTCCTCGTCGATCTTGTCGACATAGCGCAGGACATATTCACCCTTGGTGATCTGCTTCTGCTTTCCTCTGGCGACATCGACCAAGTAGAGGTGACGCCATCCATCCTGCTCTGATATATAGATAATCTCCTTTGTTTTCTTCAGCCAGGTCACCTGTGAAACGCCGTAATCTTTCGCGTGATTAGTCCAGATGAAGGTCTTCGAAACTTCATCGATGATGTTGCGAGCCTTCCCGGTAAAAGTGTCGACCTCGATAATGCGAAAGCGCTGGTGACCGCGGTCAACCTTCCTATAGGTGAAAGTACGCCCGGACAGTGACCAGCGCATATTCGGCCAGTGAAAATCGATCGCGCCGACATCCGGCTTCACGTGGAGCTTCTTTTCGATATCAAACCAGTTTAATTCGTGCGAAGTGAACTTATCACCCGGCAAAGGATAGCGCCGAGTGTGCAGCTTCGCCTTCCCGCCGCCCTTCGGCGAAGACTCAAGGAGATGAACCTCACTGATCTTCGACGGCTCAATCCGGTAGGCGATCAAATTGTTCGAGTTCGGGGCCCAGTAAGGCGCCTGATAAGCGTTGTCTTTCTTCCCATCCTTGCTGAGCTGAATCTTTTCGTCACCCTCGGCAGCACGGACATAGATATTGTATTCGTGAATGTAAGCGCGCCACTTCCCGTCCGGCGAGACATCCCGTTTGGCTTGATACCCTCTATAC
>JAOLZA010000062.1 GCA_028343615.1 Verrucomicrobiota bacterium
AGCTCCATCAGGCGCTCAAGCATTGCGAATTGTTGATCGAGCGCCTCCTTGATGCCAAGTGCCTCTTCCTGCGCGCGCAGAGCTTCGCGGGTGACGGCGATTTCTGGCCGGCCTTCCTCAAGATTTTTGTAATGCTCTGCGAGTTGGGAAAGATTGGCTGCGAGTTGCTGCTGCGCCTTGACAGCAGTCTCGAGGGATTGCTTCTGGTCTTCGGGCTTGGGATTAGCGGTGGATTCTTCGAGGGCATTAGCGGCGTCACGCGGAGGTTCGTGCAACATTGCAACGGCGTCGTCGGCATCGCGCGCACGTTCGCGGCCTTCTTTTTTGGCGAGATCTTGTTGATTAGCATCGCGGCGGAGGGCTTGTTGCATTTGGGCAACACGCTCGTTGAGTTTTTCTTGTTTGGCCGCCAACTCTTTGGCTTTTTCGGTTTGGGCATTGTGATCTTCTTTTACCTCGTCGGCGAGATCGCCAGTAGTTTTTTCCAAACCTTTGGCTTCCTCGGCAAGATTCTCGAGCACTTCGCTAAGGCTTGGCGCGGCGATGAGCAACGCCTTGCGGGCGGCTGCTAGTTCGGCAGCAGAGAGTTTACGCGCGCCGCTCACGGTTCCTTGGATTTCATCAAGCGGCTTGTCCACGGACTTTAAGGTACGTGGTTTGTCAGCGGCGGATGCCATCAGGACGCCAGCGAGCAGCGTGATGGTGGCCATGTGTAGGTTGAGGATACGTTTCATGACTTTTTCCAACATACTACTCTTTTGAAGTTTTCTCAATTAGAAATACTCCGGGATTTTTTGTGCGGCCCATCATCTCCTCGCCGATGGCGTTGGCGACTCCGCCACGGGCAGCAGCTTCCAGCTCGGCAGCGCCTTCCAAACCGGCATCGCGGAGCTGTTGCGGCGTTGCGCTGAGTTGTTGGCGCAGCCATTGCCAATCGCGCGGGCGCAGTGAATTGACATCGGTGGCCTTCATTTCCCAACGCTCGCGATGGGAGAGCGCTTTGATGGCAGTCTCGATGAGAACGAGTTGATGGGCGACTTCCAACGTGTGCATTGCGTCGGCGAGGGTGTTGAGTTGCTTGGAAACAGCATCGGCGGCGCGTCCGGCATTCAAACCCGCGCGCACAGCACCCAAGGCAGCGGCGGCGCGGGAGGTGTCGCTTACAAAGGCCGGCGTAGATTCCCGGCGTGCTTCCTCGAGGCGCGCGCGATGGCGGAGGCGCGCGGTGGCGGCTTTCCATTCGTGCTCCAACCGCACTTTTGCAAAGGCATCGTTGGCGGCGGGCGTGAGCGGAGGCTTGTTGTCCTGCTTCGATTTTTTCAAATCGCTGGCAGTTTGTTTGCTTTTCAAAATCGCGGCGCGGACCTGGCGGATGGCTCCGGCTGCGCCATTGTTGGATTTTTCCAATTGCGCGCGTGCGGCGGCGGCTTGTTTACCCAGGGTTGCAGCGAGGGGTCGCAACGTATTCGCTGTTTGCAAAACCGTTTGGCCGAGGGCGCGCCCAGCGGGAAGCAGCGTGGTATCGGGCGGCTCTTTGAGTTTTTCCATCAAACGTTCGCGGGCGGTTCTGAGTTCGGCTTGCAGAGCCGTCACTTTGCCCGCCTCACCGATGAGGTATTTGGCCAATTCGCCAAGTACGGCTTCGGCCACTTCGATTTCCTTGGTGACGCTCGCTTGGCGGCGGGCGAGGCGTTCCCACGCTTTGGGATCATTTTCATCTTCCGCCAGTCGATACATCGCGCTGACGGCGCGCGAAACATAATCGAGCAAGTCGAGCGCCACGGCGGCTTCGTCGGCAGCGAGCCAAGCATTTGCCGCGCGGCGCACGCGGTTGTTGGCGGCCTCGATTTTTTCCAGCAAATCCGCAAGGCCCGTACTGTGGGCTTTTACTTTAGGATCCACGACCGGTGCGGTTTGCAATGGATCAATCTGCAGCTTGGCGCGCGGGAGCCAATCCAGCTCCAACCGGCCGGCCACGCGACCGAGTAGAGTGAGGCCAGCTGCTTCACGTCCGGCGTGCACTTTGCGCAACGCGGAGGGAATACGACGACCTACCAGTGCCCATATGCTTTGGGCGGACACGAGGGCGGTGACGGCTTTGGCGGCTTTGGCGCGACGTTCCACATCCCTGCCAGGGAGCAGCATTACGTCGATGTCGTTTGGGAAAATTTCGTTGAGTTTTATCGTCGCATCAGCCGCTGCATTTACCACGGTCACCCAACTACGTTGGTCATTGAGTGCCGCCACACGGGCGGCTTCGAACAGTGCGGAATCGAGCGTGAGCTTTACGGCGCGGGTTTCGGCACGATTACCGGCGTGGTCGATAGCGACGAGCTTGGTAAGCACGGTGTCGCCCGGCTTGGCGTTGAGTTTTAGTAAATCCCAATCGAGTTCCACTGTATGATTTGTAGCGGGCATTTTCGGAATGGGGATGGCGTTAGTGGTCCACGCACCGGTGTTCACGCGAACGAGCTGATGCAACTCGCGCAGACCGACGTCGTCCTCGGCTTCGCCGGTGATTTGCAAAATATCCTCGGGACGGGCGGTGGCGTCCTTGGCGGGCAGAGTGAGGCGCACTTGAGGCACGAGGTCTGGCTGGGCGGTGAGGGAGTATTGGGCGCGATGTTTGTTTTCCAGACCCTCATCGGTGGCCACGTGTACGGTGTACGCGCCATTCTCGGTGAGCGTGATGCGACGACTCCATTCGCGCAGCGAGACACTATTGGTGAGGGTGAAGGTGTTGGTGCTGGCGGCGGTTTGAATGTAGAGCGCGGCTTCGGTCACGGGTTGATCGAGGTGCACGGTGAGCTCCACCTCGGTGCCGGACAGCGCCGTGAGGTCACCCGCTTCCTCACGGAAGGTGGCGGATTCACGGCCGGAATATTTTGGGAAATGATAAATTTTTACAAAACTGGTAACGTGCGGTCGCCGGCGCGAACGCAAAGTGTACCAACGCGACACCGCATCACCCGCGTGTATTTGATATTT
Source organism: Verrucomicrobiota bacterium (assembly GCA_028343615.1). Classification (GTDB taxonomy): domain Bacteria; phylum Verrucomicrobiota; class Verrucomicrobiia; order Limisphaerales; family UBA1100; genus JACNJL01. The sequence goes on from JAOLZA010000062.1 coordinate 2,989, forward strand.
GATGAGATCCGCCGTCATCGAAATGGCGGAAGTAAACTCCCTGTCGTTTCCTCCCACATCGGCATCCATCGAAATTTCCTGCCGCGTTCCATCAGAAAACTCCGTGACAAGGCGCGGGGCGACTTCCAGCGTGGGACCGGTGACCTGAACGCGAATGGAAACCGAGTCGCCTTCCGGCGCGGTGGAATCAAAGCCATTAGGTTGTAGCAGAACTATACGGTTGCGCGAAACACGTTCGAGATTGGACGTGGGTGCCAAAGCGCGTAGCAGCAATTGCCGTCCCGAACCGGTGGATGCCAATCCGCCCACCACCATCATCACCGCGGCGGCGGCGATCACCCAGCGTTGCACGCGTTTACTCGGCAACAAGCTGTCCATCGATACGCACTGAATTCGGTCGGCCACGCGGTCCTGCAATTTTTTTCGGAACACCGGCGAATCCATTCCATCATCGTCGCCCGCAAGTTCCACGGCGGAGAGCAGTTCCTTGCGAAGTTCGGGCGCTTCCTTCTCAATCATCGCCGCGAGCGTGCGTTCATTCAGCACCCGCAACAGCGGTCGTACACAAGCGAACCACCCCACGATGAGTGCCACGAGATACACGCCGCCGCTGAGCATCCAACGTGTGCGATCGGCCAATACGATAAACCAATCCGCCGCCGCTAGCACCAGCATTCCCCCGAGAAACATAATCAGCCCCGCACTTGCTCCGCGCAGAAACTGCAACCACCTAAACCGCCCGCGGAACGCGAGCAACTGGCCGTGAATAATGGGATTAATGGGTTGTGACATGAATGGATTTTATCGGCCTCAAACGCCTTGGGTAAGATACATCAAGATTGAGGAATTGGAAAGGAGTCGGGCTGCGTCGAGTGTCCATTCATACCAAACCCAGTTTTCGCCGAATAATCCATTCCGCGGTGAGTAATAAAATTATAGGCACGAACCACCAGTAGCTTTGCCAAAGGGGCAGTTCGGTGGTGAGAGTGCGACCATCGCTGTATGGGCTTAGGGCTTCGACGAGACGACCCATCTCTTCCTCGCGATAATAGGCGCCACCTGAATCGCCAGCCATTTGGCGCAGCAACAACTCGTCACAATGAAGGAGTCCCAGTTCGCCAAAGGGATTGGCCGCAACGGTGAAGGCGGTGTGCGCGAGAATGGCGTCCTCGGGAATCCCGGGGACTTTGACGCGTACTTCGTAGTCACCCGGCTCGAGCGGGGCAGATTCGGCGCGGAAGGTGAAAGATTTCGGATCGGCCTTGAGCGGCAACGTGCCAAAAAGTTTGCCGTTGCGGAAGAGTAATGCCTGCGGCTTGAGGCCAGGCTTGGAGGCGAGCGCGGGATCTTGAATGCGCACGCGGATCTCGGCGGTATCGCCTACGTCGTAGGTAGTATCGCCTGAATCCAGCGCGATATGAGCGTCCTGCACGGCAAAGGGCGGTTCCATAATCCACTTGGCGATTTGGTTCCAAAACTTCTGATGATACAGATCGCCGACGTTATAACGCCATCGCCACGATTCCTCGAAAGCGGAATATAAAACGCGGCCCGCACCATAACGGCGGAACACCAGCGCGGGGATGGCCGTGTTTTGGCCGGATATCACTTCAAGTAACACTTCGGAGCCGGGTAGTTTTTCCGTTACGGCGATCCAGCGTGGGCCAGGCAGTTCGCTCCAAATGCGAAGATTGCCGGCCGTGTCACCCGAAAGTTGATGTGGTGCCTGTGATCCGCCCGCGCCGCGAAAGCGCCACGTCATATCCATTTTGCTGATGAAACGCGGACCGGCCATCTTGACTGGAAACAACGGCTGCAGCGTGCCCGCTGCCAAACGCGAAAGGCCTTCCTGCCGGCCATCAATAAAAATTACCCCGCCGCCATTGAATTGCACCGAGTCTTTGATCCACTGCAATTCGCGCGCGCTAAATAAGCCCGAAGGCACGTCGCCAATGATGATCAGTTGATATTGAAACAATAATTCGCGTGTGGCTGGGAACTGCCCCATTGCGTTGCCGCGCGTGAGTGCGGGCCGGTTGTTCACCCATTTGGGCAGCAAAAGATTCACCTTCCAGCGCTCATCGCGCTCGAGTAGATTTTTCAAATAACGCTGCTCCCAGCGCGGCCGGCCATCGACATACAACACACGGGGTTCCTGCGTCACCACATTCACGCGTAGTGTGCCATCGTTGTTGTCGTCTTTCATCTCCCCCTCGATGGGCGGCACGACCACTTGGAACGTCAACGGCAGATTCGTGTGGCGCAGATTTCTGTTTTGCACAGCTTGCGCGGCGACCACGATTTCTTTCACCGGAAAATCAAAAGGCAACACTCGCCGCTTGCGTGCCGTCACATAATCGTGCTCCCACACCACCTGCCCCTCGTGCTCGATGCGCACGGTAAACGGTTTGCCCGGCGGCATTCCGTCGTGCAAAATCACTTTGCCCGTCACACGCGCGTCCGGATAAATATCGCCTGGGCCTTCAGCTTTGAGCACGGCCAAATCGCGCGCGGGCTCGGCGGTGCCCAGGCCCACCACGTGAATGGACACGCCGCGCTCCTTGAACATTCGCGCCATCTCCACCGGCGACTCGCCATCGTTGTGTTGGCCATCGGTGAACATGACCACAATCAGTTTTTCCCCTTCCGGGCCGCCCTCGGTGCTGGTAGCGATGTGATGCATCGGCGCAGTGGACAAATCCGTAAGTAAATTCGTGACTGCCACTTCCAGTGTGCGCGGCGCGGCGAGCAGTTCGCTGTCGCCTTCGCCCGCAATACCACTTTGCCACAGATTAAGAAACCGCTTAGCGGTTAGCGCGTACAGCTCCACGTGATGTTTGGCTTCAAGCTTGTCCACCAAACTTTCCGTGCCGGCAAGCATTTGTGTTTCCAATCGCGTCCAGCGTGGCGTCCGGTCGAAGCGGTCTAGCGCCTTGCGCGTTTCGGCGTCCAATTTCGCCACAGCAACGTCGTCCGGCTTGGGCATCAACGTCACCATCACTCCCTCCCACCGCAACACCTCCGAGCGCAAACTCAGCAATTGTTGTTTTGCAGAATCATTCATCTGATCCGGCTTGGCCGACTGCAACGGCTCGTTGATTTCTTCGCGAAACTGTTTTGCCTGCGTAGCACCCCATCCAGGAAGCTTAAGTTCGTTGAGATGATCCATCACCTGCCCGCCCACTTCCTGCGCCATCCGCACACGACCGGGCACATCGCGTTCCGTGTCGCCTTCCACCGCCGTGAGCAACCGTCGCAAATTCGCCAAACGCTCCAGCGCGGCCGCCGCGCGGTCATCCTCGGCATCACCCTTGATCCAGTCCAAATGCCGCATAATGCGCAGCTTACGATGGAGTTCCATTTGCTCGTCGGTGGCTTTCATCGAGGCCGAGCTGTCCACGTACAACAACAGCCGCGCGCGCGTACCAATCTCGCGATGCGTTTGGATGACCGGCCCGGTGAGCATCAGCACTACGAACATCACCGCCAACCCGCGCAACAGCGGCAGAAACCACAGACCCGTTTTGCCGCGCCGCGCCAGTTCACTGGCGTACAACCCCCACGCCGCGCCGGCAGCCACTAGTGCCACCGGCAACGCCACCCACAAAGCCCATTCCCCTGAGAAATGCAGCGCGGACAATATGGAATTAGCGGGATTCATACGGTTACGCTATTTACGCTGTCGGGCCATGCGGCGTTGGAGCAGCAATTCACCAAACAACAAAATCAAAACGAGGATGAACAGCGGCTTCCAAATTTCCTGCCCAAACCGCCGCGTGTGGTCGAGCGCGCGGTAATCCTCCACGCTGCCCACGAGGTCGGCCTTCAATCCCTGCGCCAATTGCTCGCGTTCATCCGGCTCAAGCTGTTGCAGATTGCTCTCCACACGACTGGTGTTCACCACGAAATGGATGGGGTTTTTGTCCGGGCCCGCCATCGTGTATAGTCCAGGGCGACCCGTGCCGGCGAATTCCGCCACGCCTTTGCTGCCGCGCGATTCGATGGCGAGTTCGGTGAGTTTGCCCTGCGTGTCGCGCATTGTAGCCATTTGGCCGATGCGTTCCGGCGGAAAAAATGCCACCGCCGAACTGCCCACGCCAAGGTTGCGCGGCGGGAAAAGTGACGATGCCAAGTACGTGCAAAGGCGCTGCGCTAAGGGAACGTAAAACGGACGGCCCGGCAAATTACTCCACGCCTCGTCGCAAGAAGTGGCGCAGAAAAAAACGCGGCCTTCATTGAAACGTTTCTCCAGCAAAAACGGATCGCCACTTTCGAGCAGCGCGTGCATCCGCACCAAAGGATTATCCGGCTGGGCAAGCGTACGATACCACTGGGTGATTTCCGCGTCGGCGGGTGTGCCGTTGCGGGGATCGTTGAAAAGATTTAGTGGCGGATGCTCGAAACGCTGCGCGCGGATGCGGGTGAAAGGCTCCGGCTCGCGGCTGAGATCAGACAATTCCGTAAGCGGCGCGGGCAACAACCCAGCGGCGTGAAGGGTTTCGTTATACCATTTGGTATCAACTTTATCGCCGGGAAAAATCAGCAGCCCGCCCCCATCGCGCACGAAGCTCTGCACGTCGACCAGTTGCTTGGGCGTTAGCCGTGCCACATTCGCCAGCACCACCACACGCGCATCGCCAATGGCCGCGGCGCTGAGGCCAGCGGTACGGATGACGCGCACTTCGAGCAGGTCGGACAGTTTTTTTTCGCCAGGTTGTTGCGGTGCGCCGGCTTCACGATAGGGTTGCAATGCGATTTGCAGAAAATCAGTCTCGCTCTCCAATGGGTTCGGGCTCGGATCTCCATCCACCACCAACACCGGCACACGTTCCCAAACAGGGATGCTCACGCGAAAGGTGTTATCCGCTTTGAGGCTGTCGGCATCGGTGCTGACCTCCACCACGTGCGAGCCGGCAGAGTCAAATTGATGCGTGAAAAGCACCTGCCGTTTTTGTCCGGCTTCCAGTGGAATTTGCGTGGTGTGCGCCACCTTGCCATCCACGCGGCACACCACCTTCAGTGAGTCGTACCCGCGCTCTCCATAATTGCGAAGCGTGGCGCGCACCTGCAGCGTTTGGTTCATGCCCAACACGCGCGGGGAAAAACTCACTGTCTCCACGCATACATTCTCGCGCCCTTCCGCGCCGGTGTGAAAGAGCGTGAGCCGCGGCGCAATCTCCGCCCCGCCCAATCGCTCCGCCGCGCGTTGGCGCAGCGTGGCTTCCTCGGCTGACCAACTGATACGTTGAAAATCGCTAATAACAATCACCTCGCGCTGCGCATGACTCATACCACGGGAGATCGCGGAGGCCACATCGAGCGCCGAGGGCACTTCGGCTTTGCCGTACCCGGCTTCAAGCGCCTTCAAATCTTCAGCCACACGTTTGGTGTTAAACACGCCCGAATCGTACAAAGGCGAGTTTGTGCCGCTCATCATCACCACACTCACATCCGAGCCGCGCTGCAATCCGGCCACTAAATCGGCAGCTTGTTTTTGTGCGTTCTCAAAATTAGTGCCGCCGGTGGCTTGAAAATCCTGCGAGTACGAATTATCGAGCACCACTACCAACGAAGTTTTGGCGTCATTCCAAAGCGCCGCCGCGCCGGTGAGCACCGGCCGCGCCATACACAGCGCAAGGAAAACCGGAATGCAAATGCGCAGCAACAGCAACAGCCAGTTTTCGATGCGGAGGCGGCGCTGTTGTTTCTGGAGAGTCAATTCGATGAGATGCATCGCGCCCCAGCGCACTTCGCGCGGTTTGCTGCGGCTGATAAGGTGCACAAGGATGGGGATGGCACCCGCCGCCACGCCGCCCACCAAGAGTATGTTTAGGAAATTCATGCGGTGAGTTGGCGCTGCCGCAAGCATCGGGCAAGGGCGTCGGTAATGGGTTCGGCAGTGCTCATCGGCACGAGATCGATGCGATGGCGTTGGCAACCAGTTTTGAGTGCCTCACGGAATTGTCGAAGGTTGTCGAGATAGGCCACGCGAAAACTAGCGGGATCGAGCGTGCGAAATTGGCCGAACATTTCAAGGTTTTCAAACTTGGTCCACGCGCTGAAGGGGAACTCAATTTCGTCCGGATCCAAAATATGAAACAGCACCACCTCGTGCGAGGCTTGGCGGAAATGTGACAGCGATTGCAACAACGCGCGTTGGTCAGAAAACCCGTCGGTAAAAATAAAAACCATCCCGCGCCGCTGCAGCCGCGGCATCAGCTTTTGGAAAATATTGGCCAAATCCGTTTCGCCACCGGGGCGCGACTCAATCATTTCCTGATACAACAAACGCAAATGACTCGTACTCGAACGCGGAGGTATGAAGCTGCGAATTTGATTATCGAAGGTCACCATCCCCACGCTGTCACTTTGGCGAATGATAATCTGTGCGATGCACGCGGCGAGCTTCATCGCGTATTGGCATTTGCTAATGCTGCCTTCGCGCGCGTAGTCCATACTGCCGCTGCAGTCCAACAACAACGTGGCGCGTAGATTGGTTTCCTCCTCATACTCGCGCACGTAATAGCGATCGGTCTTGGCGAATACTTTCCAGTCCACGCGCCGCGTGTCGTCGCCCTGCACGTACTCGCGATGCTGCGCGAACTCGATGCTAAACCCTTTGTGAGGCGAACGATGCTGGCCAGAGATGGCACCTTCCACCGCTTGCCGCGCAAACAGATTCAAGTTTGCGATGCTCTGCAGCTCTTCCGGCTGCAGGAGTTGAGCGACTTGCGACATTAAATGAAATTCGGTTCACAAGGCCGCGGCCGCCGGCATTTGCGGCACGGCTTGGAGAATTTTGTCGATGATATGATTCACCGTAATGCCCTCCGCCTCGGCGCTGAACGTCGGCACAATGCGATGGCGCAAAACCGGATGCGCCAGTGCGGCGATGTCCTCAGGGATCACGTGAAATCGCCCCTTCAAAATCGCGCGCACTTTGCCGCCGAGAATGAGCTGCTGGCACGCGCGCGGGCCGGGGCCCCAGCTGATGAGTTCGCGCGCGAAGGGCAACGCCTCCGCATCATCGGGTCGGCAGCGCCGCACGAGATCGAGCACGTATTGGTTCACGTGCTCGGGAACGGGCACTTTGCGCACGATTTTTTGGCACTGGACAATTTCCGCGCCGGATATGACCGATTCGATGCTCGCCGAAAACGCGCCAGTGGTGCGCTTGATAATTTCCGCTTCCTCGGCTTTGTCCGGGTAATCCACTTTCACGTGAAACATAAAGCGATCCTTCTGCGCTTCGGGCAGTGGGTACGTGCCTTCCTGCTCAACAGGATTTTGCGTGGCCAACACGAAGAACGGTTCCTCAAGCGTGTATGTGGTGCCGCCAGTCGTGACAGAATGTTCCTGCATGGCCTCCAGCAAAGCGGCTTGCGTCTTCGGGGGAGAGCGGTTGATTTCATCCGCCAAAACCATTTGGGCAAAAATCGGGCCGCGTAAAAACACGAGACTACGCCTGCCTTCGGCGTCCTGCTGGATGACATCCGTGCCGGTTATGTCCGCCGGCATGAGGTCGGGCGTAAATTGCACGCGCCGGAAAGAAAGATTGAGCGCCTCGGAAAGACATTTCACCATATAAGTTTTCGCAAGCCCCGGCACGCCCTCGAGCAAACAATGGCTGCGCGCAAAAATGGCGATGATGATTTGCTCGATAACCGCGTTCTGCCCGACGATCGCTTTGCCCACTTCGGTGGTCATACTACGATAGGCGCTGGCGAGCTTCTCGGCAAGCTGTTCATCGCTCGCACCAGTCATCGACCGCGGAGCGGCTTCCTCGGATGCTGCGGCACTGACAGTAGGCACCACTAGCAACGTATTGCATGTGGGGCATTTCAGTTGTGAACCGACGGCCGTATCCTCGACCGTCAAATCCATCGAACACGCAGGGCATTTTATAACCATCTCCATGGCGTCTCCCGACAATGTGCCCGCAAATGCGCAAGAACGCAACCGACGAGTATTCCCAATCCAACGTACGCAGACTATTTCAGCGACTGCAACGTGAACGGATCGCGCAGCGGAACGTCCTTCAAACCACCGCGTGCGAGGCTGTCGAGGTTCACTGGATGATCGGGATGCCCTTTGAGAATCGCGTCTTTATCACCCACAATGAGGATGACCACCTTGTTTGGCGTAAGATATTTCTTAGCCACCCGCTGCACATCGGCCTTCGTAACCGCTGCCATTTTGGCACGGAATTCGTTATAATAAGCCGGATTCCGCCCACCGCGCCCTGTGAATTCCTCATTGGCAAAGGTCGACGCCACTTTGCCTTTGGTTTCGAATGTTTGCGGGAAAGTTTGGATGTAACTGCTCTTGGCCGTCTCCATTTCTTTATCCGTCACGGCTTCCACCGTGATGCGACGCATTTCTTCGAGCACAATTTGCGCCGCATACTGCACCGTGCCGGATTTGCTTTGGTACCCCGCCACAAACGTCAACGGATAATACGTGCCGCCCGGCATAAAAGAATATGCGCTGTACGCCAGTCCCTCATCCGACCGTACGCGGTTGGTGATGCGGCTCGTGAACCCGCCGCCGCCTAGGATATCGTTCATCACCTGCACCGCATAAAAATCCGGATGATCGCGATGGATTCCAGGTAACATAATATCCACACGACCCTGATTCACATCCTTGTCCACGATGTAAATCCCCGGCTTAGCGAATTGTTTATTGGTCGGCACTGGCACGGCCACCTTGCCCTTAAAAGGCCATTTGGCAAACAGAGTTTCCAGCTTGGCCACCATCGCTTTGCGGTCGAAATCGCCGCTCACCGCCACCACAAAATTTTGCGGATGAAACCAAGCCTGGTGAAACGCCCGTAAATCCTCCACCGTTATCGATTCCATCGAGGCTCTCGTCGGAATCACATTGCGGAAAAAATTCGGCCCGTATGCCAATCGCAACAACTCACGCCGCTCG
>JAOLZA010000063.1 GCA_028343615.1 Verrucomicrobiota bacterium
GGAGGAGTACACTTCATCGCCCGTTTCAAATTCCCAAAGGACGGTGCCGGGTTTAATTGGAGGTGGTTTCTTTGCAGTCTGCTTCACCTCTTTCTCACCGCACCCAGAAAGACACAAAGCCAACAAAGCTATGAAGGTGGGTTTCATTGATTACCCCTTAATGAATCCGCTTGGGCTGCGCCGCCTGCCACTGCTTTTTGCTGACCTTCTTGACCGAATGCAGATGAACGAAGGCGCCTTTCTTGTTGCCCACCACGATATCAAGAAGCCCGTCCCCATTTACGTCACCCGCAGCCACTTGTGTGCCCACACCTGAATTGTTATCAATCTGGTGCGGGATGTATTCGGCCTTGCCGCCTTTGCGAGTGAGCTCAAACCAATAGAGCACAGCCGGTGCATTGGGTTCCTGATCCCCCTTGGGGCCATGAGCCCAGAAGCGTTTGCCGGTGATGATGTCGAGCAGGCCATCACCATCAATATCGGCTAGATCAATTGCGTGCAGCTGGCTGAACTTCACACCGAAGGGGCTCTCCTCAGGCTTGCTATTGATGATGGTATTTTGCTTCCACTTGCCGGGGGCGGTTTGTTCGATCCACGCCAACCCATAGCCGTGCGCAGCGAGGCTGGTGATGACATCATTATCGCCGTCGCCATCCACGTCATAGGTGTACATCTGCGCGCCGCCCGCCCCAAAGGGTGCCGCATGAAATTTCCATGGGGTACCATCAACTTTCTTCGGTTGCTCCCACCAGCCGGCCGCTTCCAGAATATCCTTACGTCCATCGCCATTCACATCCCCTGCCCCATAACCGTGTGAGTAACGCTGCCACTTGCCGGGGGTGCTGATCTTGATGAACTTCCATTCCTTGGCCGGGTCACTCCAGTCGCCCTGTCCGTAGCCAAGGTGTTTGTCGCGAAAGACCAGTATCTCCGGTTTGCCATCGCCATTCATATCCTCAAGGCGCGGTGATTCGCCATCACTCACAGGAAAGATGACATTGGCCTTCCAGAGGCCCGGCTTGTTCTTCGGGTTCTCGTACCAGGTGGTATGTTTGCCCGGCCAACCGAACACGAGCACATCCTTCCAGCCGTCGGAATTAAAGTCGTAGGTGTAGGTGAGGAAGTTGTTGGAGTAACCGTTCTTGCCACTCAACTCGCCCTTGTACCCTGGCACCTTGACCTTCTGGCCACCCTTGGTGATCTCAAAGGCGTCTTTCGCGGGCACTTGATCCGGGTAAATGGTGTGGCGTTTCTTGAAATCCGGACCGGCATACCAGTAGGGGCCGACGACGACGTCGCCCTGGTCGTCGTGATTGAAATCCCCAAAGTGCCCGCCCTCAGACCAGAAATGCGGAGTGATGTGATGCTTTTTCCAAGTGTGGATTTTAAATTCAGCCGCGGGTAGGGAAATGGTCAACAGGCTGATGGCCAAAAGGATGTGCTTGAGCATGCGGAGAGGGTGTGGCGACAAGTGGACAGGGTCAAGCAGCCAAAAAACGTGACACCGCAGGAAAAGGGAGTATTTTGACCGCCTGAAACGTCTATTACTCATGAGAAAAATGCTATTTGTTTCCTTGTTGGCCTTTGTGGCCTTGGCACCTTCTTTCCAATCCCATGCAGGCGGGTTGATTGTGTGTCACGATGTACGCATTTTGCCACATCCGGGGCCGATTGTTGAGCCACCAATTCACCCGATCCGGCCACCCCGACCGTGGCCGGTGCCGCGCCCGCGTGTTTACCACTTTGCGCCGATGGAGGTGCAGGAGCAGAAGGTGAATATCAAAGTCACCGACCAGATTGCCGAGACCACGGTGAAGCAGGTCTTTTATAATCCCAACCGGAGCCGACTGGAGGGGCATTTTATTTTCCCGGTACCCAAGGGTGCGGTGCTCACGGATTTCCGCATGGATATCAACGGCAAGATGATGAAGGCAGAGCTGCTGGAGGGCGATAAGGCCCGCAAGATTTATGAGGATATCGTACGCAGCGCGAAGGATCCGGCCCTGCTGGAGTATGCCGAGCATGACCTTTACAAGGTGCGTATTTTCCCGATCGAGCCTCGCAGCACGAAGCGCACTCGCGTGACTTACAAGCAGGTTCTCAAGAAAGACAGCGGACTGGTTAGCTACAAGTATCCGCTTAACACCGGCAAGTATTCAGCCAAGCCGATCAAGACGCTCAGTGTGAAAATGGAGATCCAATCAAAGTCACCACTCAAGTCTATCTACTCACCCAGCCACGAGGTGAAAATCAAACGCGATGGGCCTAACAAGGCAACGATTGGTTACGAGGAGAAGAACGCGTTACCTGAGAATAATTTCGCGATTTATTTTACACCGCAAAAGACCGATCTGGGATTGAGCCTGCTCACCCACCGACCTGATGCAGACAAGGATGGGTTTTTTCTCCTTATGCTTTCTCCGGGCATTGACGTGAAACAAAACAAAGTAGTCGAGAAGGACGTGGCATTTGTGCTCGATACCTCCGGCTCCATGGCCGGCAAGAAAATCGAGCAGGCCAAGAAAGCTGTCGAGTTCTGCCTGCACAACCTCAATGAGGGAGATCGGTTTGAGGTGGTCCGTTTCTCAACCGAGGCTGAGACACTCTTCTCCGAGCTCAAGGAGGTTTCCAAAGCCAGTCGTGAAAAGGCGCTAAACTTTGTGCAGGACCTCAAGCCAATCGGTGGCACGGCCATCAACGATGCCATGGCCAAAACGCTCAAGCTGCGACCCAAGGGGAGCAAGCGACCGTTCGTGGTAATCTTCCTGACTGACGGCCGACCGACGGTGGGTATTACCGGGGAGGATCAGATTGTTAAAAACGTCAAGGATGTTGCCGGCAAGACACGCGTCTTCTGCTTCGGAATCGGCAATGATGTTAACACGCACCTCTTGGACAAGATCACCGAGTCCACCCGCGCCTTTAGCCAATACGTACTGCCGAGCGAGGACATTGAGGTAAAAGTCTCCCAGTTCTACACTAAGATTAATGAGCCGGTTATGGCTGACCCGGACGTAGTCGTTTCATGGGAAGCAAACCTGAAGCAGTTTTACCCCGCACCGTTGCCCGATCTATTCAAGGGCGACCAGCTGGTCGTGGTGGGCCGCTACTCCGGCAAAGGTAAGGGTGACCTCTTGCTGGCCGGTATGGTCAATGGTAAGAAGGTGAAAATGGACTACCCTGTAGAGTTTTTGGCCAAATCTAAGGAGCATGATTTTATACCCCGCCTTTGGGCCACACGCCGCGTAGGCTATCTTCTCGATCAAATTCGGTTACATGGTGAAAACAAAGAACTTAAAGAGGAGGTCACTCTACTGGCTAAAAAGTACGGCATCGTGACCCCATTTACCGCCTACCTTATTCTGGAGGATGACCGCCGTAATGATGTGGTGGCAAATCGCCGTTTGTTACCCGCGTTGGATAATGCGGGAGCCGTTCGTGATCTTGGAGTCAATTTCGAAGCACTAAAAGAAGCTAAATCGGGTGCAGGAGCGGTGGCCGCGGCACGCGCCCAGCAAAGCCTAGCCCAAGCCAAGTCAGCTTCCTCCAGTTTGCAGAAAAGTAATGCTGAAGCAGCGAAACCAGGACAAGCTTCCGGATTCAACAGCTACTTCTACTCCAGCGGGAAAGCTGGTGGTGGTACAGCTACAGCTGCACAACAGAACATCCGGTTTGTTGCCGGTCGAAGTTTCTATCAGAACGGCACTTGCTGGATTGATGCGGATATTCAAACGCTTAAAGCCAAAACGAAGAAGATCCGCATCAAGTTCGGATCAAAAGCCTACTTTAAACTGCTCACCGACAAACCTGCCACCCTGAAATGGATTTCACTGGGCAAGCATGTGGAATTTGTATTAGAAGGAATGCATTACGAAATTTACGAAGACACAAAAAATGAAAATAACTAAATTAGCCCTCTCTCTTATACTATTGACCTTCGGCCTGAACCTTCAGGCACAGGAGGGGATCACCGAGGGAAAACCGCAACCGATCTACAAGGCTCCCAATGGCAAGGCCTTCCCAGCAAATTGGGGACGCCCACCTCTGAAGCAAACGTGTGACCTGCGCCCATTGCCCGGTGGATATGGCCGTGGCAGTGGCACTTTGGCAGGATGGATTCAGGGAAATCTGGATAAGGATGCCAATAAAAACAAACCGGCGATAAAGCCGGGTATTGGTAAAAAAGCATATCCCAAACATTGGGGTGCACCACCGCGCCTCCAAACCAAGGACCTGCGACCATTGCCCGGAGGTTATGGGCTGGGGAGTAGCACTCTAGCCGGGTGGATACAAAGGAATTTGGCTAAGGACGCCAAAGATGGATTTCAGAGTCCTGCTGTTGGCCCTCCAGTTCCAGAACCCGCATCTCCCCGCCCAGTAGCCCCGCCGCCGGTATTCGACCCCAACGCCAAGGCAAGGGAGCTGGCCGATAAACAGGCCAAGGTGGATACCGCCAAGGTAAAGGAAGGCATCAAGGCTTGGGAAGTGGCCAAGGCAAAGACCAAAGGCAATTACAGCTATAAGATTGGATTCCAGAGCTGGGTTGGATTTGGCCATGAAACCACAATCGTGGTGAGAAACAACAAGGTTGCAGAGCGCCATTTTCGCACATTCAACAGGGCAAGACCCATTGCGCCGCCACGTCCGGGCGGAAGGGCACCAGCCCAGCCTAAGACAATCAGTTGGGTGGAAACGGGTAAGGCGATCGGAACCAATAAGGGGGGAGCCCCGGCCAAGACGCTCGATGAGCTCTACAAAATCGCATTGGAAACAGCCCAAAAACCACTGAAACAATTTGAGCGCCGCTCCATTCGCTCTGACAAGCAAGGACTTCTGGTTTCATGTTACATCATGGATCGACGCATTGCCGATGACGCACCCCGCAATGGGCTGGTTGTTTCCAGTATAACCTTAAGCAAAGTCGGCACCGCCAGCACCAATCAAGGTGGCGTTACCCGGTTGACCGCCAAGGACAACGGAAAAACGATTAAGGTTAAGGCAGGCCAACGTATTGAGATCAGTCTGGCTGGCAATCCCACCACCGGCTTTACCTGGAACAATGTTACTCGCGGCCATGGAATGAAACTCTTAGGTGAAATCGCTCATAAGGCCGGCGGCCGGGCATTGGGTGCCCCAGGAATGTCTACGGCCACATTTCAGGCGATGGAACTCGGGAAGAATGAGCTTAGCCTGGAATACCGTCGTGTGTTTGAAAAGAACCCGCCCATAAAGACTTTCAAGGTGACTGTTGCGGTGGCTGAAGGCGGCACAGAAAGCACAAAACCAACTGCGGGTAACAATCAGATACGCATTACGGAACTGAAAAAAGAAATTGCGCGCATGAAAGACTTTGCTCGCCGCGCACGTTTTACCCCGGAAGGACTTGCCAAACATAATGCCAAGCTGGCTGAACTTGAAAAAGATCTAGCTACATTACAAGGGGGTGGAGGTAAACTCGGGAATACCAAGACCTATCGGTCTCCCAGCGGTAAGGCTTTCCCAGCTCATTGGGGTGCTCCGCCTAGAATCCAAACCCGTGACTTACGTGTTTTACCCGGTGACTATGGTCGCGGCAGTGGCACGCTGGCCCGTTGGATTCAGCAAAATCTAGACAAGGATGCTGCTAAGGGTGAAGGCAAACCCGGTAGTGGAAAACAAACTGGCGTGCCCACCTTTGAGGAGTGGGTCAAAGGCGGCATGAAAATTCCGAGCGGCCGCGTGTTCATTGGCGGCTCTCCTTGGTTCGACGAACGTAAAGGCGAACGTCGCTCACCGCGCGAAGTTTACAAGATGCTTTATGGCGGGAAAAATGCCGGTGGCGGAAAACCGCCCGTCATCAAGCCGCGCCCCCGCCCGAATCCTGGCAAAGGCCGTTTCCCCGCGCATTGGGGTGCGCCACCACGCATCCAGACACGTGACCTGCGACCTTTACCCGGCGGCTATGGCCGAGGTAGCAGCACACTGGCCAAATGGATTCAGCAAAATCTTGCCAAGGATGCGGCTAATCCTAATCGTAGCAAGAGTGAAAATACACCTGCCAAGCCACAAAGCAAACGACCAGCCCTCAGCCCGGCATTTTCCGCAAAACATCCAGGTGGCTCCTATGCAACGGGTGAACTTCTCGTGGGAGTAGAAAAAGGATTAAGTAAGGAAGCCTCTGAAAAGATGCTGGCGAAGGTAATTCCCGGCCTGAAAGTTAAGAAGGCAATGATTAATAATACCATCCTTCATGTGACCTTGCCCGAATCGACCAACGTTGAACTTGCCATGGCCAAGCTGAAAACGGTGAAGGCTGTGCGCTACAGTGAACTCAACGGTCGAGTTGGCATTCAACCGGCACAACCCGGAGGAGCTGGTATCGGAATTGGCCAGCCACGCCCTCAGATTCTACCACGCACCCCCCCCAGAAAACTCGGCAAGCCTCAAGCTCAGCCCCGGCGGCGCTAGTGCGACAATCTAATTCGCCTTGCGCCCCTGCCCTTTGCGGGTATTGGGGCGCAATTTTTTACGCTTAGTCATTAGGTCATTAAGATCGCCCACAAAGTCGTCGATATCCTTCGGAGTGGTATCCCAAGAACACATCAGCCGAGCGTCATTATCGCTGTAAAGCGTATAAAAATGCCAACCATGCTTATGCATGGCATCCACCAGTACAGGCGGCATATCGACAAAAACAGCGTTGGCCTGAGTAGGATGTAGAAATTTGATCCCCGAAATTTTTGACAGCGCTCGACGTAAACGCTTTGCCATCTTGTTTGCGTGATTGGCATGGCGCAGCCAAGCACCATCCTGCAGCATTCCAATCCACGGGGCGGTCAAGAAACGCATTTTACTCGCGAGCTGCCCAGCCTGTTTGTTTTGCCAATCGAATTCGCGTGCCAGTGACTTATCAAAAAAAACAAGAGCTTCGCCAGCATGTGTGCCGTTTTTGGTGAGACCAAAGCTCAACATATCCACTCCCGCCTTCCAAGTGATGTCCTTCGGTGCCACGCCGAGACTCGCGATGGCGTTGGAAAAACGCGCGCCGTCCATATGGATTTTTAATCCGGATTTTTTGGCCGCGTGGCAATTGGCCTTTAGTTGCGTAGGCGTGTAGACAGTACCAAGCTCGGTGGACTGCGTGAGACTCAGCGCGCCAGTTTTTGGGAAATGCAAATCACGGCGCTTATCGATCGCGGCGGTAATGGCTTCAGGTGTAAGGCGTCCGTCTTTACCGGTGAGTGTACACACCTTAGCCCCGCCGCTAAAAAATTCCGGAGCACCGCATTCATCGTTTTGCACGTGGGATGCTTCATGACATATTATGGAGTGATAACTTCGGCAAACCGACGCCAGCCCGAGCGCGTTGGCAGCGGATCCGGTGAAAATGAAAAATACATCGCAATCCGTCTCAAACAAATCACGAATGAGACGACAGGCCTTTCGGGTCCACTGATCCTCACCATACCCGGAAGCGTGGCCATGATTGGCCTCCTCCAGCGCGCCCCAAGCCTCGGGGCAAATGCCAGAATTGTTGTCACTGGCGAAATGGCGCGCGCGTTTCATCGGCGCGTTGTACGCGAAGCTCTAATCTTTGCCGAGCAAATGCTTCCGTAAAAATTCCATGGTGGCAAGGTACTGGTAATCACGATTCGCCTTTTTGCGAAAGCCATGGCCCTCATCCTTGGCGAGGAGGTACCACACGGTTTGGCCCTTGTCGCGCAGAGCGGCTTCCATTTGGGCACTTTCGCTGGCGGGCACGCGGGGGTCATTCGCGCCCTGAACGATGAGCAGTGGGCTGAATTGGAAATCCGGTTCCTTCATCTGCTTTTGCATTTGATTGAGCGGGGATATTTCCTCCAGTACTTTGCGCATTTCGGGATCACGCTCGTCGCCGTATTCCGCGCGGCGCAGGTCGCGCCGATAGTCGCTGGTATTTTTGAGGAAGGTGACAAAGCTGGAAATGCCCACGCGATCGATGCCGCATTTGAAAAATCCGGGCATGTGTGTGAGCGACGCAAGTGTCATGTAGCCGCCGTAACTGCCGCCCATCACGGCGAGGCGATTGCCGTCGATATTGGGCAATTCGTTAAGACCATTGCGGAGCGCTTCCACGTCGAGCAATACGCTTGCACGCTTTGCGCCATTGTCGGCGGCGAGAAATTTTTTCCCATAACCACGCGAGCCACGCACGTTGGGGCATACGAGCACCACATTCATTTCGCCGGGCAAATAGTTGTACGCGCCCAGATAACGTGGTCGAAACTGGCTCTCAGGGCCGCCATGATAAGAGATCACCGCCGGTAATCCGCCTGCTACGACCAGTCGTGAAACCTGGGTGTGCCTGCCTTTATCAAAATAATTTCCGGGAAAATAAAACCACGCATCAATTTTCGTGCCATCGCGACTGGTGAACGTACTACGCACGGGGATGGGCAGTTTGGAGGGATCGAGTCCATCGAGCTCCGCCGATTGCCAGCACACTTTTTTAACCAGCGAAAGATTAATCTGGTGCACCTCGCCAGGCGAGTGCGCCCATTCGTGGTCAAACGCCAGCTGTCCGTCCGCGCGCCAGGCGACTGAATGGATGACCCCAGAATACAATTTGGGCATGTAAAGCACCCTCTGCGTTTTTGCATCGTAAAGTCGTAGCCGACTCACACCACTTTCGTTATGCACCACCGCCAGAGTTTTGCCGTCCTTGGATATTTCCAGCTTCTCGACATCCCATCGAATTCCTGTAAACAAGCGCGTGCGACGGCCGTCCTTGAAATCCACACGGACAATATGTTGAAAATCAAACGACTCGTCGCAAGTGTAATAGACCGCGCGCATCTTCGGGTCGAACCGCGCGAGTCCATGGCTCACTTTGGCTTTGGTCACGGGTGAAAACAACGTACGTTCGCCGGTGACCGCGTCGATGATGTGAATTTTACTGTAATTGATGGAGAGATATTCAATGACCAACAACAGTCGATTGTCGGGCGACCAGTCTGAAATCCACCAACCGCCGCCGGGCAATTTGGCCAGAAGCTTTTCGCTGTCGGGTTTCAGCGGATCCATCGTGTATAAATCGTTGTCACGTCCGTTACGTTTTGGCGAAAAATAAACAATCCGACGACCATCCGGCGACCAACGTGCGCCGGTGTGGCGATGCTTGCCATCAGTGAGCATCATAGTTTTTTTCGTGACCACATCGAGATGGAAGACTTGATATTTTTCACTGCCGCCAGCATCCCGCAAAAACAAAATACGGTTACCATTCTTCGGATGATATGACGCTGACCTCACCGGCTCCGCGCCATTGGTCAACGCCACCGGCTTTCCCTCAGGTTTGTTGACCACTTGTAACTGCGTGACTTGCCCGTCCGCGGGGCGGCGGGTGATGAGCATCGCGGGTGCGGTGGGATGCCAATCCTGAAATCGCAGCGGCCTCACTTTTAAATAGGGCGCGATCTTGGCAGCGCGTTGTGTAGATAGTGCGGGCATACCGCGCGTCACGATGTTTGTGGGTGGCAAGCCAAAAACAGTGACGGTGAAAATCATCAATGTAAAAAACAGTCTCATCGGAGCCGCCAATCTCCCCCTCCCCGCAAGCTGTTGCAAGCGCAAAGGCTGGCATTCGCACCCAGTTCTTGCGATACTCCGCGAATGTCAATTGTAACCAAACTGCTGCACACCCGTTATCGTGTGGATGACCTCGAAAGTTCGGTGAAGTTTTACACGGAAATTCTTGGACTCACCGAGACGCGTCGACACACCTCACCGCGCGGTTCCACTCTCGTCTTTCTCGCCACACCAAACAGCGCCGAAGAAATCGAGCTGTGTTCCTACCCCAGCAGCGGCGGAGTACAAGTGCAGGAAGACCTCACGCACCTCGCCTTCCTTGTGGACAGCCTCGACGAGTTTGAAAAACACATCCAATCGTTCGGTATCGAATATTCCGACGGTCCCCATCTTAAGGACGATGGCGGCGGCTTCGCCTTCATCGACGCGCCCGAAGGCTACGAAATCGAACTCATCCAGCGCGGCCCAAGCCCCAGCGACGGCGGCTATTAGTTTTTCAATTTCTTCCAAATGAATTGGCAAACGGGCGACATCACGTGGCAATTCCCCCGTCGCACGTTGTTGATGGGGATTGTGAACGTGACACCTGATTCATTTTCTGATGGCGGCAAATTTATTGATGCCGATGCCGCCGCTGCGCACGCCCTGCAACTGGCCGACGATGGCGCGGAGCTGCTGGACATCGGGGGCGAATCCACCCGCCCCGGCGCACCACCCGTCGATGTTGCCGAGGAACTGCGCCGCGTCATTCCCATCGACACCCAAAACCCTGCTGTTGCCCAAGCCGCCACGGCTGCCGGCGCGCGCGTCATTAACGACATCGCCGCCCATCGAACGAATGATATGATGTGGCGCGTGGCCGCCCAAACCGGCGCGGGCTACATCGCAATGCATATGAAGGGCACCCCGCAAACGATGCAAAATGCGCCCGAATACGAAGATGTGGTTACGACGGTGGAGGCCTTTTTCGCCGAGCGATTGGAGACGATGGCCGCGACCGGATTACCCGCTGAACAGGTGGCATTGGACCCTGGGATTGGGTTTGGGAAAACAGCAGGGCATAATTTGGCGTTGCTCGCAAGGCTCACTCGTTTTACAAGGTTCCAGAGGCCGTTGATGGTCGGCGCATCGCGTAAGTCTTTTCTCGGGGGAAAGGTCACCGAGCGGTTGGGCAGCAGTATCGCCTGCGCCTGCCGCGCCGTCGCCGCTGGAGCGGGAATTGTGCGCGTGCACGACGTACGCGAAACAGCACAAGCCCTGCGCACGTGGGAGGCAATCAACGGCGCATAACTATGGAGGCAATCATACTCGCACAGGCGAATCTGCCGCCGCTCATCGAGCAAATCTGGGAATGGATAAAGCTCGATTGGCCTTGGATTCTCCGTGGCATGGTAGAAATCGCTGCGCTGGCGGTGGGCATATATTATATGTTCACTTTTTTACAACGCTCGCGCGGTTGGCCCGTTGTCCTCGGCTTCCTCGTGCTCATTGGCCTCACCACGATGATCGCGATGCTTAAGCTGCAAGTCCTTCGCTGGCTGTTGCAACAACTCTTCCTGTTTACCACCGTGGCGATCCTCATTATTTTCCAGCCCGAACTGCGCCGACTGCTCGCTGAGCTGGGCAATCTCCCACTCTTTTCCACCGACGAAGATAGCCCCCTTGATGTGGATGCGGTCGTACAAACCACCGACCGGCTCGCGCGCCATCGTATCGGTGCCATTATGGCCATCGAGCAAACGGTCGACATCCATCAGGAAACTCAAAGCGGCGTTCTGCTCGATAGCGCTCTCACGACCGAGATGCTCGACTCCATTTTTTTTCCCAACTCCCCATTGCACGACGGCGGCGTTGTCATTCGCGCGGACCGCATTATGTATGCTTCCTGTATTTTCCCACTCACACGTCGACTGGACGTGAACCGCACGCTTGGCACTCGCCACCGTGCCGCGATTGGATTGAGCGAGGAAACCGATGCCATCGTCGTGATTGTATCCGAAGAAACCGGCGACATTTCATACTGCCACGCTGGCGCGCTCCGCAGCAACGTATCGGTGAAACAGCTCAAGGATTTTCTCACCGAGAAGCTCAAGACCCACACCGCGCCTGTGGAGAAACTGACCTTCACCGCGCGCGTTAAGGATTCGCTGCGCGACCTCAGCCAAATCATCAACA
>JAOLZA010000064.1 GCA_028343615.1 Verrucomicrobiota bacterium
AAATATTTTACTGTGCGGCGTGGCGAAAACAGACAAGGACAAAATCAATTTCATTCTATCAGAAAACGGTTTGGTGGTGGGAAAAACAGGACAAGGCACCGTGCTAGAACGCGCGTCGATGGCCTGTCCGGCACTGCCCACTTGCGGCTTGGCGCTGGCGGAGAGCGAACGTTACGTGCCGGAGTTTCTTGGGTTAGTGGATAATTTATTGGATGACACCGGCTTGCCGGGCGAGGAAATCATCGTGCGGATGACCGGCTGCCCCAACGGCTGTGCGCGGCCGTACATGGCCGAGCTGGGGATCGTTGGTAAGTCGCCCGATAAATACGCAGTGTACCTTGGCGGCAACGTCGCTGGCACGCGCTTGGCGCGTTTGTATAATCAAACCGTGCCCGCCACCGCAATGGCCGAACAACTGCGCCCTTTGGTCGAACGCTACGCCCGTAATCGCCAAGAAGGCGAACGCTTCGGCGACTTCTGCGCCCGAGAAATATGGCCGGAAATAGAGGTGGCAATATGACGCCGGAAGCAATTTCTGAAGCCAACGATTTACTGGGTGGAAAGTCACCAGCAGAAGTGATCGAGTGGGCCATTGCGCAGGCGGAGGGCCGGGCAATTGTGTCGACAAATTATCGCCCGTACGAGGCCGTGATTTTGCATTTGGTGACGCAGGCGCAGCCAGACATTCCGGTTTTATGGGTAGACCACGGCTACAATCGCGAAGCGACTTATAAGCACGCGGTGGATTTGAAGGCGCGACTGAATTTGAACATTCAGGCTTTCGTGCCTAAACTTACCATGGCGCATTACGATGCGGTGCACGGCGGAATGCCGGAGCCAACGGAGAAGAACGAGGCCGCGATCAAGGCTTTTAGCACGGTGATGAAGCTGGAACCATTTCAGCGGGGTATGAAGGAGCTGGCGCCGACAGTGTGGTTTACTGCGCTGCGCAAAGTCCAAAATCCGAACCGCGCGGAGCTGAACATTGTGAGTCCGGACAACAATTTTGGTTCATTAAAAGTAAGCCCGATTTTCAATTGGAGCGATGAAGAGATGGAGGCTTATCTGGAAGAGCACGATCTTCCAAATGAATGGGATTATTTTGACCCCGCAAAGGCGGATGAGAAACGCGAATGTGGTTTGCATGCTGCTTGGGGTGGGGGGGCGGTGGCGGAATAATGAGTTCGTATCACCTCGACCATCTTGAGTATTTGGAGACGGAGGCGATTCACGTGTTGCGGGAAGTGGCTGCGGGGTTTGAGCGGCCGGCAGTTTTATTTTCAGGCGGCAAAGATTCTATCTGCATTTTGCGTTTGGCGGAAAAAGCATTTCGGCCTTCGGATATTCCCATGCCGTTTCTGAATGTCGAGACGGGCCATGAGTTTCCTGAATTAATTGAATTTCGCGATCGGCGCGCTGAGGAAATGGGGGCAAAACTGATTGTGCGAACGGTGGATGAGGCGATTCAGAAAGGTCTTGCCACTGCAACGCCGGGACAGATCAGTCGTAATAAATTACAGATCCCCGTGCTGCTCGGGGCGATTGATGAATTTCAATTCGACTGCTGCATCGGCGGCGCGCGGCGCGATGAGGAGAAGGCGCGAGCGAAGGAACGCTTTTTCAGCTTTCGCGATTCTTTTGGGCAATGGGATCCTAAAAGCCAGCGACCAGAAATTTGGAATCTATACAACGGACGCCTCAATCACGGTGAAAACATGCGAGTGTTTCCACTCTCCAACTGGACGGAAACGGATGTATGGGAGTACATTCAAAAAGAAAATTTGGAAGTGCCGAACATCTATTTCAGCCACACGCGCGAATGTTTTTTTCGTGGCGGTCAGTGGTTGCCCGTGCCGCCGGTGCATAATGGGAACGCCAAGCCTGATCCGTATGAAGGTGCGCGCCCAACCAAGCAGGAGGAGAATCGTACAATGATTTGTCGTGTTCGCACGATTGCTGATATGATTTCCACCGGTATGATCGAAAGCCCTGCGGAGTGCATTGACGACATCATCGCCGAGGTAGCCGCCGCTCGGGTGACCGAACGCGGCACACGCGCCGACGACAAGGCGAGCGAGGCCGCAATGGAGGATCGGAAAAAAGCGGGGTATTTTTAATCCGTGAAATCTGTGTCCCAACATCCCATTGAACTGTTGCGTTTCAACACGTGCGGGTCGGTTGATGACGGCAAGAGCACGTTGATTGGACGTTTGCTTTATGATTCGAAATCAATCATGGAAGACCAGATGGAGGTGCTGGAGCGTTCGGCGGATATCACCGGCGGCGGGCAGGTGAATCTTGCTAATCTCACCGATGGCCTGCGTGCCGAGCGGGAGCAGGGGATTACCATCGACGTGGCATACCGATATTTTGCAACGCCAAAGCGCAAGTTCATCGTTGCCGACACACCGGGCCATGTGCAGTACACACGCAATATGGTGACGGGCGCGAGCACGGCGAATCTTTCCATCGTGTTGATCGATGCGCGCAACGGAGTGATCGAGCAGACGCGGCGGCACAGTTATATTTCTGCGTTGTTAGGTATTCCGCACATTGTGTTTGCGGTGAACAAAATGGATCTCGTGGATTGGAGTGAGGAACGATTCCGAGAAATCCGCGATGAAATTGAGGATTTCCTGCCGAAGCTGGATACGTTTTCGGATGTAAAATTTCTCCCGTTGAGCGCGTTGGACGGAGGCAATGTTGTCGATCCATCAGAATACACGTCGTGGTATGAAGGCCCCACCTTGATGGGGCATCTGGAGTCTGTGCACATCGCCAGCGATTGGAATTTGAACGCGTTTCGGTTTCCCGTGCAATGGGTGAATCGACCGAATAATCCCACCGACAAAACACTGCACGATTTTCGTGGGTTCTCCGGCCAAATTGCCGGTGGCATTGTGAAGGTTGGGCAAGAAGTGCTGGTGCTGCCCAGCGGACGGAAGAGTTTTGTCAAAGAAATTCATACGTTTGACGGCAACCTAGACGAGGCATTTTCGCCGCAATCAGTGACGTTGGTTTTGGAGGACGACCTCGATATTAGCCGTGGTGACATGATTGTGGGCACCGATTCATTGCCCGGCCACAGTTCGGATATTTCTGTGCGCGTGTGTTGGATGGAACAACGCCCGTTGCAAGCCGGCCAAAAATATTTTCTCAAGCACGGCACTCAAACTGTTCAGGCGAAAGTCATTAGCCTCGACAGTCGTATCAACATCCAAACCTACGAGCCTGAACCGCATCCGGCCGAGCTGGCCATGAACGACATTGGCGAAGTCCGGTTGCGCACCGCCAATCCTTTGGTGTTTGATGCCTACACCACCAATCGCCTCACCGGCTCCATTGTTCTGGTTGAGCCCAGCACCAATGCCACCGCCGCCGCCGGAATGCTGCGCGGCCCCGAAAAAGTTTATCAACCGGAGTACGACGACTTTATGATCTAACCTGACTGAAAATCAGCCATCACATTTAGTTAAAAGAGTGAAGTCAGTCACTTTGCTTCACAAAAAAAGACGGCGCATAATCGCGCCGTCTTTTGTTTCAAGATTTCCGTTTTACCTTAGCCGTTCAGGGCTTCGTAGACGTTGCCGACCATTCCTTCGTTAGGGGTCAGGGTTTTGTCGCCGGGGGTCCATTGGGCGGGGCAGGCTTCAGTGGGGTTAGCAGCACAGTGGGCGTTGGCTTCCATCACGCGGGTCAGCTCTTCCATATTTCGGCCGACGTTGTAGAAGTTGACGGTGCCGCTCACGAGTTTGCCTTCGGGGCTGATGATGAATGTGCCGCGCAGGGCGAGACCGGTTTCGTCATCGTACACGCCAAATAGGCTGGATACCACGCCGTTGGTGTCGGCAGCTAGTGTGTATTTCACATCAGTCATTAATTTTTCTTCGCGGCACCAGGCGAGATGGGCAAATTTTGTGTCGGTGGAAACGCCGATCACTTTCGCGCCGAGCTCGGTGAGCTTCGAGTCTTGCGCGGCGAGGTCGGCCAATTCGGTGGGGCATACGAAGGTGAAGTCCGCCGGATAAAAGACGAGGATGGTCCATTTGCCGTCGGTCTTGAGATTGTCAAGGCTGACTTCGCCGAAGGAACCGGTGCTGGGCTCAAAGGTTTCCATTTTGAAATCCGGCACCTCTTCACCCACGTTCAACACTGGGAGGTCACCATATAATTCACAACCGAGTTCATCTGACATATTTATTCTTTCTGTTGAGGTTTAAAAAGTCGGGGGATTGGATGCATGAAGTGCGATGGGAAGTCAATGGAAAGCTTGAAGGATTTTTGCTTAGTTTCCCTAAAAAAATTTTAATCTTCCCAATCTTTCGCGCGCTTGAGGGCTTTGTTCCAGCCGGTAATTAGCGGGCGTCGTCCGCTCGGTTTCATCTTGGGGGCGAAGTGGCGGTTTAGCTGCCATTGTTCGGCGATATCATTTTTGGAATTCCAATAACCGACCGCAAGTCCCGCTAAATATGCCGCGCCGAGGGCAGTGGTTTCTGTGATGCGTGGGCGCACGACGGGAACGTTCAACAAATCACTTTGGAATTGCATTAGCAAATTATTCGCGCTCGCGCCGCCGTCCGCTCGGAGTTCTTTTAGGCGAACATCCGCATCGTCCTCCATAGCGGTTAGGACGTCACGCACTTGATAGGCGATGCCTTCCAGTGCGGCACGAGCGATGTGGGCTTTGGTGGCGCCACGTGTGAGGCCGCACAAAATGCCGCGTGCGTGTTGGTCCCAATGCGGCGCGCCGAGTCCAGCGAAGGCGGGGACGAGGTACACGCCACCATTGTCCGGCACGCTGGCGGCGAGCTTTTCAATTTCAGCGGCGTTCTTAAAAAAGTTCAGTCCGTCACGCAGCCATTGCGTCACTGCGCCGGCGAGGAAGATGCTGCCTTCCAGCGCGAACTCCGTGCGTCCGCCGATGCGCCAGGCGACGGTGGTGAGCAGATTGTTTTTGGACGGCATCGGTTTCGCACCGGTGTGCATGAGCATGAAGCAGCCGGTGCCGTAAGTGTTTTTCACCATGCCGGGCCGAGTGCAGCATTGGCCGAAGAGGGCGGCTTGTTGGTCACCTGCGATGCCGGCGATGGGGAGGGCTTTGCCGAAGAGTTTTGTTTCGCCAACGACTTCGCTGGAGCCTCGGACTTCGGGCAGCACGCTGCGTGGGATTTTAAAAAGTTTCAACAGCTCCGCATCCCAATTGCCGGTGCGAAGGTTGTAAAGCATCGTGCGCGAGGCGTTGCTGGCATCGGTGACGTGCGTGATGCCACCGGTGAGTTTCCAAATGATCCATGAGTCCATTGTGCCAAAAGCTAGCCGCCCTTGGCGGGCGAGGGCGCGCGCGCCTTTCACGTGTTTGAGCAGCCATGCGATTTTGGTGGCGGAAAAATAGGCATCGATGACGAGGCCGGTTTTGCGGCGGATGGTAGGGGCGTGACCGGCGGTTTTGAGTCGGTCGCATTCCTTGGCGGTGCGGCGGTCCTGCCACACGATGGCGTTGGCGATGGGCTTGCCGGTTTGGCGGTCCCATAGCAGGGTGGTCTCACGTTGGTTGGTGATGCCGATGGCGGCGATGTGGGCGGCTGTGAGCTTAGCTTTTTTTAGCGCTACCCTAGCGGTGGCGAGCTGAGTTTTCCAAATGGCCTCTGCGTCGTGCTCTACCCAACCTGGTTTGGGAAAGATTTGAGGGAACTCTTTCTGCATCACCGCCTTCACGCGCCCGGCGCGGTCGAAAACAATCGCGCGCGAACTGGTGGTGCCTTGGTCGAGTGCGAGAATATATTTCATTGCCAGAGTGCCTTGTACGTGAGCGCGCCGAGGACGCCGCCGATGCACGGGCCGATGACGGGAATCCACGCGTAGCCCCAATCAGAATTGCCCTTGCCGTGGATGGGCAGCAGCGCGTGGGCGATGCGTGGGCCAAGGTCGCGGGCGGGGTTGATGGCGTAGCCGGTGGGGCCGCCAAGGGAAAGGCCAATTGAAAAGACGAGTAGTCCGACCAGCAATGGTTTGAGGCTGTTTTCCCATCCTTGTCGTGCCAGCTCTGCAGCTTTTTCTCCGCCCAACTTGTCTTGTTGTACAGGCGTGAGTGCATCGGGCGAAAGGATTGCTAGCACGCCTAGCACGAGGGCAAAGGTTCCGATGATTTCACAGAGCAGATTGGCAAAAGGTTTGCGGATGGCAGGGGCGTTAGAGAACACGCCAAGCTTGGTGGCAGGATCCTCGGTAACTTCCCAATGGGGCAGATAGGCGAGCCACACGGTGGTCGCGCCGAGGATGGCGCCGAGGAATTGGGCTGTGACATATTTGGGCACATCGCTCCAAGGCAATTCGCCGATGCTCGCGAGGCCAAGTGTGACGGCGGGGTTGATGTGCGCACCACTGAAATTTACCACAGCGTAAATGGCCATGGCCACGGCAAGGCCCCAGCCGGCGGTGATGACAATCCAGCCCGAGTCGTGCCCACAGGTTTTTTTCAGGTTGACATTAGCGCACACGCCTCCGCCCAACAGAATGAGCAGGAAAGTGCCGACCAGTTCCGCAGTGAATTCACTCACGCGGCCGAGTGTAGCGGGCGGGTAGCGGACGAAAAGGAAAGAATGCGGTTCGGGAGGTTAGTTTCCCTCGCGCATGATATCCACAGAGCAGCCGACGGCTTCAAGTTCGCCACCGACGCGGATGGCTTCATCGTGGTCGTAGCCGGTGAGCGCAGTAAGGCGCTCCTGTTCCAGCAACTCAAAAACATCAAAGGTGCTCAGGTTTGGCTTGATTCGGCGCATCACTTGTACGGTTTCGTAGGAATCAGTGGGCACACGACGGATAAGCACGCGTGTGCCTTGAGGCAGTTGGGGCTCAAGGACTTCCGGCTGCGGCTTGAGCGTGGGGAGCACCGGTGGAAGTTCCTCTACTTCAAGTTCCGGTTCGGGCTCATTTTCCAAAACGTCCGGGTTGATGATTTTTCCCAGTGCAATGGCATAGCGTTCGTTGATGCCCATCGGGCTGAGGTTCACAAGATTACCCACTTTGTCGACAGTGGTGGGATCGAAATAGATCACGGCCAGTTCGCCGCTATTTTGGGTATAAATCAATTCGGGCCCTGAAGAGTCGCCCAGTTCTAGCACTTTGGGCTCTAAAACAGGAGGCTCTTCCTCCTCCGTTGGCATCTCGCTGATGTCTTTTAATATTAAAACACTTGAGTTGAGAATTTGTTCCCGCTTCAGCACAAGGGTGCCATTGGAGTCGGCGAGGTAACAATGAATCATGCTGTTTCCATCTGTGTAAGCTTTGGACTCCACCCGAATCTCTCGTTCCTGGCCGTGGCGATTAAGGTATTGTAGCAACACCACCACGGGCTCTTCCTCATCCTCCGGCATTTCAATGGGAAAATTCGGATTCAAAATCTTAAGGTCTTCGGGGTTGATGATCCGTTCCAGATCCAAAATGATGATATTCCCCGTATCTGCCCGAACACATCGCACCTTGTTTTTTTCGGTCCAGCATGCTTCGGGTTTCACCGCGAGCTTACGCGTGCCGGTATTTTCCCAGTACTCCAGCAGCACGAATTCCCCGGAGGGCAGCACCGGAGGCAGAGTATCCGGTTTAATCGCTTTCAACACATGCCCGCAATTCCAGCAACGCATTTCACCTTGCCATGACCGTACAATGCCGTTGGAACAGCTAGGGCAATCTCTGCTGACGATTTTGTCCTTTTTCTGGGGATTCCTCGGTAGTCCGAGGACCTCTGGGTTTTTGATGCGCTCAATAACTAGTTCTATTTTGCCTCCGCTGTTCCAGAGGTTTACTTTTACTTTGTTATGATCTCGGAACGCCGAGGCTGAGTCCACATAAACGCTACGATGTTCTCCCGATGCATTGATGTATTGGAGCTTGGCGTGTTTTCCTAATGGATTTGAGCGGGTGGATTTTCTGTTTTCAATTTTATCTCCAATGTAATTGCCAGTTTTTGATCCTACCCAAATAAAAAAAACTATAGATGCAATTATAGCCAAGCCTCCAATGTCAGTACCAAAACCGATTTCATCCAGGATCGCCATAATCAGAAGCCCTCCGATAAGTCCCACAAAGGAACCAACTATCATGAATAAGCAGCTACAGGCTTTTTTCATTGTTTTAACTCCACCGTACAACCGGCGGCTTCAAGTTCTTGTTTAATTTTCTCCGCTTCATCACGGGGGAGGTTTTCCGCCACCACCTTGGGGAAATCGCGTAGCAAGCCGTACACATCAAACGTGCCTAAGTCTGGTCGTGCTTTCTGCAGCACTTTTGTGGCTTCGGATGAAGTCATCCCGATGGCGGTGACAACGACATTCACCGTGGTCGGCTCAGCGGTCACCGGTTCAGGTTCCGCAGGTTCAGGTTCCGCAGGTTCAGGTTCCGCAGGTTCAGGTTCCACCGGTTCTTTGGGCTGAACGGGCTGTTCAGGTTGGGCTTCAGGTTCTTCCAATACCGGTGCGATGGGCTCCTCGATGATGGGAGGGGATGCCGATTCCAAGTCATGTTGCTCTAAAATATTTTCCTCCTTCAACACATGCCCGCAATTCCAACAACGCATTTCACCTTTCCATGCCCGTACCTTGCCGTTGGAGCAGTTAGGGCATTCTTTACCGACAACTTCATCCTCGTTCTGCGGATTCTTCGATAGTCCGAGCACCTCTGGGTTTTTGATGCGTTCAAAAACCAATTCCACTTTGCTGGCGCTGTCCCAGATATTTACTTTTACTTTGTTATGAATTCGAAATGCCGAGGCGGAGTCCACATGAATCTTGCGATGTTCTCCCGATGCATTGATATACTGGAGCTCGACCCGTTTTCCTAACGGCTTTGAGCGGGTGGCTTTTCTCTTTCCTCGTGTCGTTTTTGAAGGAGGCCTAAACAATTCTTCAGGTTTTTTTTCGCCAAATTTTGAGCCGTAGTCAGCACCTTTAACTATGCAAACGGCGAATGTGACTATGCTGCCTAAAACGGCTATCTCGTCACTTCCTGTTACTGCATATAAAAGTTTTCCAACGATGATACACAGAATAAATCCGACGATCGCCCCACATATCTTTATTAAACATCCCATAATCCGACGTCGCCTCCTTTATTTCAGTTCCACCGTGCAACCGGCGTTTTCGAGTTCTTGTTTGATTTTCTCCGCCTTAGCGCGTTGGAGATTTTCCACGACCACCTTGGGAAAATCGCGCAGTAAGCCGTACACGGCAAACGCGCCCAAATTCGGTCGGGCGGCTTGGAGCACTTTTGTGGCTTCGTATGAGGTCATACCAATGGCGGTGATAACGACATTCACCGTGGCCGGTTCTGTGGTCACTGGTTCGGGTTCCGGTTTCACTGGTTCTTTGAGCTGTTCGGGTTGAGCCTCAGGTCCTTCCACCACCGGTGTGATTGTGCTTGCCCTTGTTTTCAATAAAGCCAGTAGTTCAGCCTGAGATTCTTCCAGCACCGGTGCAATGGGCTCCTCAGTGACCGTTGGTGCCGCCGTTTGCAAATCGCGTTGCTCCAAAATATTTTCTTTTTTCAGCGCGATGCGCGTGAAAGTGGGCGCCACCCAGACGTTTACGTGTGCATTAGAAGGTTGCATGGAACAGGCGAGGGCTTCGAATTCCTTTTCCTCGCCACGAAAGTTCCGGTAACGGATGGCCTTGTCGGCTACAATGCGCGAGCGTGTGAGCGTGATGCGCTGAAAGGTGGGCTCCACGCGTATGCTGATGGTGCTGCCTAAGCCTTTTGAAGTCATTGAATTCCATACCGCATTGAACACCTTGTATTCGCCCTCACGGTTGCGATAGCCGATGGCCGCGTCCCCGCTCCAGCCGAGTTGTTGCGGGGTGAAATCTTTTTTGCAATACGGGCAGTGCTGCTTTTCGTTTTGCTCAACGAGAAACAGGTACGCGCATTCAGGACACCGCTCCGCTTCCGGGCCGCGATAGCGGAAGAGGGAGTAATCGTAATCGGCTGCCTTTTCTTCGGGAGTGAGTTCAGCGGCGTCAAAGGCATGTTCGAGTGCCACGAGATCTTCGCCGGGTTCCGGGAGGGGACCCAATTCATCCTGATTGAGAATACGATCCTGATTGAGCGCAATGCGGACCTTGTCTGGCGCCACCAAAATGTTCATATGATTCCCCGTCACCTCAATGGATTGACGCCAGCCCTCAAAGGTTTTCACCTCGCCCTTGGAATTCTGGTAACGAATGGAAATATCTGTTGGCCCGGTGATTTTTTTTTGCCAATTGCGCTTGCGCTTGCGTTTGGTGGATTGGACGGAGTTATTGTGCTCATCAAAATAATTACCCACCTTGATGCTGTAATGCAGGATCACACAAAAAAGAATTACCGCGATGGCCCGCCAAACATCATCTGAGGTCTTCGCAAACATCACACCGGATACAGTGCACGCCAGTGGCACGCCAATAAATATCATGAATACCCAAGTGCACCCTTTACTCTTAACAGGTTCTTCCATTTTTATTTTCCCCTAGTTTTTTCCAGTTCATTGATTTCGCAGAAGCGAAGGCGGCTCGGTACTCGACCGGCTGCAGATACTGTAGCCGGCTTGCCGGCTCCAGTATCTGCAGCCGGGCTTCCATAACATCTGTCCACAGGTGACCCTCTCCCTTACGAGGCCGTTTCCGGTAATGCCACTGCTTTCAGCTCCGGAGGGAACCGGTCCACGCGCGTTTGCCCGTAGCCCGGTGGCAGCCGCCTCCGCTTCTGCTCAATCAAAAAATTTCTCTCATCTTATCACCGGCGCATTTATGGTCATTTCAGCTCCACCGTGCAGCCTGCAGCCTCCAACCGGATCTTGATGGCTTCGGCTTCTTCAGGGGGCAAATTTTCAAAAGCCATCTGCGGAAAATCGCGTAGCAGCGTGGAAATGTCATAGTAACTCATATCTGGCTTTAGTTCTTGTAGTAACTTTAGGGCATCATGGGTGCTCAAACCGCAGTCGGTGATAATGACATCCATTGTGGCTAATTCAGGCACCGACTTGGATTCAGCCTCAATTGTATCTTCAGTAATTTCTGCTGAAGTGTCCTCTTCTTCCGTCGGTGGCGTGAATTTGGCTTTAATTTGCTCAAACAAAGGTGAGGTGCTTCCTCGGTTTTCATGGAAGGTCATCACTCTCTTTTCTTGAGATGTGGGTAATAGTGGCGCGAAAACAGGGAAATGGGATCGTAATTTTTCATACTCCGGGTTTGTTGTTCCCTTTCTCAGGTGACTCGTAATCTTCCTCCTCTCGCGGCGCGTGGGTATTGCGGGCAAAGTATCCGAATTAAGGATACGCTCTGTATTCAAGGCGATTCGTATTTTCTTTGGTAAGACAACTGCTGAGATGTGTATGGAGTTCTTCTTTTTTTGTAGAGAGCCAAGACAGGCTGTGAAGGTCTTGCGTTCCTTTTCGAAATTCAAATATTCAATTTGAACCTCCTTGCGGGGATCAACGCCACTAAACCCAAACATTGTCTTGCCCACTACTTGAATCTCTTGTCCAGCGCGAGGGCCAAATCGCATAATCATATTCCTTGCAGGGCTTGTCCGTTCTACGAAACGAAAAATCCTCCCTTTTTGCCAAATCTGTCCCTTATCGAGGGTAGTCCACCCTTCCGCCTCGAAATACTCATCATCCCTTATTTGCTGGGGTGGGTTACTTGCATATGAATCCGGTTGATCGTGCAAATCATTGCCG
>JAOLZA010000065.1 GCA_028343615.1 Verrucomicrobiota bacterium
GAAGAACCGGAACCCGTTGTTCCCGTTCCAGTTGTCGGTGCTCAGGAAGAATCTCCGTTGCTCGACGTCAACGTGGATGAGCGCGGTTTGGGAAATATCATCGAGTACCACACAAACGGTAAACGCGCCGGTCATTGGGAAATGCGTGATCACGTGTATGAAGGCCCGTGGCGCCGATGGAATGCAAAGGGCGAATTGATTGAGGAAGGTTGGTGGCGGAAAGGTGTGCGCGACGGAAAATATCAACTAAACCACCTCAACGGACACAAGCGCGTCGAGGGCGTGTATCGGAACGATCTGCGGGATGGTGTATGGAAATTATTCCGTGAGAATGGCGAATTGAAGCAGGAGAACCACTATCAACAAGGCGAACTCCTGCGCTGGGAAGTTTGGCAAACCCAGGACAAATCCAAAAAATTCGGCGCGTGGGATTAGCTGCGCTTAACCCCTCCGGTTTCGAATTTTAATTTCGCCCCTCAAGGCGGCAATTTCGGTGAGGATTAAATTTTCTTTTTGCTTTATCACCTTGAAAGCCAGTTCTGCGGCTTCATTTAAGTCCTGGAGCTCAATCTCGGCTTGTTCCAGTTCGTTTTTCAATTCCCGAACGCTCATTCTTTGCTTATCTTTCGGAGTCTCTTCCATCTTGCTTGCCTTTGTTTGCTCGCCTACATGAAAACCTCTTTTTGGCGGATGACGTCATAGGGTAGCCATCCTTTCTCGGCGGCCTCCTGGAGCATGCTCTTGGTGCCGTCGTCTTTGTGAAACCAAAGATTGCCGGGGCTCACGTGGTGGTTCCATTGTTCCTCAAATTTTTTAGCGCGTTCCTTGTTGCGCGCCAGTTCGCGGGGCACAGCGTGCACCTTCACGATCTCGCGCCGGTATTTTTTTTCGAGTGAATTATCCACGATATATTCAGAAACGAACTCCGGCAACTGGCTGGTTACCCACGTGTCGGCATAGCGACTTTCCTCATACTGATAATCCGCCTCGCGCTGGATGAGGTAACGCGCGCCGGCAATCGGCCCAAAGACTTCGGCCATGGCTTGGGCGAACAGGCGGCTGTCGCCCTCGTTGGCGTTTTCGAGAAAAATGCGCACGTAGCCGCCGGTGCGTTCGGCAACGTGGATGTTCTTTTCCGCCTCCGACAAGCTCATGGATTCCAGCAACTCCGCCTCGGCCAGGCCGCTAATCACCGCGCGGCCAATGGCTTGGGTGAGAGTGCCCTCGGTCCATTCCTGGCTGAGGAGTGAAAGCGCCTTGAACCCCATGCCAACGCTGGCTTTTTTCTCTACCGCTTGGATGGGTTCGGGGTGGTACGGCTCGCCGATTTTCCACAGGCTGCGGAAGTGCGGTCGCTGGTCCACGCGCTCGAGCATGTCGCGGTTCAGCTCGACCATGTTTTCCTCCACGCCCTCGGGTTTTATTTCCGTGAACGCCGCGTGCACGTGCCCTACACCTTTCTCGATGCAGCCGTCGTCGGTCACTCCGAAGAGATGTTTGTGCTTTTTGCGAAACCGATGGTAATCGTCGAGGCCCTTCTTGAACTCCGGTGCGATGCAAACGACGTCCCAGTTGTTGGCCAGCTTTTCGGGCACGTCCGGATCCAGCCGGAATGATCGCCCGCGCAATTGGTTGATGGTCATCGAGGTAGTCACGCAGGTGAGGTCGACTAGCACGTTGATCTTGTTGGCGTCCCAGCCCTCTCCGAGCAATCCGCGTGTGCCCACGAGACAGCGGGTGATGCCCTGTTGAAACAGCTCGGTGATCATCTCCACATACACGCGCGGACACCAGTCGCCACCCTTGCCGGACAAAATGTGAAAGCCTTCGAGCTCGTGCCATACAAAGTCCACGGAAAACTTGTTGGCCGAAAGCCATTGCACCGCGGCGCTTTCCAGCTTCGGCCGCAGATCGTCATCCACCAGCACGGTGGAGCCGGTTACCAGCACCGTATCAAGCGCGTCGGTGGCCTCGTCGGTTAAAAGTTCCCTGAAGGCTGCAATGGCTCCGCCCGCTTCATCATCGAGCACATCAGTTAACTCGGCGCTCACAGCGGAGGTCTTTTCGTAATCACATATCACCACCGCGCGAATGGCGTCCCCCAACACGGATTGTTCGCGCTGGAGGATGGGGATCAGGGCGCGGGCCTTGGCGCGCGAGTAGGCTAGGATGCGCGACACCGGCGAGGCGCATTGTTGTGTGCCGGTCTCGGTGATTTGCGTGCCCAGCAGCCGGAGGCGATGAATCGCGTGCTTGGCTAGTATCTGATCCGCCCGGTTGCTCGATCGCCGCAAGCCATGGCGGATGTACCATGTGAGTATGGGTAACAGCCGGGACAGCGGATCGGCCCAGTAAATCTTATCTAGGAAATCTAGCGTCAATTCCGGTACTCCATCAGGAAGGGCAACACCACGTTCATCAAGCAAGATTCTCCCCGCCGTGGCAAATGACGAGGCGCGCTCCTCGAATTCATCCCACGTGTTCGCCTTCATGATGATGAGGTCGCGCTCGGCCAAAACGCGGCGCGTGAAGCCCACCATACTCTCACGCACCGGCTCGCCGTCGTCGCCCAAGGGAGGGTTGCACAAGTCCTCCACCAACTGATCGAACGCCTCGGAAGTTTGCGTGATGTACTTCATCTCATTGCCCAGTGGCCGCACGAAATAGGCGAGATCCTGATACGGCGCGAGAAAACCATCCTTCACCACCGCCGGCACCGGCACCTCGTAATCCACCGGGCCGAAATAAGCGCGGTAACGCTTGGCATCCTCTGTATCCTTCTGCGCGTCCTCCGGGGGCGTGGCCGTCAGCCCCAGCACAATGGGGTTGCCGAGAAATTCATCGGTTGCCGCCAACACCCGGCCCCAATGATTCATGAGGTGGTGGCATTCATCGAGAATCACCAGCCCTAACCCATTGTCGCGCATGCGCTTGAGCGTGGCCAGCGCGGACGCGTGCAGCAACTTCATCGTGTCACCCCCCAGCGAAACCTCGTCGCGCACTTTTTTCCGAAAGAAACTGAGGCGGTTCTGGTAGTAATCCTGATTTTGGGATTGCAAGCTCTCGATCCACACCTGCGCCTCCGCGGGATCACTTGCTTGGCCCTTCTCGATGAGATGATCTACCCAATTAAAAATGGCAACAGTGTCCAGTGTGTCATCGCCGCGCGATGGGAGGGTTACCGATTGATACGTTAGCGAAGTCAGCAATGCCGGTTGTTCCGGATCGGTGCTGATCCAATGCGTTGGAATTTTTTCGCCATCGGCAGTGAACAAATTCGTCCGCGCCGTCCATTGCGACTGGATGGCTGAGTTCGGCGAGAGCACCAGCGTTGGCACCCGAATCACCTCTGCCCATAGGTAAAGCCCGGTGACCGTCTTGCCCGATCCGGGCGGCGCCACAATGTGCAGCTTGCGCTCGCCTGCCGCAAGCTGTGTGCGCGTAATCTTCACCACATCCGCTTGAGACGGGCGCAGTTCACCATTAAATTTGATGTCTGGAAACATGCTGCTCAGGCGCGTGGGTGGGTTTAATTTATATACTGCGAGCAAATAAACCAACTCAAATAGAAAACCAAAATCATTGTGGCCCTATTTCTACTTGGGCTTCTTTTTGCTGCGATTGAGGTGGTCGTGGATGTGTTTGCGGGCAGCTCCATTGAACAGCATCGGAGGGATGGGGTCAATTTATTGAAACCAGTTAGAACACAGAATTTTAGGGTATTAAATTCTGTTCATCAGGTATATCTGTGTTCAATTCCTCCTTTTCATCCGTGTTCTTTACCGCTTTGTGCGCGCGGCGGACTTCGAGGAACGAGTTCACGCACATCAACACAAACATGAGACATAGTGCCGAGGTGAGGCCCTTGGCTAAAACCGCCGCCGTGTTGGCAGTATCCTCAAAGAGCGCGACCAGCGGCCCCACAAATCCGATCACGCCTATCAATGCCGCCACGTGAGTGGCCAGCATCTGCATCGTGCCCTGCGCGGCCACCAAACCGCAAACGAACATCGCTATGCCCAAAACCGCCGGAATCAGTACCATGGGCTGCTTGGCGTCGGCGAAATAATACCTCCCCAAGCCGATTGCCACCAGCAGCAGTCCAAACAGGATTATCCATCGATGCATCGTTATGCCACGCTTTCTTTTATAAAGACGTACTAATTTTATAAAAAATTCAAAGTATGCTCAAATCTTTCTGGGAATGTTGTTCCCACGCGGCTGCCTCGCGCGCTAGGTTGCGCGTATGGCGTATGAGGTGATTGTGGTGGGCGTGGGTTCGATGGGCGCGGCGACGTGCCGCGAACTGGCCGTGCGCGGCGTGCCGGTGCTGGGGCTCGAGCAGGGCGCGCTGCCCAATCCGTTGGCCTCCTTTGCCGGGCGCACACGCGCCATTCGACTTTCTTATTCCGAGCATCCTGATTACGTGCCGCTGCTTCGCGGTGCATATGCACGCTGGGAAATGCTCGGCGAAGAGTGCGGTCAACAACTCCTGCATCTCACCGGCGCATTATACATGGGGCCGGAAACAGGCGAATTATTTTCCGGCGCGCTGGCCTCCGCGCAAACGCATGAGCTGGCGCACACGTGCTTTACAGCTGCTGAGTTGCAGCGGGAATGGACACAATTCAATTTGCCCGAGAATTTTGTGGGACTGCACGAGACACAGGCGGGTTACGTGCTTTCCGAAGCCGCTGTGTTGGCGATGATTGAAAGTGCCCAACGCCACGGCGCGGACTTCCGTGACTACGAGCCGGTGTTCGATTGGCACGCCAACGCTCAAGGCGTCACCGTGCGCACGTCAAAAGGCGAATACGCGACGGGTCATTTAATTTTTACCACGGGCGCGTGGACGCCGGAGGTGCTGTGTGATTTGCCGATCACCGTCACGCGCCAAGTGCTCGGCTGGACGCAGCCGCCCGACCTCCGCCCCTTTATCGTCGGCCAATTCCCAGTGTGGGTTATCGACCACGACGGGCCGGGATTTTATTACGGCTTCCCACACACGCCTGATGGCAGCGGCGGGCCGGGGCTCAAGGCGGCGTTGCATTGTCCCGGCGCGCTCACCACCGCAGCGGCGGCGCAGCGCGAGCCGTTGCCCGCTGATGCGGACGAAATTCGCGCGGTGTTTGCCCGTCACCTGCCCGCGGGCGACGGGCCGTTGATTGAGCAGCGTACCTGCCTTTACACGAACACGTCCGATGGGCATTTTATTGTGGATCGACATCCGGTGCACGATCGCGTCACGCTCGCGTGCGGCTTCAGCGGGCACGGCTTTAAATTCGCCAGCGTAATGGGCGAGGTGCTGGCCGATCTCGCTACCGATGGAAAAACAGATTGGCCAATCGACTTTTTAAGGTTATCCCGTTTTGGCCATTCAAGAAAAAGTTGAAATGAAAATCACGCGCATCCAAGTTTATCAAGTTGATCTCCCGCTGCACGAAGGCATCTATCAATGGTCCGGCGGCAAATCCGTGGCAATGTTTGACAGTACCGTGGTGGCCCTCGAAACTGACGCCGGTCTCACTGGTCACGGCGAAGTATGCCCGTTGGGGCCGTTTTATTTGCCGGCATATGCCGAAGGTGCGCGCGCGGGTATTGGTGAGTTGGGGCCGCATTTGATTGGCCAAAACCCCATACGGCTCGGTCCCATCAATCGACTGATGGACAAAGCATTGCAAGGCCATCCTTACGTGAAGAGCGCGCTGGATATGGCGTGCTGGGATTTGCTCGGACAGGCGAGTGGGCAAAGCGTTTGCGAATTGCTCGGGGGTCGTTTCGGCGATGACTTTGTTTTGTACCGCGCCATCTCGCAGGAATCGCCCGAAGCCATGGCGCGCAAAATTGCCGCCTATCGCGAGGAAGGTTACCGGCGGTTTCAACTCAAAGTGGGCGGCGACCCCGATGTGGATATTCAGCGAATCCGTGAGGCACGCGCGGTTTTGGAACCTGCCGACAAGCTTGTTGCCGACGCCAACACCGGCTGGTTAATGCACGAAGCCGCGCGCGTGGTGCGGGCCGTGCGCGAGGTGGATGTGTACATCGAACAGCCGTGCCGCACATATGAGGAAAATCTTGCCATCCGTCGCCGCACGGATTTGCCATTTATTATCGACGAAAATATCGACAGTCTCGCGCCGCTGCTACGCGGCCACGCCGATGGCGCGATGGATGGTGTAAACTTAAAAATCAGCAAACTCGGCGGCCTCACGAAATTAAAACAAGCGCGCGATCTCTGCGTGGAGCTTGGTATCGCGATGACCATCGAGGATAGCTGGGGAGGCGACATTGTTACCGCCGCCATAGCCGCACTGGCGCATAGCACGCCGCCGGAGTTGCTCTTTAGCTCCACGGACTTCAACAGCTATGTCAACACGAGCATCGCCGAAGGCGCACCGCAACGCAAAGCGGGTCGCCTCGCCGCCAGCACCGCGTCCGGCTTGGGCGTGCAGCCGCGAATGGATGTGTTGGGTGATTCGGTGCTGGTGGTGGAATAAACTTTGCGCCGAATGTGCAAACTTCACGCGCATTTTTTCTCGCGCGTTTGGATTTCATTGTTTTCCCGTTGGTTTTTGCGCGGCACCGAATTGGCACGGGGTTTGCTCTACTATTAATAACGAGGGCTTAGTACAGCCAACAAGTCAGATAAGTATTTCGTTGAGGATACAATGGTCTGTGACATACCTCGAACGAGGGGCGGGTTGCCATCTTATGGTGCCCGCCTCTTTTCTTTTTTTTTTGAAGCAACCGGAGGTTGCTCCGCCTCCTTGGCTAGTGTACTTTCGCGCCATGAGATTTTTAATTTTGGCAATGACTTTTATGATTGTCGGCTGCGACACGCCCACGAGCGGCACGGTTAATACTGGCGGCGGCAGTGATCAATGGTTGATTTCCCAAGCCGGCGAGGCGGGAGTGAAAAAAGACAATCGCGGACGCATCACCTATCTCGATCTTTCTAACAAAGCCGTTGCCAATGCAGACTTGGTAGCGATTGCAAAACACATGCAGTTGCGCGAATTATATCTCGCCAAAACGGGAGTGGGCGATGAAGGACTTGCGCATCTGCGGACACTCACGCAACTGCGCATCATTAGCCTTGCCGACACACAGATCACCGATGTCGGTCTCAAGCATCTTGCGGCCGTGAAGTCACTGCGGCATATTTTTCTATACCCCACCAAGGTGACCGATGCCGGCGTGGCGGAGCTTAAATCCGTGCTGCCGGGCGTGCAGGTGCGCTATTAATAAGGCTTGAACCGCGCTCCCGTTGGGCTAGAGTCCGCCGCGTATGGAATTTTTCAAAGCATTTGGAGTCATTCTCGCAATGGCCGTGGCGATGGGAGTGACTATTCTCATTATGGTAAAAGGCGATGGACTGCTCTCGACGGTTCCGTTTTTTGCCTATCTCGTTGGCTTCACTTATATCTTCGTCAAGTACGGTTGCCTCGTCGAAGAAGAGCACTAGGCTCAAACAACCTCAAAGTTAAATTCTCCAAATCCTAATCTGGTTATTGGAGATTTTGCCTTGGGTCATTTCCTGAAGGGACCTTCTTTGTCCTACCTTTTCACTCATATTGACAGCGCGTGATTTTGCGCGGAAAATGGAGATGATTCCCGATGGTTTTGCGGCAGCCTAGTCGAATTTTACATGTTGATGGCGACACCTTTTTTGCCAGTTGTGAGGTGGCGTTGGATGCATCGTTGTCGGGCCGCCCGGTGTGGGTGGGCGGAGGACGACGTGGGGATGGGATTGTCATCGCCGCAAATCGCCAGGCGAAACGGTTTGGGGTTCATACGGGCATGGCATGTTTCGAGGCGAAGCGCGCGTGCCCGCACGGGGTATTGGCGCGGCCGCAATATGATGAATATCGTCGGCTCTCGAAGGCGATGTTTGAAATCATGGAGGACTACACGCCCACTCTGGTGCCGATGTCCATCGACGAAGGTTTTCTCGATCTCACCACGATGGGCCAGCACGTGTGGCGCACGGTGACGGCGGCGGATTATGTGAACGGCTTGCGCGCGCGGATTCAGGATGAGCTGCAGTTGCCGGTGTCGGCGGGACTCGGGCGCAGCACGTGGATGGCAAAGCTGGCGACCAGCGCGGCCAAACCGGGTTTTGTGGAAGTGCCGCCGGATTGCGAAAAAGAATTTCTAGCCGATCGGCACGTAAGTGAATTGGCAGGTGTTGGCAAGCGGCGCGAGCGTTCGCTGGCGGTGTTGGGCGCGCGGACATTTGGCGATGTGGCGCGTCTGCCGTCCACGATGTTGAAACAAAAGTTCGGCATTTGGGGTCAACAACTTTGGTTGTTCGCCAACGGGCATTGGAACGAGCCGCTACTGCTAGAGGTGAAGGATCGCACGACGATTTCCAGCAGTACCACGCTGCCGTTTGACGAGCCGGATTATGAGGCGGCACTGATTTTTGCGCTGAGTGAAAGCACACGGATGATCGGCCAACTACGGCGCGAGGGTTTGCAGGCGCGCGAGATGAGCTTGGTGATTCGCTTCACGGATTTCACCGAGAACGGCGCGGGGCATCGATTTGATTATCCACAGTTTCTCAACTCCACCATTAATGCCGTGCTCGAGCAGCTCTTCGATGAAACGATGGCCGGTCACGC
Source organism: Verrucomicrobiota bacterium (assembly GCA_028343615.1). Classification (GTDB taxonomy): domain Bacteria; phylum Verrucomicrobiota; class Verrucomicrobiia; order Limisphaerales; family UBA1100; genus JACNJL01. The sequence goes on from JAOLZA010000065.1 coordinate 8,625, forward strand.
GGAACCGGTGCGGCAGATTCGCCTTAGTTTTTGCAACCTCAAACCACTGGACACACAGCCGACGCTGTGGGGCACCACCGACGCCGAACGCTGGGGCGCGTTGGATGCGGCGATGCAGCGGCTTGAAAGTCAATGGGGCAGCGATGCCGTGCTCACCGGCTCGCAATATGCCCTGCGCCATCAAGACATCACGCACGCAAATCCGAAGTCGAAGTGTCCCTTCGTCCCCGCCCGCGAGATGGCGCAAAAGTTATGGGGTGAAAAGCTCGAGCGACTGAGCCAGCATCATTCTTAGCCGAAAAACACTTTCTCCGCCGTGCGCCGCAAGAGCCATTGTTTGTCTTCGGCGGTCACAAAATTCAACTTGTCCCGCACCAACGCAATGGAGGCGGCGTATGTATTTTCGCCATCCAACTGGTACGGGCAATCGCTGGCCCACATGAGGCGGCGCGGGCCGAAGGCTTCGAAGAGGCGTTTGATTTTTGAAATCTGTTCGAGGTACGGCGGTTGCTTCGCGCCGAAGGCATAGAAGGCGGAAATTTTTACGTGCACATTTTTGTGTTTTGCGAGGGCGCAGAGTTGGTTTAGTTCGGTTTCGTGCTGTGTGTCGATGCGTGCGCAGTGGTCGATGACGACGGTTGTGTCTGGAAATTTTTCGCACATCGGGCAGAGGCCGACGATGTATTTTGGATTGATGAGCGGGCACATTGCAATGCCTTCCTTTGCACCGGTACGCCACATCGTTTGCATGGGAGCGGCTTGCAACCAGTTGGTATTATTATTGGGCAGGATCCGGTAGCCGGTGATGCCGAGCCGGCGGTTGGCAATCATGCGGTCGGGGATGCGATCCAGCGCGGGATCCAGCGCGCCGACGATGGTGAACACGCCCGGGTATTTTTTGGCAGCGTGAATGAGATAATCATTGTTGAAGCCGTAAAAAGACCCGTGTGAAATGAGAACGTGCCGCGTGACCTCTTCGGTTTTACCAAGTTCGATGAGGGTCTCGGGTGTGAAACTGAGCGGCTTTAGATCGGCGACGGTTTTGCCGAGTGCGAGGGGGAAGCGTTGGACGTCTGGGGTCCAAATATGGCTGTGGGCATCAATGTAACCTCGGCTTAAACTTCCGGGCGTGGCACAGCCAGCGAGTGCGGCGGCGGAGAGAGTGATGGCTTCGCGACGGGTCATGCCGTGATTAAATGGAAAAAGTCAAAAGTGGAAAGTTAAAAGTTGAATGTGTTTGATTAGCGCGTGAGAGGAATACCGGGGCTCGGCCTATTATTCCTCCAAATATTCGCGGGCGATGCCGCGACTTCGCCGCCACAGCCAGAGTGTTTGTGCGATGCCGCCCAGCGTCATTGCGCACACCGCCGCATTCAGGCCGGGTATGCTTTGGTTTTTAACGGCAAAAAACAGGAAGCCAAACAGTGTGATGATGTAAAACACCACCGCCTCCGTCACTGCTCCGCTGCGTTTGTGATGGATGAGCAGGCCCTCAAAATAACAACACCACGTGGTGACTGGCGGCATCAACACCGCAAACCACAACGCCGATTTGCCGAGCCCGGCCAGTTCCGGTCGCAGTCCGATGAAGCGTTCAAACCAAATATCAATCAGCGGCGTGGTGCACAGCACCAACAACGGCACACTCAGCGCGAGACTAAGCCACACTGTGAATCGCCGCAACTGGTGTAGGCCATTGGGGCGGTCGAGCAGCGCCACCACCACTTCGGTGTATGCAATTCCGGCGGAACGCAGCATGAAGATGAGGCTGTTCACCGTGGGCCACACCGCCAGCGTGAGCATCGGCACATCCATCCGGCTCATCGCACCGGTGAGCATCGGCTGGCCCAGCAACCCAATGGTGGGCGCGAAGGCGATCGGCAAGTAAAACAAAACCACTTCCCGCTGAGTAATGGCCGGCCCCTTTGCCTCGCGCAATGGGCCGGTGATCACCGCCTGTACTTTCCAGCGAATATACGCCGCCTCCGCGAGCACCCCCGCCCCCACCGCCGCCGTGGCCACCACGATGCCGGCGATGTCGTGCAACATAAACCCGATGGCAAGGACAATCACATCCGCAAACAAACGCATTGCCGTGCCCCAGCCCACGGCGCCGGATTGACCAAAGCGAATGAGCACACCTTGGTTGAAACGCCGATGCGCGATGGCCCACGTCCACGGCGTCATGATTTGGAGACCGATGCGGCCGGGTTCGATGATGTCTTCCGGCGCGCCGATGATGGTTCGCGCAACAAAATCGTATAGCGGGGTAAAGGCAATCGCCACGTGCCCCAACGTGAGTACCACGCTCATCCACGTCATCATCCGCCACATTTTTTTGTATGCCCGTGAGTTGCGGCTCAGTGCTGTGGACGCAGTGAGGAGCATGATGATGGGCGACTCGATCACCAGTGCCAGAGGAAACACAATGCCACTGTATGCTGCCATGTGCACATCCGGATCGGCCAAACGCGCCACCACCGCGCTGAGCAGCGGGAGCTCCGCACCCATGAGGAGCCAGCTGGCGGCCAAGGGCAGCCATGTGCGGAAGATCAGGGCTTGATCGAGAGGTTTGCCGGAATCCACGTGTTGTAAGGAAGATTACTTGGCAGGCGCACGGCCGGTGTGTTGGGCGTTTCCTCCGAACATAGGCCAAGGGCTTTTAGCTAGGCCTTTGGAATCGGTCTTGATGGCATAGAGCTTGTTGTCATATGACCCAACGTAAAGGGTGC
>JAOLZA010000066.1 GCA_028343615.1 Verrucomicrobiota bacterium
TGATGAATTCAATAACATCGGCGGGGGCTTCGGTTTCCCAGTGCGATTCAAGGTTGAAGCAGCGCTCACAGCCGAATTCAATAATGCCATTAGGCTCTTTGACCAAACGCAGGGTGACTTCCCCAACCCGGATATTGCGCCTGTCAGTTTTGAGGCAAAAATCAAGGCGCGCTTCCTCCGGGTTACGGCCACTAAACTCGCACGCCGCAGTAATGACTACATTTTAGCATTGGCCGAATTGGAAGTTTTTGATGCCACCGGCAAAAACCTTGCGCTCAAGGCAAGCGTCAGTTCGCCGGATTCCATTGAAGCACCCGTGCGCTGGCGGCGCATCAATCTCACGGACGGAAATTTTCCGATTGCCACCGATGTGAAAGCCATTGGTGCCTTACAAAAAGCACAAGCCGAACGGCAAAGAATCGCTGCTAAACTTCAAACGCCTGAACGGCAGGCACGCCGCAAAAAATTGCAGGGACAAATAGCCGCGGCCACAAAGGAATTGAAGTCCATCCCCCCGGGCCAAATGGTTTATGCTGCCGCGACAGATTTCAAACTGCAGGGTAACTTTAAACCTACCCAAGGCAAACCGCGCAACATCAAGGTGCTGCATCGCGGTAATATTCAGGAACCACGTGGTGATGTGCGGCCGGGAACGTTGCCGATTTTTAAAGATGAAAATTTCGAATTCAAGCTACCGACAAATCATCCTGAATCCGCGCGGCGCTCCGCGCTGGCCAAATGGATCACGCGCAAAGACAACCCGCTCACCTGGCGTTCCATTGCCAATCGCATTTGGCTCTGGCATTTCGGTCAGGGCATTGTGGGATCCCCCAATGACTTCGGCCGGATGGGACTTCTCCCAAGTCACCCGGAATTACTCGACTGGCTAGCGGTGGAGTTCCGCGATTCAGGCGGAAACTTCAAGCATTTGCACAAGTTGATCGTTACCAGTGCCACCTATCGGCAGACTTCGACCGTCAACAATCAATTCTCCGAGATCGATTCCAATAACCGCTACCTCTGGCGCATGAACCGCCGGCGCCTCGAGGCCGAGGAACTACGAGACGCCATCCTCGCCACCAGCGGTGCGCTCAATAAAAAAATGGGCGGGCCCGGATTTTATCTTTTCGCTCTGGAAAAAACGGCTCACTCACCGCATTACGAGTATTATAAGTTTGATCCGGCTGACACCAAGAGTCATCGCCGCTCCGTCTACCGCTTTATCGTGCGCTCCCAGCCTGACCCTTTCATGACCACACTGGATTGTGCAGACTCGAGCCAAAGCACTCCGCAACGCGGCGAAACCCTTACCGCACTGCAAGCCTTGAGCCTACTAAACAACAAATTCACCCTCCACATGGCCGAACGGTTTGCCAAGCGTCTGGAAAAGGAATCCAAAACCTTGAAGGGCCGCATTCGCCGTGCCCACCAACTCACCACCGGTCGGCCGCCCACTGCCAAAGAAATAGTTGATCTGAATGCCTACGCTCAAAAACACGGCCTTAATAACCTTTGCCGAGTGCTCTTCAATTTAAGTGAGTTTATATACATCGATTAATAATGAAATCTATGCTATACGCGCCCTTAAACAAAATACAGCTCGGAATAATTCGCCGCCAACAACCGCAATCCAACCGTTAGCTTTAATTAAACCCATGTCCTTTAATTTTGAGGCAGTAATCTGGTATGCAATTCTTATGGATAGTATCGGAGCCAATATCGTTGCGTGGTTCTGCAACGATTGGTATCAGGGAAAATTTAAAACCCTCTGCAAACACTTCCCCGCAACCAAGGCTTGGTGCTTTGTGTACCTAGCACTCGTCCTCTGGGTGGGCTGGGTGCTTTATCGACACGAAGTGCTCCCCTGGTGAAATCTTCTTCTATGAATAGGACAAAACATCTTCAACGCCCCATCTTGTGTGTGGCTTTGATTATAGGTTTTATTCCACTTTTGGGAGCAGAGCACATTTTTGAGGATGCCTCCAAATCACTCGACCTCAGCCTCGGAGGAGGACAAGTTTCTTGGGGCGATTTTAACAACGACGGATGGGAAGATCTACATGATGGTGGGCTCTGGGTGAATGAACGTGGCAAAAAGTTCTCACGGTTCAACGGGCAAGGCCCCTCGGGCCACGGCATCTGGGGCGATTACAATAATGATGGATGGCTGGACTTCTACTCGTGGGCCAGTGGTAAACTCTACCGCAATGAGAACGGCAAAGAATTTGCAGATGTAACTCCAAAGGCATTAAACGAGCGCCCAATGAAGGTGAGCCGCGGTGCGGCTTGGGTGGACATGGATAATGATGGCTATCTTGATTTGTACGTAGCCGGCTATGAAGTCTGGCAAAAGGCGGTATATCCTGATGCGCTCTACCGGAATATGGGGGGTAAAGACTTTGTGCCGCATACCCTACCCAAAGTACGCAACATGTCAGCCCGGGGGGTTAGTGCCGCGGACTTTGATGCCGATGGCGATGTGGACGTATACGTTTCCAATTATCGCCTCTTTCCCAACCGACTATGGCGCAATGATGGCGAGGGCAAGTTTATTGAAATTGCCACTCCATCGAGTACTGCCGGCAACGGTGGACTAGGAGCCTGGGGGCACACGATTGGCTCGGCTTGGGGCGATCTGGATAATGACGGATACCTTGATCTCTTCGTCGGCAATTTCAGTCACCCACCTGCTTACCAGGATCGTCCTAAGTTCCTTCGTAATCGCGGTCCGGATGGTAAGTTTGCCTTTGAAGATAAAAGTAGCGGAGCAGGCCTGCATTGGCAGGAATCCTATGCTAGCCCCGCCCTTGCTGATTACGATAATGACGGCCACCTCGATCTCTTTTTCACCACTGTCTATGCCGGCAACACCAGTGTGCTCTATCGCAACAATGGAAATTGGAAATTTACCAACACCACCGCTCCATCTGGTATTCGTACCGCTCAAACCTATCAATCCGCCTGGTGCGACTTTGACAAGGATGGTGACCTGGACTTGGCCAGTGGTGGCAAGCTTTGGCGTAATCGAGGTAACTCAAATAAATGGCTGGCTGTGCAACTGGAGGGAACGGGTAAGGTCAACCGTGCAGCCATCGGCACCACAGTCCGTTTGAAAGTGGGCGATCAAATTCTCACCCGCCACGTCAACAGTAGCACCGGCGAAGGAAATCAGAATTCCTTAACCCTTCACTTTGGCCTGGGGCCCAATCCTCCCAAGGAATTAGAAGCCACCGTTCTCTGGCCCGGCAATATCCAAAAAAAGCAACTTGTTGAAGCAGGCAAATTCAACCGCATCAAAAAGCAGTAGCTTGCTTGCCACCGTACCCTTGCCATAAACTCAGTGCGTGAAATCCAAATCTCTCATCGCACTTTTTAGCCTGTTGCTGGCGGTATCTGTACAGGCCAAACTCAAAGTCTTCATTCTTGCCGGCCAATCCAATATGCAGGGAGCCGGTCAGGTGAATATCAACCCCAAGAGCCACACCCAAGGCAAAGGCTCTCTGGAATATCTAATGAATGACCCCAAGACGGCAGCAAAGTTTGCGCACCTTAAAGATAAGAATGGCGAGTGGGTGGTGCGCAAGGATGTATGGATCCGATATGATGATCGGCAGGATGGTTTACGGCCGGGCTTTGGGGCACGCAATACCACGATCGGGCCGGAACTGGGTTTTGGCACCATTGTAGGGGACGCCATTGAAGAACCTGTATTACTAATCAAGACCTGTTGGGGTGGCAAAAGCATCATGGTGGATTTTCGCCCCCCCAGTTCAGGCATGCCGCCCAAGGCCATGATGGAAAAGATGTTGAAGGGGATGCAACGTCGCGAACCCAAGGCCGCCATGAAAGATGTGGAAGCAAAGGTCGGCTTTTATTACCGCGAAATGTTAACCGGAGTAGCCCAGACCTTGAAGGACCTGAAAAAATATTACCCTGCCTATGATGGCAAAGGTTATGAGATGGTTGGCTTTGGCTGGCATCAGGGATGGAATGACGGTGGTAACATGGATAACGTGAATGCGTATGAGGAAAACCTTGCGAACCTGATTAAGGACATCCGCAAGGAATGGGAGACCCCTGATCTACCGGTCGTCATCGGGGTGAGCGGGTTTGGCGGACGCAAACAATCAACGGACCGGCGACTGGGCATCATTGCTGCGCAACACGCAGTGGCCAAGCGCAAGGAATTCAAGGGAACCGTAGCCAGTGTGGAAACTAGGGATTTCTTTCGGGGAGCAGAAGAATCACCTTCTCGCCAAGGATACCACTGGAACGGTAACGCCGAAACCTATTACCTCATCGGCGAAGGCATGGGTAAGGCTATGGTGAAGTTGTTCAACAAATAATGGATAAGTCTAAAAAACCAGATCCTAAAAAGCCTTGGTGTCCTAGATGTAAAGCCCACACGGAATTCGTTATTGCAGTGACGACCAAGGGCCATAAATACAGTCGCTGCAAAAATTGCAGAGGCACGATGTTTACCCCACGTGAAGAAAGTTCTGATAAATCATGCGTTGGGTGCCTTGTAGTTTTAATGTTAGTGGTTGGCTTACTGGCATATGCGGTGGTGACAATGGGAATGTTAGATGCAGATACGGGGCCATTGGGGAAGTTTACTATATGCGTTATAGTATGGAAGCTGTTCCTAGCGGCTTTTACTTTCATTATACTGGTCAAAAGTTGGCATACATACCGCTGGAGAAAATGGGCTAAAAAAAACGGATATCCCGAGGAGTGATTCACAACTGCGTAGGTTATAAGATTGGAAAATAGAATTTCCCCCATTACCATTCAAATCGTTCTGAACGAATAATTCATGAGAGGTTTCACTCATATAATCCTAATAGGAGGATTCTGCTTTAACACGGCTGCGGTAGATATTCAGCCGGTGGCAAAGATCTTGGATTCACGCTGCCTGGATTGCCACGGTGCTGAGACACGCAAAGGCGGCATCAATCTCACAAAACTATTGGCTGCAGATAACCTGAATGAACCCAAGACCGCAGCCTTATGGGAAAAGGTTGATCAAGTGGTCCGCGCCGGGGAGATGCCACCAAAGAAAAAGAAGCCTTTGACTGGCCCAGAAAAGACGCAGCTAGCCAAATGGTATGAACTCACCTATGTGCTCAAAAATGGCAAGGAACATATTGGCCAAACAGCACTGAGGCGCTTGAGCCGCTATGAGCTCATTAATACACTTGAAGACCTTTTGCACATCTCCCTGAAACAACCCTACGTTTTCAGCCCGGAGGTCCCTGCCCTACTCCCTTCCACACTTGAAACTATTTTGCCTGCCGATGCACCGGGCGAATCAGGTTTCCACAACGATGCGGAACAATTAGCCGGCTCCAAACCGCCGATTCTGGAGTATGCTCAAGCTTTTGAATATGCACTTCGCAAGTTTGCCCAATCTCCCGAAGCCCAGAACAAGATGTTTGGATTCAAGGAAGAACCCAAGACCCTTGCCGAGAATGCCGCCAAGAAAATCCTGCAGCGTTTCACTCGACGCGCATGGCGTGGTTACCCAAACGAGGAAAACGAGCTAGTCGTCTGGAAGACCTACCAGAAACAGCAAAAGAACAAGGATCCAGTGCCGGCACTTTTGCACGCGATGAAAACCGCGCTACTATCGCCGGCATTCATTTACCGGATGGAAACCATCAAGGATCAAGGCACCCCGTATGATATCAGCGATTACGAACTTGCCAGCCGTTTGTCTTATTTTCTTTGGGCAAGCATGCCTGATGAAGAACTCTTCACGTTGGCTCAAAACGGACAACTTCAAGAGAAATCAGTTTTATCGGCACAAATTGAACGGCTACTCAATTCACCCAAGAGACTTTCACTCGCTGAGGATTTTGCCGGCCAATGGTTGGGCTTTAGCGAAATTGTTTCCAACCGGGTATTTTACCGAAACCAAAACTGGAACCGTGGAGTTTATGATGAAGTGTTGTTTTTCTTTGATGAACTCATTCGCTCTGACCGAAGTATTCTGGAAATCATCGACTCGGACTGGATTTATCAGAGTAATTATACCGGCGTGCGCGCCGGAGGATCCAACACCTCATTGCCCTCCAGATATGAGGACATTTTTAAATGGCGAAGGCAACGGCCCGAGGGAATACGCGAAAGGTTCTATGACCCGCCTCGCCTCATTAAAATCAAGAATGATCAACGAGGCGGCATCATCACTTCAGTTGGAATCCTCCGGACAACCTCAGCTCCGGAAAAGACAAACCCTATCCGCCGTGGCGTTTGGATGCTGGATAAAATTATCGGCCGGAAAATGCATGCACCGGAAAATGTGCCAGCGCTAAGCAAAAGCCAAAAAGCAGATGGGAAACGACTCGTCGATCTTGCTGACATTCTCAAAGCCCACACCAGCAAGGCTATTTGCACCAGCTGCCATAAACACATCGATCCCATTGGTTTGGGTTTGGAAAGTTATGATCCCTACGGCAAATGGCGTACCTCCTATAAAAACAAGCGACCCATCAAAGCCTTTGGTCAGTTCCCCAATGGGGACCAGTTTCAAACCCCTGCTCAAATGAAACAGATTTTGGTCAGTGAATATCAGAAACCCATCGTCAAAAACATGGTGGAACGCATGTTATCTTATGCAATTGGTCGCAAAATCAATCCACATGACCGGCCAGTAGTAGAAAGAATTTGTGCTGCACTTGAGGAGAATGAGTTTAGAATGAACACGCTGATTCGAGGTATTATCAGTAGCCCGCAATTTAAGAACCGACAGGATTAATCATGAGTAAAGAGTCCTACCTTATTCCAAGACGCAGCTTCCTACGCGGCGTGGGGGCAGCACTGGCATTGCCGTCCCTGGAAATCATGTCCCCTGCGTTAAACTACGGGAAGACTACCCCAGCAAAGAAAGCACTGCGCACTGCTGTCCTCTTCAAGGGGGCCGGTGTTAATCCCAGCTCGTGGGATATCACCGGTGCGACCGAAACTGAGTTCACGCTCTCGAAAATCCTCAGTCCTTTGGAGAAAAATAAAAAGGACATCGTTATTCTTCGCAATATCGACACTGACCAGCGTGCCAATGGCGGTCACCCGCACGTGACAGTCACGTTCATGAGCGGGCAACTTCGCAAATCGCGCCTCATCCAAAGACACTCTTTTGACCAGGTAATTGCCGACCATGTTGGTCGTGAAACACCGATCAAGTCATTAGCCCTTCGAAGCGACATGTACCTGGACGCGAACGATCCTTCGGAGAACTTCATTTCTTATGACGCCGAGGGCAAACCTCTGCCGGTAGAGGACAAGCCGGAGATTCTGTTCAACCGACTCTTCAAAGGTTTTCATAACGGTGACTTCCGTAAACGCACTACCAGTGTGCTTGATGAGGTGAAAGACAGCTACGCGGCCATCGTGCGCAAGGCGAGCAGTCAAGACAAGCAAGTGCTGGAACAATACCTCCAGTCAATACGTGAGGTGGAGCGGGACATTGAAAAATTTAAAACGCAGAACAACCCAACACGTGAAGCGAGACTAAAAGAGATCCAGCCGATACCGCCGGCCAATAATATTGGTGATCGCACCAGTGCCATGCTCGAACTCATGGCACTGGCATTCTGGACGGACATGACCCGGGTGTGCACACTAATGATGGCCCACACTGAAAGTCGGTCGACCTTTGAATTCCTAGGCATCAATGATGAGCTTCACATGCTCTCTCACTTTGTCCGCACCCGGAACCGCTCATCGGGATTATCTGGCTACGACAAAATCAATCACTGGTATATCCAACAGTTTGGCCGGTTCATCGATCGGCTCAAATCGCTTAAGGACAATGACGGTACTGTCTTTGATAATTCGGCCATATTGTTTGGCTCTGGGATTAAACATGGCGATTATCACTCGGTCAGCGATCTGCCACTGGTGCTGGCCGGAGGGGGCGGCGGTAAAATCCTGCCCGGTCGTTATGTAGAATATCCCAATGTGCCAAACGGTAACCTCCACTTAAAACTGATGGAAATCATGGGGGTGGAGCGTGAGCAATATGGCAATTCCACAGGTGTACTTACAGGTATTTCAGAGAAGGCAAACCTTGCCCCACGGTATGTTGATGATGGCACGTGGAAAGTTGTAAAGGAGACGGGTAACAAGATTGCACTCAAGGGTATGCTCAAGATCAGCGTGAAAGCTGATGATCTGAATCTCTATCTCATACAACTCTCCACCAAGGAACAACTGGAGATTCGGCCCAGCTTTGGGAATGTCCATAATATAAAACTCGACGCCTGTGTCGGTTCAGTAGTGGATATAGAAGGTGAATTTACAGTCAAGGATGGCAAAAGAATCATCACCAAAGTAAACCGCTGCAAGCGCCTTTAACAAACAAGGCATTACTCACCATTTAATTAACAGGGATCAATCGATGGTGAAGTTGTTGGGGTGAATCGTTTGCACTCTCTTTCCCTTTGGCCTAGACTGTTTGCGCATGGGGAATAAGCCTAATATCATTTTCGTTGTTACGGATCAGCAGCGGTACGATACCATCAACGCGTTGGGATTTCCATTTGTCGATACGCCGCACATGGATCGATTGGTTCGCGAAGGCGTGTCCTTCAGCCAATGCCACGTGGCCGCGCCTTCCTGTGCAAGTTCGCGTGCGAGTTTGTTTACCGGCTATTATCCACACACGACGGGCATTTTGAAAAACGCCGATGCTTGGAAGCGGAGCTGGGTGCAGAATTTAGCAGACTCCGGCTATCATTGCGTGAATGTCGGCAAGATGCACACGTGGCCTTTCCAGACGCCCTGCGGGTTTCATGAACGATATGTGGTAGAGAACAAGGATCGCTATTTGGAAGGGCGTCATTATTTTGATGAATGGGATAAAGCACTAGCGGCGCGCGGATTAGTAAAACAACAGCGGGAATTGTATCGGAAATACGAGAATTACCATGATGCACTCGGGGCATTCACGTGGGATTTGCCAGAAGACACGCATTCAGATTTTTTCGTGGGCGACTTTGCCCAGTGGTGGTTGCGTGCTAAGCCGGTAGATAAACCTCTCTTTCTACAGATTGGCTTTCCTGGGCCGCATCCGCCTTATGATCCAGTGCCACGCCATTTAGAGCCTTACACGAATAGAGAGCTCTCGCTGCAACCAGTCACAAATGAAGATCTGGCCAACCAACCGCCGCCATTCAAAGCCATGCGTGAGCATAACGTGCGAGTGGATCATGACTCGGTAGTGCATTCGCTAAACCCTACGGCAGATCAACGGCTACGTCAGCGTCGTCATTACCTTGCTAATGTGACGATGATTGATGAGAAGCTTGGTGAGTTGATGGCATTGTTGGAGGAAAGGGGATATTTGGAAAACTCAGTGGTAGTGTTCACCAGCGATCATGGCGATTGCCTGACTGATCATGGGCATAGCCAGAAGTGGACAATGTACGATCAAGTGGTGCGCGTGCCGATGCTGGTGTGGGCGCCGGACCGGTTTGAGGGTGGGCGGGAAGTGAGCGGATTGATGCAAAGTATGGACATCGGGGCGGCTGTGTTGGAATTGGCGGGAGCGCAAGGGGCGGAGACTTCAGAAGCTGTCAGCGTGTTGCCAGCTCTTCAGAACCTGAAATGGGCGGGGCGAGATTATGTGTACGCCGAGCAAATGACTGACGGCAACTACACAGAGGGCCCCTTCATGACGATGATCCGCGATCGCGACTGGAAGCTTGTACATTTTCTCGATGAATCTTACGGCCAGTTGTTTGATCTACGGACTGATTCAGTTGAGATGAACAGCCTGTGGGACGCGCCGGAGGGAGCGGAGGCCAAAGCGCGACTGTTGGCGGAATTGCGGGAATGGCATATTCGAAGCCAAGTGAGGACAGCCAAGTGGTCGGAGGACTGGCGTTGAGTGAGCCTGCTTCAGAGGTGCAGGAGCCACCTGCGAAGTTAGGAGGCATTCTGCGCCAACTGGGGCCAGGGTTAATCATGGCCGCTGGGATCGTAGGTTCAGGGGAATTGATTGCCGCGACGCTCACAGGAGCTAAGGCGGGTTTTATTTTTCTGGGGCTTATTTTTTTTGGCTGCTTTATCAAATGCTTCACACAGGTGGAGATTGCCCGACACGCAATTGTGCGGGGTGAAACCACTCTGAGGCTATTGAATCGGTTGCCTGGACCGCGTTTGGCGTTAGGAAAGTTTTCCGGAAACTGGATTGTTCTCTTTTGGGCGTTCACGATGATCTTCGGCTTCGGGCAACTGGGCGGCATTGTGGGTGGCGTGGGGCAAGGGATGGCAATTGCAATGCCGATTACCG
>JAOLZA010000067.1 GCA_028343615.1 Verrucomicrobiota bacterium
GGGGCGGTGATGTCAGGGTTGCGTAAAGGGTCGATTTTGCCTATATAAAGTCTGTCCAGATTCTGCATCACCGGGAGTGTGGCTGCAGATGAATGGTCATCGAACAGTAGCAATCAAGCCGATGAGTGTGTTTGTCTTAAAAAGAATTTTGTCCACGTTCATTTTATTCGTAGCTTTGGCATGCTCGTCTCCGGTCAAAGCTCAAGATCCTTCTGCAAGAGCGGATGACTTTGGCAAGGGAATTGGGCTTATTCTCCAAGAATATTGCCACGACTGCCATGGGCGCAAAAAAACCAAGGGCAAGGTCAAGCTGACCGACTACGGATCATGGGCGGATCTCGAGAAGAATCTAGAGCTCATTGAAAAGATGATCGAGGCATTGGGGAAAAACGAAATGCCTCCCGAAGAGGAGGAACAGCCCAGCGACGACCAACGCGAGCTCATGCTATTGGAGCTGGAGAAAGCATTTAAGAATGCCATGGCACATAGTCAGCCTGTGGTCCCGCTACGCCTTCGGCGGATGAATCGTTTTGAATATGGCAATGCGGTAAGGGATTTGTTCGATCTTAAGTCGTGGGTTTACTCGATCAACGATCGCATCATTCGAGACCACAATAATTATTTCAGACCCGAAACAGGCAAGATGCCCAAGGTTGCAAGAGTGGGTAATCGAATCATGGGGCTGCAGCAGTTGTTGGAGAATCGGTTGCTGGGCGTGATGGCTTTTCCCAAAGATCCACCCGCAGAAAACGGGTTCAACAACCGCGGGGATCACCTAAGTTTGACGCCAACGCTCATGGAGTCCTTCCTGGAGCTCAGCCGATCGGTTGTGAATGCGGAGAATTTCGATAAAAACTGTCAGACTTGGAACGATCTATTTCAGGATCCATTACAGAAGCCATCGCCCGCGGGATTTGGCTACATTACGGCAGATAAATCTGTCGCGACGCGCAGCACGGGACTGACTCTTAGTGCCTGGATCCGCCCATCCAAAGTGACCAAAAAATGGCAGACCATTGTTCGCCGTGAGGATTCGTGGAGGCGCCAGTTGTTGGCCATTGGCGACACGGGTGGAATCTGGGGGATTTGGATGGGTGCGGGCATCGAAGGCCGCTATGTGGAATTCGGCGCCCCGGTGAAACCAGATGCTCTTGGAGACGGCAAGTGGCATCACGTTGCCGGCACCTTCGATGGTAAGCAAATGAATCTCTACGTGGACGGAAAGCAGGTCGGTCAAAAGGCCATTGTGGGCAAGCTCTACACCCAGAGTAAGGAGCCGATGCGGATTGGCTCGTATAGGAACGAGCCTTTCCACGGAGATCTTAATGACGTTCGGTTGTTTCGATCTGGGTTGAGCAAGCTCCAGATTGGGGAAATTGCGAATGGCAAACAAGATGTCGCCAAAGAGGAAATGGTAGGTAGCTGGAAACGGGATGATGGTGTCAAACCGGAATTGAAGCAGCCAATCGAAATAATAGCGCATGAACGAATTCGGAAATTTCTCCTCAGGGCATTCAGATCTCCACCTGACGCAAAAACCCTAAAGTTGTACACGGAGTATTTTGATAAGCAGTATAAGGAAGGCAGCGATTTCACTCAGAGCATGAAGGATGTTGTATCGGGCGCGTTGGCTTCTCCGCGATTTATTATGGTTCACAACAAGGCAAGTGATACCTCGCCGAATCATGCCTCATTTAATTTGGCGACCCGTTTGTCATTTTTCCTGTGGAGCTCGATCCCTGATGATGAATTATTGGCATTGGCGGGGGAGGGGAACCTTCAGGATCCAGAGGTCCTAGAAAGGCAGGTCGATCGCATGCTCAACGATCGTCGCGTAAAAAACTTCTGCGACAGTTTTGCGCCTCAATGGCTAAAGATTAACAATTTGGTTTCCGCATCACCTGATTTTAAAACACATCGAAATTACTACTTCGGTGGCGACGACAAAATATCATACAAGAGAGGGATGCATATGATGTTGGAACCGCTTCTGAATTTTGAAACTGTTTTCATTGAGAACAGGCCAATTATGGAATTAGTCGATTCTGACTTCACCTACCGGAGTCACTTGCTGGAAGAATGGTATCAAGGCAGGGCCGCTACCTATGGAATCAACGTCAACCTCCGTGATATTGAGTTCACCCGGACGCCACTGAAGGACAGAAGATTTGGGGGAGTGATTACAACAGGGGCCGTGATGGTGATGACATCGGGGCCGTTTCGATCGCTACCCATCACGCGGGGGTCGTGGGTTTCTTCGGTCATTTTCAATGATCCCCCCGAGCCTCCGCCTGACAATGTGCCCGACTTGAAGGCGGACGATAGCACACTCCAAAAAGAAGGTCTGACCGTAAGGCAAAAGCTAAATCAGCACAGTGAAGATGCCCGATGCGCGGGTTGCCATCAAAAGATTGACCCATTGGGGTTTGCTTTGGAGAATTACGATTTATTGGGGCGCTGGCGAGACAAGTATCGAACTGGCTTGAAGGTGGACGCCAGTGGTGTATTGTTTGGTAAACATGATTTCAAAGATGTAGTCGGGTTTAAGGATGCTGTGCTCGCTGAAAAGGACTTGTTTGCCAAGGCCTTCATCAGGCATTTGCTTTCCTATGGCTTGGGGCGAGAGTTGACCGTGGTAGATCGAATTGCGGTAGATGAAATTGCGAAAGCGAGCGAGAAGGATAATTACAAACTGAGGGGCCTGATCAAACATACGGTGATCCACCCGATATTTAACCAAAAGATAAAACGATGAAACATATTGATAGACGCAAGTTCTTGTTGGGTACGGGGGGCGGCATGATGGCTCTTCCTTGGTTGGAGATGTATGCGGAGGAGGCGGCAACGAAGAAATTAAAGGAGCCTTCCCTGCGTTTTGCTTCGTTTTATTCGCCGATGGGTTTTGTGAGGGATCACTTTTTCCCTGGGGATGGCAACCAAGATTTTTTGGCGATGCCCACTTTGAGTCCGCTGAAGAACGTGGGCGAAAAAATCACGCTGATCACGGGCTTGTCCCGAGTTAATGTGAGAGGGATCGATGTACACAACCAATGTAGTTCATGTTACCTGTCGTCGGCTGATCCTCATGGCGAGCTCAAATCGCCTTATCCGATGGACAGGACCTTGGACCATCTGATTGCAGATAAGGTGAGCCAGCGGACACCCATTCGGTCCCTAGAGCTGAATTGCAATACGTTTAAAGATCTCAAAGAATCGATCTATTTGGATAATATCTCCTGGTACGGGCCGGAGCATGTAGCGACGTCGATGAAAGATCCGCGGCAGGTCTATCAGCGTCTGTTTAAGACCGGAAAATCCGACAAGGATATTACGGACTTGATTTTGCAGGATGCTGCCAATTTTGAAAAGAATCTGAGTAGTCATGACAAAGATAAGCTGGATGAGTACTTCACTTCTGTCAGGGAAATCGAAAAGCAGATTGAGAAGCTAAGTAAGTACTACGCCACCCATGAGAGGGCGGATATGAAAGAACCGGATGAAACGCCCCTGACGCGTGGAGAGTACATAAGGATGATGGGTAAATTGCTTGTGCTGGCATTTCAAGGAGACCTTACGCATGTTGCCACGTTCATGCTTGCACCCGAAAGATGGGGGACGCCTCAGCGATTCCATGAATTAAATTTCACGAAATCACATCACGGGCTTACCCATTCGCAAGGCAGAGAAGACGTAAAAAAGATTCTTGTGCAAGTTGACCGTTTTTATGTGGAGCTGTTTGCTGAAGTGTTGGAACAGTTGGATGCGATCAAGGAGGGGGAGGGTACGCTGTTGGATCACTCCATGATCACGTTGGGTTCCGGATTGGGAGATGGAAAAGACCACACAATGGATGAGCTTCCCATAATTGTAGCAGGTTCTGCCAACGGCAGAATCAAGACCGGCCGGATCCTTAATTGTCCTGAAAAAACACCACTGGCCAATTTGTGGCTCTCGCAAGCTCAGTTAATGGGCACAGGGATAGAGCGCTTTGCTGATAGTACCGGGCCTTTGAAAGGCTTGCTCGCCTAAGCTGATGGATGCCTCACGGGCAGAGTAAGGGCGACTATCTTCACCTCTCCTTGAACAAGGAGGAGGCAATGTAGAAAAGCGCGAAAACATTTGACATGAGAATGCGTCTCATTATCATTTTTTCGTGTCCAAGAATAAAATCACCTATAAAGTTTGCGCTTCTGGTAAATGCTGGAATCGAGGAGGCAGCGAACTTTACGACCGGCTAAAATCCTTATCTAAAGCCGGAGCGCCCATAAAAGTTAAGAAATGTGACTGCTTGGGTCGTTGCAAAAAAGGCCCGAACCTTAGGAGCAAACAAAAAGGCAAAGCTCAGAGGAAGTTAACCGCCAAAGAGCTATTCAACATCTTGGAGATTTGATGTTCGTTGGGTTCGATTCCCATCACTCGATCCAGTTCTTGTCTGAAAATTCCTCAGGGGCGAATTTATAATGAATGTGAATGTAGTGTTAGTCCATTCCCAGTACGAATGTTTCTGAATAGCGCAAGGCACCGGTGTAGGCGTCGTGGAATTGGAAGATCACCTGCGGGTGCGGGAAGGCAAACCAGCGTTCGCCATTTCGTTCCACAGGGTTATTGAAGACATTGTTCACTTGCACCACGCAGTAGTGCGGGAAGGTACGATTAGCTCGCGGGATGTCCGCCATGGCATAGCTGCTCCAGCGGATGTCACATGCGCGGGGACCGTACTTGAACCTGCCGTTGGCCGGGCGGCCGCCTTCATCTTTCATCGGCGCATGATTGATTGAGTTGTGTGGACCACTTGCAAATTCATAGACGTTATCGGTGATCTTAATGGCGAAGCTGTTGTGCAGATCGCCAGTGAGCACAAAGACTCCCTTGTCGAGCTTGTCCCAAAAATCGATTAGTTCCTCGCGTTCCTTCAGGAACACTGTCCACGCATCATCCTTCTTGATGGTAAGCTGCTTATCGTCCCCACCTCCGCTGCCCACGTGCGGCACCATGAAATTCACTGAGGAGACTATGAAAATGAAATCAGCCTTACTCTCGCTAATGCTGTCCTTAAGCCACTTCAGCTGTTGTTTGCCTAACATGGTGGCCTTGGGGTTTGCCGGTTTGTCCACATTATGAAGGTTACGGTGTGAACGGGTGTCGAGGAGGAAGAAGTCGCAATTAGACACGCTGAACTTGCCATAACATCGGCGGCCTATTGAGTAGTCGGCACTACCATCAGCCTTGGCCGGTGGATGGATGCGGACTTTGCTTGGGCTAAGCACCTCCACGATATCATATACTGCAGAATTCGGATTACCCGGTTCGCCATCAAGCTTGGCATCAGGCACGCCGGCCGTGGGAGTGCCCCAGTGCACATGCAGGTTGCCAAGCTCCTTATAGTTTAGTTTTGTAAAATCCGCCTCGGGATCCTCAAGCACATCGCTGCCTTTCTTGAACTTGCCAGTGCCAAACCACGCAGATGTATTATGCTGCACGGGGTTGGCCCACGCGAGGTAGTCGAACCACGCTTTAGTGCCGATATCCCGAAAGACGGCGCGGCGATTGACGTAGCCCGCTTCGCCTGTTCCGTAGATGTCATTGATCAGCTCGTGGTCGTCTGCAGTGTAGAAGGAGGGCACATGACGATGCCATTCACTCAGGTTGCGGCCCCGCGTAAGGTAGGTTTTATAATTTTCCCAAACACCCACCACCGTCGGTGCCTTTTGAACAATGCGTGGAGCCTGTAGCATTGTGTCGAGGCCGACCTGGCGCAGCCAGTCTTTTGGAGAATAATCGCGGCGTTGTTCATAGAGCCAGTCGCCATTGAGGATGGCGAAGTTGATGTCGTCGCGCACTTTTGCGTTCAACGTTTTAAACACGGGTACTGTTGGCCCTGCGCTGTTGCCGCCTCCGCCTTGATTGTTGCCACAGGCAAATTCGAATTTAAAATTGAAGAGTCCCTTGGGGTTACCCTTCGGATTCCTAAAATCCACTGCGCGTGGCATGGTGCGGAAAGAGCCCTGCAGCTGATGATCATCGATACGGTAGTAATAACGAGTATTGGGTTTCAGCTTGTCGATCGTAATGATGGCTGTGTTATCACGGGTAATGTCGGTTGTCTCGACCGAGGCTTCGTGCGTAAACACTCCTTTCTTGGTGCCGTAAAGAACCCTCACCTTGCCAGGGCGTTCGGTGCGCACCCACAGGCTCATGGAATCGGGCGCGGGCCGACCGAGCATTGGTCCGTGAGTCACACGCGTCTCAGTGGGCTTGCCATCCCTTAGCTGTGCATGTGTTTCGAGGGCTAGATTCAGGCTTAGTCCAAGCAGAAGAGTAAATACAGTTTTCATAAATAAAATGCGTGTACCCGGAAGATAGAGGCAGAATACAGACTGCGCAATACTCCGGTCTTGCATCAAGACTCACCGAAGCAGGAGGGGGCGATTGTTCTGAGACTTCGTGGTCATTCCTCAGACAATACCTTTGTGATGGCCATTTGGCTGAGTATTACTCTTTTAGCGTAGAAGGTCTGGGCATGTTAGCAGCGAAAGGCGCTTTAGTGCGGTGTAGTTCCTTAATAGCCTTCTTGCGAAAGGTAGCCAGATGTTTGGCGTGTAACGGATCAAGGGCAAGATTAGTCAGTTCCTCCGGATCCCGATCCAAATCGTATAACTCTTCCATCTCGTCTTTAATCAGATTGCGTACATATTTGTAACGCCCCTCAGCTAACATCACGTACCACGGCACTCCTGGCCCGTGGTAGAGCTTCGGGTCATCCACTGCGGGAATCTGTGCCGTCACCGACCCGTATATCTTGCCTGTGTGGACCAACATAGCCGGAGCGATACGTTTGGATTTGGGGTCTTCCAACAAAGGGCTTAAATCTTGCCCATGCATTTTCCAAGGTAGCGGCAAACCTGCCTGCGCGAAAAAAGTAGGTGGCAAATCCACTCCGCTCACCGGCTCGGCCACTACCCGTCCGGCAGTTTTTTTGGATTTACCCAGCGGTGGACGGATAATAAGAGGAGCACCCACCGTTGCGTGATATGGCCCCACTTTCGATTTAAAGCCATGTTGCCCCCAAGCAAAACCCTGGTCTGAGGTAAAAACCACCAACGTATTTTCATCCTGCCCACTTTTCTTCAACGCCTCTAAAACACGCCCGACCCCTTCATCGATCGCCAATACCCCCTCGTGGTACTGTTTGATCCATTCCCGGAGGGGTTTGCCGGGGATATCCCTCATCCCAACGGGACCTAATTCACGCACCTTTTTCTCCACAGGCTCCCCCTTCTTGGGCTCCCAGTGTTCCATCTTCTGGACATACTTCGGCTTGCCTGGGCGTGGCGGATAAACATCCTTGGGCAAAGGCACCTTGGCCGCCTTGTGAGCACTCTTATGCCGATCAGCAGGAGTGAAGGGTCCGTGCACAGCCCCGTAACATAGCCAGAGATACCAGGGCTTCTTCGCATCACGACCTTTACCATTGATAAAGTCGACCGCCCACTTTGTGTAGTTATCTGTGGTATAACCCTTGACCAATTTTGCAGTGCCCCCGTTGAATTCAGTCAATTGATCGTAATAATAATTCGGTGAGTTCTTCACATATTTCGGCCGGTTCCAAATAATCTGATAATCCCAATCTCGACCAAACCCACCATCCACACCGGTATGCCATTTCCCAATCTGAGCTGTTACGTAACCATGTTGGCGAAACACAGCTGGCCAGAAAGGGCACTTTTTGGGATCATAAGTACTTCCGGGGTACTTTCCCTCCATACGCATAGACTCTACTCCATGCTGATGATGACCGGTCAGCATGGTGGCCCGCGATGGCATACACCAGGAACCGATATAAGCCCGTGAAAACCTGACACCTGTTTTTGCCAGGGCATCAATATTCGGGGTCCTCACAAAATCGAATGCATCCTCATAACACCCTACAGTTCGAGTGGATTGATCATCGGTATAAATGAATAAAATATTTGGCCGAGCTTCTGCCGTCAAAAGAAGAGGCAGATACAAACAGAATAGAACTGTGAGCAGGGTTTTCATTACTGAGAGAACCCTAACTCGCCATCCTGATTCGTGGAAGCTCAGAGAATCCCACACCCCAACAGCACTGAGACATAGGGAGAACCTTGGGAGAAATGGGTCTCTCAGTGTTTTCTGAGTGATCAGTGTGATAGCTGTATTTCCCAAGAAAACGGGGAATTCGATGTTCTTTGGGTTCGATTCCCAAAACACATCCCTCACTATGCCAATTGGAAACTGTGGGTTCTTGAGATTTCTCTTTTCTGGTTCAGAGAGGATTCAGGGAATTAGTCGTGGAGACAACTGTGTAATCTGTGTCGAGAGATGTGAGATCTCCCGGGAGACTTGGGTCTCAACGTGATTGATGAGTTACCTGAGATGATCAGGTAGGTGAAGGGAGAGAAGGTTTACTTCTTTGCATTGTGTTGGATTTTGCACTTCGGCAATGCTTTCTGGAGTTCAGCAATCAGTGCCTTGGTGAGGTTGGGGTTATTAACGAGATACAGTCTCTCCAGATTGGTGAGCTTCTCCAGTGACGTGAGGTCGGTGATTTTATTGTAGCTGAGGTTCAGTTCGGTCAGATTAATCAATTTTTCCAGTGGTTTGAGGTCAGTAATCTTGTTGCCTTGAAGGATAAGGTGCTTGAGGTTGGTAATACCCGCAAGGGGTATAAGGTCTGGTAGTTTGTTGTCCCTAAGAAGCAGGCTGTTTCGGTCAAGATCCGCATTATGTACCTCACTAAGACTAAGTGTATAAAGGTTGGGCAGTTTTGCCAGAGGGGCAAGATCCTTTATTTGCATATCCCGCAGCCCCAAGTATCTGAGGTTCGGTATTTCCTCCAGCGTGGTAAGATCTATGACTTTAATTCCCCAAAGTAACAGATGCGTTAGGTTCGGCAGTTTCCGCAGCGGGGCAAAGTTCTCGTCCCCATCCACCCAGAGATGTAGGTGCGTTAAGTTGGTAAGTTCCTGAAGTATTGTGAAGTCATTGATGCCGATATGATTAAGGTTTAATTCTTTTACTGACAGGAGATCATCATTGATAAGTGGCTCATCCAGTTTGCCCAACTTCTTACGGATGGTGTTATAGATTTTTTGTTTTTCAGAGTTACTGCTTTCATCCTTGGAATTTGTAGATTCAAGGGGAACTGAAGTTGTTGCGGTGTTGTTACCATCGTTTGTATTGACAGATTGCTCCTTTCCACACCCCACAACCAGCAAACCTATAAAAATTGTAATCAGTGTTTTCATCGCTGAGAGAATTCTACCCCACCATCCTGATTCAGAGAAGTTCAGAGGATTTTCACTCCAATCCCACTGTTCTCCCCAAATCCCCTAAGAAACACTGAGATTGATTGAAACGAAGAATCCCACACCCGACATCACTCCAGACATAGGGAGAATCGGGTCTCTCAGTGTTTTCTGGCAGATGAGTGTGATATTTGTATTTCCCCTGAGAGTAATCATTAATTATATCAATTATTGAAAAATTTTTTCAATGACGATTTTACTGTGGTTATTGGTATATTCAATTCCGTGGAAACTGATAACAGAAAATACCCAAGGCTTGGTTATGCGTCATTAATTACAAGTGTGTCGTTGCCAATTTTAATTTTATTTTTTGAAATTACGTCAATACAGAGAGGTGAAGGTGGTGGTAACATTATTTTTCAAATTTTCTTTTACCCAGTAGTCCCGGTGGTATTTGGCTCAGTTTCAATTTACCGTAAGGAAAAAAAATGGCCTGCCATTCTTGGTATTGTTTTTTCGATAATAATTCCGGTCTTGCTTTTCATAGGTCTTGTATATCTTGCACTTGGAGGTCTAAACAGTGTCTGGTGATAGTTGGTTTATCAGTGCTTTAATATTCCCCATCTTCCTTCGACTCCCCACACCCCACCATCAACAAACCTATAAAAATTGAAATCAGCACTTTCATCGCTGAGAGAATCCTACCCCACGATCCTGATTCAGAGAAGTTCAGAGGATCATCACTTCAATCCCACTGTTCTCTCCAATTACCCAAGAAACACTGAGATTCACAGAAACGAAGAGTCACACACCACAACATCACTGAGACATAGGGAGAAGATTGGGAGAATTGGGTCTCTCAGGGTTTTCTG
>JAOLZA010000068.1 GCA_028343615.1 Verrucomicrobiota bacterium
CCGCAGCAAACGGCGGCGATGGCGCAAACTGGGCAAACCCATTGCGCGCAATTTGGCGAAAGACATTTTTTTGAAGTTGCCCTTTTTGTGACCGTTGTCAAAGGCGATGGCGAGCACAGCTTCAGCCAGCCAGCGGTCGAGGCGGCGTAGTTGTTCTTCGTCGTCCACGTGTTTCAAATAATAATCGATGATGGCGATGGAGCGGTAGCCGTGCTCGAGCACATCCTTGGCCACTTCGATGGCCTTCCGCGCGCGGCCCTTGGGCGAGCGCAGCTTGCCGAGCTTGTGCGCGTAACGCCGCCACGCGAAGCGGAACAGGTTTTGGATCTTGCGCGATTTATCACGCGAAAGTCCCACGCCTCCGTCGGCGCGAAACTCCAGTCCGAGATGCCGGAACTTCTCACATGGTTCAAAATGTTCATCCACTTGGCTGCAATCAGCCTCCGCCGGGAAATAAAAATTCCGGTGATGCTTTGGCTTGCTGCGAAGGCGCAGGGATTCAAAGGATTCGCCGATGATCTCCGCCGCGTGCGCCGTTGTGGCGCGGTCGTCCGAGAATGCTAATAAATCATCGGCATAACGATAGTAGCGCAACCCCGGTACGCTCGCGAGGCGGCGGTCCAGCGGCGTTAAATATAAGTTAGCGAAGAAACACGCGATGGCCGTGCCGAAGGCTACGCCGCATTGGTTGGTGGTCACGGTGCCGTGTGTTTTGATTCCAAACTTAATCCGTTGGCGCAGCAGCTCGAACAGAATGTCGTCCGGCTCCACCCATTCGGCCAGCATCGCCAGCAAGCACTCGTGGTCGAGGCTGGGGAAATAATCCTGCACATCGCGTTTTACAAAATAAATTGAGCGCGATGATTGGCGCATTTGGCGCAGCCGGGTGTTGAGGCTGCGTTGGCATTGATCTACCCCGAACCCGCCCATCCGATACGCGTGGCAGCTCGGCTCGAACACGCCGTGAAAATGGTGCGTGAGTACGCGGTACAACAGCAGATCCACAATTCGCTCTTCCCACGGGAACAGGTTGATGGTGCGATGTTTGCCATTGAAATTATAGTGCAACGCAATACCGGGGCGAAACTGGAATGTACCGCCCGCCAATTGCTGATGCAGCGTATGAATATTTTTCAAAGAATGCCGGGCGAAATCGTACAGCGTGCGTCCATCATGCGACGTACCCAGCGCCTTGCGCCACGTGAAGAGCGGTTTGGAATAGGCGCGAATCACTGCCTGATGCAGCGCGAGCTCCGAATACACCTGCGCAAAGGTGGCTTTGCGATGCGTCGACGGTAATGGGCAATGGACATTCATCCCGATAAACAATCTTCGGGCGCGCAGGGGTTGTGGAGGATACCCAAATGCTATGAAATAGAAAACACAAATTATTCACGCGAAATTGACGGCTTGCAGTCTTGACGTTACCCTTCGCGTGATGTCAGTCGCCACACCCACGGATGCGTTGTCGCAGGAAATCGCTGAGCTAAAGCAACAGCTCAACGCCATCCTCCTCGTGCACAATTATCAAGTGCCGGAAATTCAGGATATCGGCGATTACGTGGGCGATTCGCTGGGGCTCGCTCAACAGGCGGCTGCTACGGATGCGGACGTCATCGTGTTCTGCGGTGTCCATTTTATGGCCGAGACGGCCAAGATACTTTCGCCCGAAAAAACTGTCATCCTTCCCGACCGCGATGCAGGCTGTTCGTTGGAAGAAAGTTGCCCGCCCGACAAACTGCGCGAACTGCAGGCCACGAATCCAAATTTTTTCACCGTCACATATGTGAACTGCAGCGCCGAAGTGAAGGCGCTATCTGATGTCATTTGCACCAGCGGCAACGCCCAAAAAATCGTCGAGCAATGTCCGCCCGAAAAGGATTTGCTATTCGTGCCAGACGAGAATCTAGGCCAATGGGTGATGGAGCAAACCGGCCGACCGATGACGCTTTGGGAGGGTAACTGTTACGTGCACGTCGAGTGGACGCATGCTGCCATTACAAAAATCCGTAACGAATATCCCGACGCCCCTGTTGTCGCCCACCCCGAGTGCACCAAGGCCGTCCGCATCCTTGCCGACGAAGTGTGTTCCACCGAAAAAATGGTGCACTACTGTCGGGCCACTGAGGGCGACGCTGTCATCATCGCCACCGAGGCCGGCATGCTGCATCGATTGCAAAAAGAATGCCCCGACAAAAAATTCATCCCCGCTCCCACCGAAAAATGCGCCTGCAACGAGTGCCACTTCATGAAAATGAACACGCTTGAAAAAGTTCGAAACTGCATGCGTGACCTCAGCCCGCAAGTGGAAATCCTCCCCGAAATCATCCAACGTGCCAAGCTTCCCATCGAGCGGATGCTGGAGTGGACGGCGCGCTAACGTGCTGGCAGCCCTTTGATGCGTGGCACATCAGCGGCTTTATTTTCTCGCAAGCCGTCGACCTTTGTGCCCCGTTATTCGGCCTAATGGTGCTGAGCCTGTTCCGCCGCCGGTGAGCCAGCAGTGGGCCGGCCACAGTTTTCATCATTAACCGAAGGTGAAAAATGAGAATCTTCCGTATTGAATCGTTGATCGTAGCAGCCGTCTGGGTCTTGCTCTGCTTGCCGGCCGCTGCCGCCGACGAAACCAAGCTTGGATCGAATGTGATTGTCATGTTGGTCGACGATATGGGATGGACGGATCTGGGTTGTTTCGGAAGTGATCTCTACGAAACGCCGCATATCGATCGCTTGGCAGAGCAGGGGATGAAATTCACTGATGCCTATGCCGCATGCACCGTTTGTTCGCCAACCCGTGCGGCGCTGATGACCGGGCTGTCACCGGCACGATTGCATCTGACGAATTGGTTGCCTGGAACGAATTCGCACGGACCGTTTACCGTCAAGGACAACTGGACAAAACATCTGGAAGGCCGCTACACAACGATTGCTGAGGCCGTCAATGCGGGAGGATACTACACGGCTCTGATCGGTAAATGGCATCTGGCAGCCCATAACGCCAAGCACGTTGATTTTGACCCGCTGACGCATGGCTTCGATGCTAATATCGGTGGTGGCCCATCGGGTATGCCGCGCAGTTTTTTTCATCCGTATGGCGGCAATCGCGTCGCTGTCGCGGCGATGGGGCCACTTCCGCCGGGCGGGAAAGCTGGCGACTACCTGACTGATCGCCTGACCGATGAGACGCTGACCATTATTCGAGCCCAGCAGAAGAGTTCGTTCTTCATCTATTTGTCATACTACAATGTCCACAAACCGGATCATGCGAAGAAAGACGATGTCGCTTATTTTGAGAAGAAAGTTCGGGCGGATATGCGGCACAAAAACACCGCATTCGCAGCCAAAGTTAAGAGTGTCGACGACAGCGTCGGTCGCATCGTGGCAGAGTTGAAAAAGCTGGGCATCGAGGACAGAACAACCCTCATGTTTACCTCAGATAACGGTGGTCAGAGCAGCACCGTGAATGTCCCATTGCGGTCCGGAAAAGGCTCGTCATATGAAGGGGGTGTTCGCGTCCCGCTGATCGTCAAAGGTCCGGCTGTCAAGAATCCAGGGACGGTATCGAGCGAACCCGTGACAACGGTCGATTTTTACCCGACCATACTTGAGTTGGCCAAGACCAAAGGGGAGCCGCAGCATAATGACAAACTGGAAGGCCGCAGCCTTGTGCCGCTGCTACAGGATGCCAGCGTCACATTGGATCGAGAGAGTATCTACTGGCACTATCCGCACACACATCCGGGCGGTGCCAAACCGTATGCTGCGATCCGGTCGCGTGACTGGAAGCTAATCGAGTTTTTGGACGGCCGACGAGCCGAACTGTACCATCTCAGCCAAGACATCGGAGAAGCCAACGACCTTGCCGCAAAGCACCCAGAGAAAGTCGCCATGCTCCGTGCTAGCTTGCATGCCTGGCAGAAACGAGTCGGTGCGCAAGTCCCTGTCAAGTGACGCCGGCGGCAGTAGCGCCCGACAGCACAATTCGCCTTGCCAGCCTCTTGCTTCATGTCACATTTGGGCATGAACCGTTGTTTGATTTTCTTCGCGGCACTGTTCGTTTCAACTACCCTCTTCGCCGCCGAGCGGTTGGACCGGTTAAAACTTCTGCAATTCCGCGATGCCAAGGGCGTAGTGCAACCGGTGAAGACTCTGGCGGATTGGGAACTGCGGAGGGCGGAGGTTTTGAAGGGGATGGTGGCGGTGATGGGGCCGCTGCCGGGGAAGGCGCGGCGGGTGCGGCTGGATGTGAAGGTGGAGGAGGAAGTGGACGCGGGAAAATATTTCCGGCAACTCATCACGTTTCAATCTGAGCCCGGCTCGCGCACGCCGGCTTATCTTTGCATTCCGAAATCGGTGTTCATCGGCAAGGGCGGCAAGGCTCCGGCGGTGCTGTGTTTGCATCCGACCGACAACAAAGTGGGGCACAAAGTGGTGGTCGGCCTCGGTGGGCGCGAGGGGCGGGCTTATGCCTCGGAATTGGCCGAGCGCGGCTATGTGACCATTTCGCCGGCGTATACGCATCTCGCCAATTATTGGCCCAACCTTGGCAAGCTCGGTTACGTGAGCGGCACGATGAAAGCGATTTATGACAACACCCGCGCGTTGGATTTGCTGGAGACGCTACCGTACGTCGACGCCACACGCGGCTTCGGCGCCATCGGCCATTCGCTGGGCGGACATAATGCAATTTATACAGCGGTGTTTGATAAACGCATCACCGTTTTGGCCAGCAGTTGTGGTTTCGATGCGTACCCGGATTATTACGATGGAGCGGAGCGCAACTGGTTCTTTGGCCGAGGGTGGTGCCAGATTCGCTATATGCCGCGCCTGTCGGATTATCGCGGGCGCACGAAGGAAATCCCTTTTGACTTCCCCGAGCTGCTTGGCGCACTGGCGCCCCGCCCGTTCTTCGTGCACGCGCCCTTGCGCGATTCAAATTTTCGGTGGAAGAGCGTAGACACTTGCGCCAAAGCCGCTCGGCCCATTTACAGATTATTGGGTAATGAAAAGGGTCTGGTTATCAAGCATCCGGATTACAACCACAACTTCCCCAAAGACATGCGCGAGGCGGCATATCGTGCAATTGATTTAGTCTTAAGAGAAGATTGTCCTTAAGTTCATTTTAATGGACAGATATAAAATTCTTTTATATCTGTCCTGCGCCCTTAATTATGCTCTGTGATTTCAACTTGTTTCTTTTGGCTGGCATGTCACCGGATGCATTGGGAAACTGGATATTCTTCTGGTCTGTTTTGCCGTTCGCTCTGATTATTGGGTTTTGGGTGGTTAATGACTGGTTTAAGCAGAAACTCAAAGAGCGGCGCAAGGCAGCAGAGGAAGCTAAAGCTGAAGGCCAAGAGGATTCCAAAGAAACAAAAAACGAATTCAGGTTAGAGGATTATGCTGAAATAACTGAAGTGGCAGATTCAATACAAATTTTTATTGCTCGAGGTGATAAGCCCAGCGGGCCGTATACTCCGAATCAGGTGAATGAATACCTGAAACAAGGTTTACTGTTGCCTGATGATTTAGCCAGCCATGAAGGGATGGATGAATGGATTCCTCTGAGTCAACTTATCGGTAATTTAAAACCACAAGATTTCCAGCAAAGATTACCGCCTCAGATTCCGCCGGCAGATTCTTACAAAACTCAGCAAATGGGGATTAAGGAGTTGATCGGTGGAAATATATCAGGGGCAACTCATATGGTTCTGGAGCATGTCCGGCTTAAAGATTTTCGCAAGATGGCATGGATAGAACTACCCCTCTTCATTCTATTATTTATTTTATTTCTCCCGTGTGCATTGATTTTAGCCATTATTTTTGCCTGTATTGCGAATGACGGTGAGGCTGGGGCTCATGGGTTTGGTGCTATGGTTAGTTTAGCTTTTGGCAAGGGGGTTCGGTTTTATAAATTTACACACCAATTAAAATTAAAAGTTTATGGGGCAAGTGACGTTGTGTTAGCGGAAGCGCATCATGTTCCTGCCTCCAAAGAGGCTGCCGAAAACCTTATCTTTGATCTGTTTGAGAGTTTGCACCAGCAGCAACTCGTGTTGGTTGAAATGCTTGATACAGAGCAGAAGAAATCCAAAAAAAATATCAAGGAACATTTGGTTACCTGGTATGGCGGGCGCTCCTTAATGGCCCTGCAAAAAGACTTCGTTGAGAAAGACAGCCGAGAGGCTCTTTTGCAAAAAGGCTGGGAAATAAATAATATTTCGGACGGGTTTTCATTATCACGAGAAGTAAAGGCAGCTGATGGTGTTTGGCCAGTTTGGCAGTGGCTTTTAATCTACGTATTTTTCCCACCCTCCTTATTCCTGTTATTATTTGAATCGCATAGGGAACATATTCGCGAATGTTGGATTTATGGGCATGAACAAAAGAAACCTGATTGGGAGTTTTCGGTGAAGGCAGATCGGCTGAGATTAATTAAAAAACGACCGCGCAGAAATACATCCAAATTAGAGGAGACAGTGTTCTTTGATATTCATGGTCGTGACCTCATCGGCATTTCTTATGCGGCTGGATTGGGTTATGATAAGGAAGTTACTTATCAGTCTAAATCGGTGAAGATTTATACAAGTCAAGGGATAATAACGCTGCCAAGGATGATTGAAGTGAATTTTGAACACGTATGCAATTGGCTAATTGCCACGTCGCTTCGTTTGCGTTCTGAAAAACCTGAGTTGGGTCTGGGCTTTGACCCGAACCGACCAACCAAATGTCCTTATTGCGCAAGTATCTATGTCTTTAAGCCCGGACAGAGCTGTCCAAGTTGTGGGGGTTGGCCTGAACGAATAAATTAATCAATTAGGTTTAATGGTTATCCAAAAGTCGGTAATTGTCGCTCAGGTTTATTTTCAGTAACTTCCGCTCAGTTGATGACGTATTATTTTTACTCATGAAAAAAACATCCATCCTTTTTTTGTTCGCACTGAGTCTGAGTCTCCAAACCCTTATGGCTGCGCCAAAGCAGCTCAAGCCCGTCAGCGATTACATTGCTCAACAGATTAAGGATAACCGGATTGCTGGCGCTGTATCTCTGGTGTTGTACAAAGGCGAGATTGTGCACTTTGAAGCGGCCGGTCATGCGGATGTCGAAGGGGGTAAGCTGATGAAAAAGGATTCTATCTTCCGGATTTATTCGATGACCAAGCCGATTACCTCAGTTGCGGCAATGATCCTGATTGAACAAGGAAAAATGGAACTGGATGATCCTGTTGCTAATTATTTGCCAAAATTCAAGAATCCACGGGTGTATTCCAAGGATGGCAAACATACTAAGGCCAAAATACCGATCACTGTCCGTCATTTACTCTCTCATTCCTCCGGGTTGACCTACGGTATATTTGGTGATCATCCGGTGGACCAGATGTATCGCAAGTCAAATCCAATGAACAATAATCACACTAATAAGGATCTTGTGGATGTGTTAGGGCCCATACCCTTGGTGTCGCAACCCGGTGAGGTTTGGCGTTATAGTCTTAGTACTGATGTTCTTGGGCGTTTAGTGGAGGTAGTTTCAGGGGAAAAGCTGAGTGAGTTTTTTGCGGAACGTATTTTTAAGCCACTCAACATGAAAGATAGCTCGTTTCATGTGCTTAAAGATAAGCACTCACGTTTTACTGTTACTTACACTTGGGCTGCAGGCAAACGCAATGTATCAGATCATCCGAGTCGTAGTCGGTTTGTTCGTCCGGCCGTTTGGGAGTCTGGCGGAGGTGGGTTGACCTCTAGTACGCGCGATTATCTTCGGTTTTGCCAGATGCTGCTTAACGAAGGGCAATTAGGAAAGGTCCGCCTACTTAAAGAATCTTCAGTTCAACAAATGAACCTGAGTGCCGAAGGAGTAAAAGGGATTACAATGGGATCGAACGCTGCTTTTGGTTTAGGTTTTAGGGTGCGCCTTAAGGGGGATCCCAAGGGTGCAGGTAAGGGTGCGTACAATTGGGGAGGATATGCTTCAACCACCTTTCAGATTGATCCGGCTAATAAGCTTATCCTGATTGGTATGACTCAAAAGGTGCCAACGGACAACGGGTTTGTGGAAGGATTCAAGCAAGCTGTATATCGCTCGATTATGAAAGATTAATCTGTCGGGTTTAACCTTTCAGGTTTGCGAAGATCATTACGATCGCTTACAATTAAGGTGATGGCATTGAATCGCCGGGATTTTTTCAGGATGGGTGGATTGTCCCTTGGGGCAATCTCTCCTTTGGGGCTGTCGTTACCTGAAGTCTTAGCCAATGAAAAGGCCAGTGGCGGCCGAAAGCAGATTAATGTCATCTTCATGTTTCTACAGGGGGGCGCGAGCCATCTCGACATGTATGATCTGAAGCCGGACGCACCGTCGGAAATCCGCGGCAAATACAATCCGGCCCGCACGAATATCCCCGGACTACACCTGAGCGATCAATTGCCGAAGCTGGGCAAGTGCGTCGACAAATTTTCCCTGATCCGCTCTATGCAGTCCTTCTGCTCCAAACACGGGGAAGGGGATGTGGACATTATGTGTGGAAGCCCGCGCGACAAGAACCTGCAGGCGCCGGGCATAGGTGCGGTGTTGAGCCGGCAACAAAAACAACAGGCGCCGGTTCCGCCCTTTGTGCATTTGGGGGACATGAAGCATCCGGCCCACAGCGCACCGGGCTACGGCGGATATCTGGGCCGCACCCATGATCCCTTTCTTATCAAGGACGATCCCAATGCAGCCAACTTTTCCGTGCCGACGTTTGATGCGGCCGAAGGGGTAGATGTCAGCCGGCTGTCCGGTCGCGCGCATCTGTTAAAATCGCTGGACCGATTTCAGGCGAACGCCGAGCAACAGTTGGGTTTTGCTCAAGAACACAATGCCTTTACCGAACAGGCCTTGAGTTTGGCCACCTCCACCAAGGCTAAGCGGGCGTTTGATCTTTCGAATGAACCGACCGCGCTGCGTGATTCTTACGGGCGCAACAACGTGGGGCAGGGAATGTTGTTGGCTCGCCGACTGGTTGAGGCCGGAGTGCGGTTTGTTACCATTCAAGGCTACAAGGATACGGGCATTTATGCGTGGGATCATCACTGGGGCATTTTCCAGCACCTTGACCAACAACTACCGATCTACGACACAGCTTATTCAGCGCTGCTCAATGATCTGGATGACCGGGGGATGCTCGAC
>JAOLZA010000069.1 GCA_028343615.1 Verrucomicrobiota bacterium
TGGTAAGGATGGCACCGTTTATTTAGGAGCATGGGACAAAAAGCTTTACGCTCTGGACGGCAAAACCGGAGACAAGAAATGGGAATTTGAAACGGGTGGTTTTGTGGTCTCTTCACCCGTCATTGGCCTAGATGGTACCGTTTACTTCGGGTCATTTGACAACAAGCTCTATGCCGTCAATGGCAAGAGTGGGGAGAAAAAATGGGAATTTGAAACGGGTGGTAAAGTATTATATTCCCCCGCCATTGGGTCTGACGGCACGGTTTACGTCGGCTCAGAGGATAAAAAACTCTATGCCGTCAATGGTAAGAGCGGGGTCAAGCTATGGGAATTTGAAACCGGAAGAGTTATTTACACACCAGGCTGGTCGCCTACCATTGGAACTGATGGGACGGTTTACATGGGCGGAGATGATGGCATTTATGCGATAAAAACTAAAAGCCAAGGGCCGGCCAAGAGTCCTTGGCCCATGCGCGGCCAAAACGCCCAACACACCGGCCGCGCGCCCAAGAAGGAATAAACCCAATCAACGCGCTGCAGCCACCGCCGCATCATAAACAGCCTTGAGCGGCACATCCGCCTGCGCGGCAATGGCGCGGCAGCTTTCATACTCCGGTGCCACCTGCACGACTTCACCATTGAGCAGGCCCAGCTTCACGGTCACCTCCCCATGCGGGGTGCTCACAGTCTTGGTTTCACGCTGGAGCTTGCGGCGTTCGGTCAAGGTGCGTCGCACACCAAAGGCGCTGGTCTCGCGCAGGATCATTTCGCAGAACTTGTCCGCATCACCCTCGGCACACAAGACGCTCAACTGCACGCCGGGCCGATTCTTCTTCATCTGGATCGGCGTGTGCACCACGTCCAGCGCGCCGGCATTCAATGCGCGTTCCACAAAGTCACCCAGCACCTCGGAGCTGATATCATCGAGGTTGGTCTCCAAAACGGAAATCGTGTCCGTCTCCCAATCGTTGCCACCGCTCTTCACCGACTCCTCGCCCAAGACTGCGCGTAAAACATTCGGTCGGGTTTCACAATCGCGTGTGCCCAAACCAAAGGCAACTTTCTCAGGTGTAAGGTTTTGCATCGGCCCAAAGTCCTCGGCAAATTCCGCAATCAATGCGGCGCCGGTTGGGGTAATGAGTTCATTGGGTTCCTCGCACTGGGTAATGGCCACGCCGCGTTCAGCGAGAATATTTAAAGTCGCCGGTGCGGGAATGGGAAATCGCCCATGGGCACACATGATAAACCCGGTGCCCTCAATCACGGGCCCACTGCGCACACGTGGCTTGCCCAAAAGCTCCAACGCAATGCAGCCACCGACAATATCGACAATGGAATCCACCGCACCCACCTCATGAAAGTGCACTTCAAATGGCGGCATGCCGTGAATCTTGCCTTCCGCATTGGCCACACGCTGGAACACGGCCACTGATTTTTGCTTCACCCAATCGCTCAGGGTGCTCTTGTGAATCATCTCCGAAATCTGCGCGAAATTCCGACTGTGCCCGTGGCCGTCATCGCTGCCGTGGCTGTGCTCATGGGAATGCTCGTGATCGTGAGAGTGGCTGTGCTCGTGAGAATGATCATGCGAATGGCTGTGGCTATGATCGCCTTCGCCGCCATCCGCCAGATGCACATCAAACTTCACCCCATCAATCGCACATTTCTGCCGGCGATTAGCGCTAAGAGTATAGCCCTCGAGCTTAAGTTTTTTTAGCTCTGCCTCAAGGGCATCGAAATCCACGCCAAGGTCCACCATTGCCCCGAGAAACATATCACCACTGATGCCACTAAAGATGTCGAGGTAGAGAGTTTTCATAGGCGAGAGGGGAGGCTAAAAGATAAACGATCGGTGGTCAAAAGAGTTTAACCTGCGTCATCAACTTTTCTTCGTCTGGGACCAGATGATCAGGAGAAACCATACGGGGTAAAAGTAGATGAAAAAATCATCTGAAACGATCTCCAATGCCGCCAAAAACATTGCCACAGCCATAAGGGTCACAGAAACACCCATCCATATGAGTCGAATAAATCTCCTTTTTTCCCGCTCCAGAGCTTTTTGCTCAATCCGCTTCTCTTCGGCTCTACTCCAAGGAAGCGGATCCAGTCCATAGTAGCCCTCCAGAATATCATAAATTTCCGGGTGATACTCCTTTAACTTCTTGGGGCGCTCAAAAAAGGATTCAGTAGCGCAGGAAAAAAACTCTGCATTGGAGGCAAGCGCATACTCGTCAATTGTATGCGCCCTTCCTTCCTTATACGCCGCTTTTATCTTCGGGTATTCGCGGGCAATGACTTCTTCCCATTTAGCCCTGTCGACTGAACCCTCGTGCACAGGAATGCTCTGTGCTTGCGAATCATCTGCCTGATCAAGCACATGGGCAAATTCGTGGAGAATGAGATTACAATTATCATTACCCTGTTTCATTCCATAGAGAACGCTATCCCAGTGCAAGGATACGTTTCTGCGACCAGCCCAGCCCGCGAACTCGCCGCGCTCATCCTTGAGAAGTTCTTTCCAGATTTTGACCCGCTTCAATTTCCAATAGCTATTATAACCCCGACCCAAGATGAGCACGCAGGCTTCTGCCGCCACACAAATACGCATCACCTCGGTGACTTTATCAAAGCCCTTCACTTCAAAGGCAACCTCATGCAAAAAAACATGCATTAAACCTTCAAGCTTGGTTTTCAAATCCGATGGAAGGCGGTTGTAGAGAGCTGAACAATCGGAAAGAATTTTCCGTTGTTCATCGGTTAGCTGTTGCTTGAGCAATTCCTCTCTAGTCACGCGAAGAACATAAAGTCCGGATATGTGCCGAACCAGTCTAAAGCAAACCTCACGCCTTTCTCAGATATCTTGACGAGCCAAAAATTTTCAGCACATCATCGAAGCGATGACTCGCTTTGCTTTTATTCTGTTCGCTATTTTTCTGATATCCCCTGCGCTACAAGCAGCACGTCCACCGATGATTACATTGCCGGCAATGAGCAAAGCCGGGGGAAGCGTGGAAGCAATCTATATGCTCAACGGGGATATCATTAGCGGCAAGTTTGTGAAATTTGATCCTAAAACCGGCCTGATCTGGGAAGCTGCCGGCATCAAGCCCGCGCTACAGATTGACCCGGCAGGCATCGATCGGGTGACGTTCAAAGGGCAAGCTCCAGCCAAGGCCCCGCAGTCGCGCATCCTGCTCAATAGCGGCAATGAGCTGACCGGCAAGATTGAGATTGTTGATACTGACAAGGTGGTGATCAACAGCTGGTATGCCGGCCGGCTCGAATTCAAGCGTACCGCCATAAAGGCAATCATTCCTGCAAGAGGAGGAAGCGAGCAAGTCACGTTCAACGGGCCAAAGTCAGAAAAGGACTGGGTCTTCAGCACCGCCAAGAATGCAGGCGGAAAGAAAGGTGTCCTAAACAACTTTATTCCTCCGAAAGCCATCCCGGGCAATTTGCCAAAGAAAAATGTGCCCGGCGGTATGTTTCAATTCAAGGCCAACTCATTTGAAAGCACTGGCTCCGGTGCGATGGTAGGCCGAGAAGTTGAATTCCCGGACAAGTCGATCACTGAATTTGATCTGGATTGGAAAACACCAACGGGTCGGTCATCCGCATACTTCAACCTGAACGTTAATTTTTTCTCGGACAACCTGAAGTCCGGAAGCAACGGGAACTCTTA
This sequence comes from Verrucomicrobiota bacterium, assembly GCA_028343615.1. Taxonomy (GTDB): domain Bacteria; phylum Verrucomicrobiota; class Verrucomicrobiia; order Limisphaerales; family UBA1100; genus JACNJL01. The sequence continues at coordinate 3,683 of JAOLZA010000069.1, forward strand.
TTCGCTAAAGCTCAGTCAAACGGGTGCTAGCCTGTCCCGCCACGAGATGCAGGATGGAGAACCTGTTTCAAACCGATTGGGATCAAACGCGCGGGTCAACCTCACCGGCATCGGATCCCGGGCTCACTTCTCCTTCCGTGTGGACAGAAAGAAACGAACCTTCATACTGTTCATCAATGGCCAGAAAATTGCCAACTGGAAGGACAAGGGGGAATTCGCCGGAAAAGGTGCCGGCTTGGTTTTCACTTCCCGCGCCACCTATCCCGTGAGGATCAGCAACATTAGCATCAAAGAATGGGACGGCAGCCTGCCGGTTAGTTTCAAGGATGCATTGGGGTCGCCCAAGGAGGACTTTTTGCGCTTGGCCAATGATGATACGATGTCTGGCAGTGTCATTAGCGTCCGTGAAAATATTATCCATTTGAAAACAATCAGCTTTGGAGCCGTAAACGTACCCCTCAACCGCACGGGCTTGATTCAGTTCGCTGGCAAGAATGCCCCGCTAAATGAAAAGCTGCCTAAGGGAGTGGTGAACGCCAAGCTTAAGGGGTACGGTTCATTAACCTTCACGCTGAAGAGCTGGAAGGATGGGAAACTGGAAGTTGAAAGTCCGGACTTCGGCACCGCAACCATTGATGGAAGTATAGTTGCGTCAATCACCCTCAATCAGAACAAGAAACGTGCTTCAAGTGGCAACGAGCCACTCTCTAAAAAAGAGTTAAAAAAGCAGCTTCGCGAAAAGGAGAAGGGGAATATTGCCCCAATACCTCAGCGTTTCCCAAGACCGAACAAGTAAGAACGAGGCAAGCCAAGGCCTAGCGGATCGGACTTAGCTTTATGGTGATTTCGCGGGAATTCTTCCCCATACGATCAGTGGCACGGAGCTTGATATGTTGGCCGGGTTGTTTGGCGCGGATACGGTTTAATAAATCTTTGGTACGCTCAACGGGTTTGCCGTCGGCGGCCACAATGACGTCCCACTCCTTCAGCCCAGCCTTGGCGGCGACTCCATTCGCACGGAGCTGACGTACTACCAGGCCGCGCACACCTTGCGGCAACTGAGCAATGAACTTCGGCTCTTGCCCCCACAATTCCTCAACACCGGTCTGCATTGTTGCGCTGTGTACAGTCTCCTTTTTCTTCAGCAGCCGACGTAATGATGCTAGCGGAGCCGCATAAGCTATTCCCTGATGCGCACCATTGATCGTCATGGCCGCGCTCTGCACGCCGATCAATTCACCGTGCACATTGACCCACGGCCCACCTGACGTGCCAATGGGAGATATGGCAGAGATGTGAAGAATTTCCCGGAACGCGCCCTCATAAAACTCAAACGTCGGGCGATCGCGTGCCACGGTTCCGGATATCATCACATGATGCCGGAAGACCGGCGCCCCAAACAAATAAACCGGTTGCCCGGCCTTCGTATTGGCTTTGGCCAGGGATAGATGCGGATATGGCTGGTCACGCGCAGGTAATTTGAGCAATAACAAATCATGGGCACGATCCCGCGCAACGAGTTGGATGGGATGACGCCCCAAGGCCGTCGATTGGGCTTCGACCGTTGCTTCATCACCGGGGACCATGTGGTTGGCGATGAAAACATGCCCTTGTGCATCCACCACACTGCCTGAACCGGCCAAGCGGCCATTCACCAGAATCTCCACCGAGGCTTCTTTCAGTTTCGCATAAACAACGGGCTGCGTCTGTGGAGCCGCACAACCGACAACTACACCAAACCACACTGTTATGATAATTGAATAGTCCAAGAATGTTCTCATTATGAATTTGCTACCAAAGCATTGATTTGGCTGGCGGCGTAGGCCGCGCCGAATCCATTGTCGATGTTGACGACAGTGACGCCACTGCCGCAGCTATTGAGCATACCGAGTAAGGCTGCCACACCTTCAAAACTCGCACCGTAGCCGATGCTGGTGGGAACGGCGATGACGGGTTTGTTAACGAGGCCAGCCACCACACTGGGGAGCGCACCTTCCATGCCGGCGACTACAATCAACACATTCGCCGCGCGGAAATCTTCGGCACACGCAAGGAGGCGGTGCAGTCCGGCGACGCCGACGTCGTGGATGCACTGCACGCGGTTGCCCATGGTCTCGGCGGTGACGGCGGCTTCCTCGGCTACCGACAAATCACTGGTGCCGGCGGAGAGGATAGCGATGGTTCCAGCGCGAGGTTTAGCTTTCTTTTTCTCGATGACCGCGCAGCGGGCAGTCTCGTGATGGACGGTTTTCTTGAATTTCTTTTTTAGAGCCTTTGCGTGGTCGGGCGTAATCCGGGTGATGAGGACTCGATCGTTTTGCTTGAGAATCTCATCAGCAATTTTGACGACTTGCACGGGTGTTTTGCCGCTGCCGTAGATAACCTCCGGAAAGCCCTGCCGCAGGGCACGATGCTGATCCACCTGCGCGAAGCCGAGGTCGGTGATGGGCGCCGCGCCCAACGCGGCGAGCGCCTTCGCGCGGCTGATTTTTCCAGCGCGAAATTGATCAAGCAGCTTGGCAGCTTCGTCGGGGGTCACGCGCTGATTATGCTTGGCTACCGAATCTTCTCCAGCAAAAACGCCAGCACTTCACTGATGGGCATCCGATTTTGCTCCATCGTATCGCGATCGCGAAGGGTGATAGTGTCTTTGAGTTCGTCGCCCTGTTCACCGAGCGTATCGAAATCAATGGTCACGCCATAAGGCGTGCCGGCTTCGTCCTGCCGCCGGTAACGACGGCCAATGGCGCCGCCTTCGTCGTAAAACACCGCCATGTGCGGGCGCAGCAAGTTGCACACCTCACGCGCTTTGGCGACAAGCTCGGGTTTGTTTTTGAGCAGCGGGAACACACCCACTTTGTACGGAGCGATACGCGGATGAAACTTCATCACAACGCGCGTCTCTTCCTTGCCTTTTTCGTTGGTAATCGTTTCCTCGTTGTACGCGTTGCAAATGAACGCCAGTACCGTGCGATCGGCACCGGCAGCGGGCTCGATGACGTGCGGCACGTAGCGTTCCTTTGTTTCCTCGTTGAGGATGGTCATGTCCTTGCCGCTCCCGGGATACTTCGGTTTGCCGTCTTCACCTTTTTCCACCACCAGCTCATCGCCTTCGCGCACCAGCTTGCCTTCCATGTGCGAGCGCAGATCAAAATCGCCGCGATGGGCGATGCCCTCCAACTCGCCAAACTCGCCCTCCTCGCAAAACGGAAAGGCATACTCCACATCCGCCGTACCCACCGAGTAGTGGCTCAGCTCGTCGGCATCGTGGTCGCGCAAAATCAGTTTCGCCGGATCGATGCCCAGATCCGTGTACCACTTGAAACGCCGGTCGCGCCAGTAGGTGTACCACTTTGGCGATTCATCGGGGTGACAGAAAAACTCCATCTCCATCTGCTCAAATTCCCGCGTGCGGAAGGTGAAGTTGCGCGGGGTGATCTCGTTGCGGAAACTCTTGCCCTGTTGCGCGATGCCGAAGGGGATTTTCACGCGGTTGCTATCCATCACGTTCTTGAAATTCACAAACATCCCCTGTGCCGTCTCCGGCCTCAGGAACGCCTTATTCTCCTCATCACGCAACGCGCCCACATACGTTTCGAACATCAGGTTAAAATCGCGCGGCTCAGTCAGAGTCCCCAGTTCCTTGGTGTCAGGCCCCACCACCTGACTGTGATCTTTAACCGTGGGTAAATCAGCAATCTCACCTTCCCACTCCAGTTTATCGGCGTACTTTGCCTTCAATTCAAAATACTGCAGGGCACGCGCACTCAGAGCCGCTTGCAAATCATCCACATCACCCGCAGTGGTAATAAAGACCTTGTTGCCCTCATGAGATACCCAGCGGCCTTTAACATGATCATAACGGTAACGCTTTTTACTCTCGCGACAATCGACCATTTGATCTGCAAACAAATCGTAATGACCGGACGTTTTCCACACGCGAGGGTGCATGATGATGCTCGACTCAATGCCCACCATTTGGAATGTGCTGGGTGTGCCCTCGGGCTGGGCCAACTCGTCGTGTGTGGTAATCATATCGCGCCACCACACCTCCTTGATGTTGCGCTTGAGCTCCACGCCGAGGGGGCCGTAATCCCATAAGCCGCGCAGCCCACCGTAGATTTCGGAGGACTGAAACACAAACCCGCGCCGTTTGCATAACGACACGATAGCATCCATCAATGAATTATCTGTGGCCACGAGGCGGCGAGTGTATCGGGCAAGCGAGGCAAAAAGTCAAGGAAAGCAGACGGCACGATGGTTGCGTGGATTGGTGCGGGTTGGAGTGCTGGAGGAGGTTGAAAAAGGCGGGCCGCATACCAATAAGGCGACGCGGTATCGGTATGTGGGTTAGTGAGGTGCCTCCGACGGCCTATTTGGACTCCTCATACCCTTTGTTCGTGGGGTTGCTAGCGATTACGCATTTCGGCAACGCCTTCTTAAGTTCGTCAATCTGAGCCTTGGTGAGGTCGGGGTTTTTATAGAGATACAGCACCTCCAACTTCGTGAGCTTCTCCAGACCCTTTACGGAGGTCAGTTGATTGTCGTTGAGATACAGCGTCTTCAACTGTGTGAGATTCTCCAAACCTTTCACATCGGTCAGTTTTTTGGCTCTGAGATACAGACTCGCCACCTTCTCCAAGTCCGCCTTGGTGAGTTTGCCTGTGGGCTTCCTGAGACTCTTGCGAACCGCCTTCTCAACAATGGGGTCATCAATGAGCGGCTTCCCACACCCCACCAACGCCACCACCGCACATATTAAGAGAAGCTGTTTCATGATTACTTCGTGGGGTTGCTTTGGATGTAGCAATTCGGCAACGCCTTTTTCAGTTCATTAATCTGTGCTTTGGTGAGAGCGGGGTTGTCGTAGAGGGGTAGCACCTTTAACTGCGTGAGCTTCTCCAGTCCCTTCACATTGGTTAGTTGATTGCCAATGAGCTGCAGATTCGTTAACTGCGTGAGCTTCTCCAGACCCTTCACATCGGTCAGTTGATTGAATTGGAGATTCAGCACCTTTAACTGCATGAGGTTCTCCAGCCCCTTCACATCGGTCAGTTTTTTGTCGGTGAGATTCAGCTTCGTCACCTTCTCCAAATCTGCCTTGGTGAGTTTGCCTGTGGGTTTCCTGAGTTCTTTACGGATCGCTGCCTCAAT